>JAFGHE010000044.1 GCA_016930295.1 Sedimentisphaerales bacterium
AGAGAAGGGTTCGTGTCTTTGTGTAGGGATAGATCCGGTGTATTCACGACTTCCGAAAAAGTTAACTGAGCGTAAAGATCTCAATGATGAGATGGATCTGGCCGCGGCTCTGGATGCGATTTTTGAGTTTAGCACGCGGGTGCTTCGGATTGTAAGTCCTTTAGTACCTGCGGTTAAAATAAACAGTGCCTTTTTTGAAAAATATTACTGGGAAGGGATCGAGAATTATTATTCCCTGATTCAGGAGGCGGATAACCTGGGAGTGGAGGTCATCGGCGATGTCAAGCGGGGTGATATAGGTACGACCGCACAAGCCTATGCCCAGGCTCATCTGAAGAATCCTGAGTTTATTGATATGGATTGGCTGGTATCTCCTGATGCCATAACGATTAATGGTTTTGCCGGTCTTGACGGGATTGGCCCGTTTGCTGATGTTGCGCTGGAGGAAGGCAAGGGGATTTTCGTTTGGGTGAGAGCCAGTAATCCCTCGGCAGAGGTATTACAGGATTTTGCCAATGCGGATGGGAAGCGTTTTTTTGAGGTTCTGGCCGAGCAGGTGGCCACTTTAGCTTTAGAGCCCGGTCGGATGGGAACTTCCGGTTTAAGTAATATAGGTATGGTCGTGGGCGGCACAGCGGCAGAACAGGCCAAACAACTTCGGGAACAATATCCTCATATTCTGTTCCTGGTTCCTGGTCTGGGTGCGCAAGGGGCCAGTCCGGCCGATTGTCTGCAATTCTGTAAAGAAGACGGCAGTGGCGCCCTTATCAGTGCGTCACGGAGCATTATTTATGCTTATAATGAACCTCGTTATGCCGAGCAGTTCGGAGATGACTGGGAGAAATGTATCGAACAGGCATGCCTGGATATGAAAGTACAGCTAACCACGGCCGCCGCACATCAGTAATGGGTGTAACAAGTCCATGTTAAACGGGACGTAAATTACACTGTAATCCTTGCCGTTTATTTCGGTTATTGTGATATGTATACAAGCCGTTTCTTCGATGATTGGAAGGGGAAACATGTCCTGGTAATGGGCCTGGGTCGGTTTGGGGGCGGAGTTGGTGTCAGCCGGTATCTCGCCCGGCAGGGGGCGAAGGTTACGGTTACCGATTTGTGCCAGGCAGAAGATCTGGCTGAATCGATTGATCAGTTACAGGGTCTGGATCTGCAATTTCATTTAGGCGGTCATCGGCAAGCGGATTTCGAACAGAATGATATTATCGTAGTCAATCCGGCGGTGCCCAGAGATTCGCCGTGGCTGAAGGTTGCCGGAGAACACCAGGTTCCCCTTACCTCGGAAATGAATATTTTTTTCAGCCAATGTCCGGCCCGTATGACCGGTGTGACCGGCAGTAATGGCAAAAGTACGACCACGGCAATGACAGGTGAGGTGCTGGAAGAGCGTTTCAAGGTATGGGTTGGAGGGAATATCGGTCAGGGGAGTCTGCTTAATTACCTCGATGAGATTGGGGCTGATGATATGGTGGTGTTGGAATTGAGCAGCTTTCAATTGCTTGATCTGGCTGGATTGCACATGAGTCCTCACGTGGCGGTAGTGACAAATATTGCGCCGAATCATCTTGATTGGCATGGGACCATGGAGGCCTATGTCAGGGCCAAACAGAATATTATTCGTTATCAGGGAGAGGGCGATTATCTGATTATTAATTGCCTGGAGGAGAACCTCTCTTCGTGGGCGGAACTGGGCAAAGGGAGTGTCGTTTGGTATCCAAAGGATGGCTGGGAAGATATTGAACTGAAGGTGCCGGGCCGGCATAACAGGTTGAATGCAGCGGCCGCCATGGCGGTGGGGGAACTCTTTGGAATTGAACCAGCCCGGGCGCGGGAGCGGTTAAAACGGTTTACAGGATTACCGCATCGCCTGGAACTTGTCCGGGAGTTTGAGGGAGTTTGTTATTATAACGATTCCATTGCCACTACCCCGGAAAGTGTTTTAGTGGCACTGGATGCCTTTACGGAACCAAAGGTACTTATTCTAGGGGGTTATGATAAAAAAATTTCTTTGGATAAGCTGGCGCAAGGGGTGGTGGGCAGAGTTGATACAGTTATAGTATTGGGTCAGGTACGAGATTCCTTAACGGCTTTACTGGAAAAGTATAAGGAGTTGTCCGGTGAAGGAGACCCTGCGATTATCAAGGCGGATAATTTTGAATCAGGGGTGGAAAAAGCCAGAAAAGCGGCTCGGGCGGGGATGTTGGTGCTTTTGTCTCCTGCATGTGCAAGTTACGATATGTTTAGAAATTTCCAGCAGCGCGGGGAAATTTTTAAAAAAATTGTGAATAATTTCTGAGTTTTCTTTGCGAAAACCCAGTATTGTATAGTGATTTAGAAGGATTTTTTATAGGACAATAATAATCCGTATAATCGTAATTGCCTGTATTTTCGACAGATATGGTTTTTTCCCTGTATTTGGCAGGGTGTTTTTCAGGGGAGCGGGAATTAATCCGGGAAAGGGCGAATATCTATTGACTTGCTCTATCCAAAAATATTAGAATATTAATGAAGCGTTTTATCTCCTTTCGCGGCGCTTCCGCCGACGGTAGTACTGTCTCTTTACACCGTCGGCCTTTTATTATGACTATTTAAAACCGACCGGTCGGTATAAATAGCATAGTAATTATTAGTTCAACTTGATTTGAGGGATTTTTCCCGGGAAGTTTCTATAACGTCTAAGGTGTTTTTTAGCAGTCTATTAAGAAAAAGGGTTGTCAGTAAAAAAGATGTGCTATATATTCAATAAAATATCCAAACAGCCGATAATAAAAATGTAAACTTAGTTATCAGTACTAAAACAGTGTTCTTAGAGTCAAGACGACAGTTATACGGCATAAGGTGTCAAAGTGGAAATACGGTTATCTTAAAAACATGTTATATCATGGAGGACAGCAAATGATTAAAGAAAGAGTATTCAAATCTGTTATGTCGAGCCTGGTGGCTTTTGTTTTGCTTATTATGGGAGGTGATTTATTGGGCCGGGAGATCAAGGCATATGAGGAGATTGAATTAGAAGATTTAAAAAAAGCCAAGCAGGAAGAATATGACGAGAAGACGGTGCTGGTCCAGGTGGGTTTGGGAGAGATCACCCATCGACCCTATAGACTTGAGGATAAAGGGATAACGATCGATAAATATGCGGCGATTGATTTACGCCGGCCCGGCAAGACCAAGGAGGACGAGGACGATAAGATTGACGGGTATCTGTTAAAGGATTCCCCGGTCATGGATATGTATAAGAATTACGGCACCGGCGAGCAGATCCGTAAGACCTGGGAAAAGGATATGGGTGTTTATGTGTGGGGTACGCTTTATTATGTGGGCGGCAAGGAATTTCCGGTGGCTATGGTGATTGATGATATCTTTCCCACCAAGGAGCGGCCCAAGGGGAATTTGCGGTATTCCATTACGGTGACCAGTTTTGAGAATAAGGGGAATTGGAGCTGGAACTGGAATGTGGGAGACGGTTTTGTGGAGATGCTGACGGATGCCCTGCAGAAATCGGGTTGGTTTATTGTACTGGGTGACAAGGAGATGCGGGAAGAGGCCATGAATGAGCAGGATTTTGTGGCCACGGGCCGGACGGCTCAAGGGAAGAAGGCGCCGAAAATAGGCCGGATGACTCCCGCCCAGATACTGGTTAAAGGCGTTATCACCCACGTGCAGGGTACAACTACCGGTGGTGGCGGCGGCATCAGCATTAAAGGTATCAGACTGGGAGGATCCAAGGATAAGGCGGAGATTAATATGACGATTTACATGGTGGATTCCGAGACAGGACAGGTGAAGGCTTCCACGGATATTATAGGTAAATCGGATCGAACGCATGCGGGGATAGGTTACTTCGGTAGCGGACTGGGGGGGCTGACCGGCAATGCCGACGGGCACAAGATCGATAATGTGGGCAAGGCGTGTCAGGATGCGGTGGTGCAGGCGGTTGATTACCTGATTAAGCAACTGGATGATATTCCCTGGGAAGGCACGGTGTCCCTGGCCAAGCCGGATAGTATCATCATTAACCGCGGTCAGCGTGAAGGTGTGCGCGTGGGCCAGGTGTTTGTAGTCGGCAGTGTGGAAGAACTGGTGGACGAGGATACCGGCGAGGTGCTGGATGTGGATATGACCGAAGTGGGCAAAATCGAGGTGGTCCGGGTCAAAGAAAAAATATCCTACTGCCAGCCTCTGGACGATTGCGGGCCCGTGGAAAAGGGGATGACGATTCATCCGATGGAATAGATAGCGGGTCAGTGAATAGGTTCCGGTTGATAGCACACGGATGACACGGATTTTACGGATTGTCACGGATACCTTATTTAAATTTGTATTGTGAAGTACGTACCCTGACCATTGGTCAATAGTTTGAGACCATCATACTTTTAATTTTGAATAGTATTTCGAAATAGAAAAAGTTTATTAATAGTCTGGAGGACTTTTTATGTTGATTGTCCATGTATTGGTTCATGTCAAGGAAGACCAGGTGGAGGCGTTCAGGGCGGCGTCGGTGGAGAATGCGCAGCAGAGTGTACGGGAGCCGGGGATCGCGCGGTTTGATGTGATTCAGCAGCAGGATGACCCGACGCGGTTTGTGCTGGTGGAGGTATATCGCACGGCGGACGATCCGGCCCGTCATAAGGAGACGGCACATTATCAGAAGTGGCGCGATATGGTGGAGGATATGATGGCTGAGCCGCGTTCGAGTGTGAAGTACGCGAATGTGTTTCCGGATGAAGCGGGATGGTAGTTCCCCATGCTCAAACCATAGTCTTCGCATTGCTCAGACTATGGCGTGAGCATGCCCCCCGGATAAGTGATATTGGAAATGGATTATGAGATTTGAGTTTACCACGGCGGGGCGGATTATTTTTGGGGCCGGGACGGTCAAAGAAGTTGCTCCTTTAGTGAGTGGGTGGGGCAGGCGTGCATTTATAGTAACGGGCAGGAGTCTGGATCGGTCGGGAGCGATGATTGAACAGATACATAGTCAGGGGATTCCCTGCGTGGTGTTTGGTGTGCCGGGTGAGCCGAGTACGACGTTGGTGGCCCGGGCGGCGGAGCAGGCGCGTGGGCAGCAGTGTGACGTGGTGGTCGCCATCGGTGGCGGCAGTGTCATTGATGCCGGCAAGGCGGTGGCAGCGATGCTGACCAATGAGGGGGCGTTGGAAGATTATCTGGAGGTGGTGGGGCGGGGACAGCGATTGCAGAAACATTCCGCACCTTTTATTGCGGTTCCCACCACGGCCGGGACCGGTACTGAGGTAACGCGTAATGCGGTGCTGAGCGTGCCGGAGTATAAGGTCAAGGTCAGTATGCGAAGTGCATGGATGCTGCCTCAGGTGGCGGTGGTTGATCCGGAACTGACTTATAGCATGCCGCCGGCGGTGACGGCCTCTACGGGGCTGGACGCTCTGACCCAACTGATAGAACCTTATGTCAGTATCAGGGCCAACCCGTTTACGGATGGATTTTGCCGGGAGGGACTCAAACGGGCAGGCCGGTCACTGCGACGGGCCTATGAAGATGGAACAAATAAAGAGGCGCGCGAGGATATGTCGCTGGCGAGCCTGTTGGGCGGCCTGGCCCTGGCCAATGCCGGTCTGGGAGCGGTCCATGGTTTTGCCGGGCCGCTGGGAGGAATGTTTAATGCGCCGCACGGCATGATCTGTGCCCGGCTGCTGCTATATATTATGGAGGCTAATATCAGGGCCTTACAACAGCGGGCATCTGATTCCCCGGCGATAGTACGCTATCATGAAATTGCCCAAATCCTTACCGGCAATCCTGACGCTCTGGCCGAAGACGGGATTAGCTGGGTAGGTCAGCTTTGCGCAGACCTGCAAATTGAATCACTGGCTGAGTTTGGATTGAAGCAGGTGGATATAACGGAAGTTGTTGCCAAGAGTCAAAAAGCCAGCAGCATGAAGGGCAATCCGGTTCAGTTGTCAGAAGAGGAGTTGACCGGTATTTTGATGAAAGCGATTAAAACATAAACAGGAAAAACCAGGGGAGGGAAATAGGGTCGGGTCTTCATTTATCATATATAACTGAAGTGAAGTTTATGAGACACTGTTTTTATCTGATAGAGAATTATCAGGTTAAGAGTTGTTTTACACATCGCTTGTTTGCCTTCGGCAGACAAGCGATGCCACCCATTTGTAATGATTTCATGTCAGACTTCCAGTGACATATCGCCGGCGCTGTGGACCAGGAGGATACGGGGTAACTGTTGAGTGAGTGAATCCATTTTAGTGAAGAAATCATCATTTAGTTCCTGGGGATTATTCATACCCAGGATACACAAGGCGGCCTGCCGGCTGGTCTGGGGGAGGATCTCTTGGAAATTTTCACCGACAATTACGAGGCTTTCGACGGTGATTCGGGCTTCGTGGGCCAGTTCATCCAGATAAAGGCGTGTTTCATCGCATCCGGCTTCATCGGCGATCATACGAATCAGACGGATAGTATGGTTGCGCCAGCCCTGATTATGTCTGAGCAGGTGTGCCAGTAACAGCATGAGGGTGCCGTTTCCCATGCCCAGCCACCAGACGTCGATGGGTCCGGGAGGAATCTCCCATATATCCTCTTCCGGGAGTTTCTGGTAGCGCAGGACAGCGACACTGCGTCCGAGTTGGCTGATCCGGCTCATGTGATCCAGTAACGTTTCATGCTCGGCAGGATTGTCAGGCCAGTTGAAGAGCACCAGATTGGGTCGGATGGCGCCCACGCCGCTGCACTGAACCAGAGAGAGAATACCGCTGGTGTAATCCGAGTCAATGGTTACGGCGGGGAAGGCATCCAGATCAAATTCAGCGATCCGTTTGCGGAGCATACGCCGAGCGCGGGCGTGCCGGTCCGGGACATCCTGATCGTCACTGGTGATAACCTGCCCCAGGAGCAGCAGCCCGTTATATCCGGAAAGCCATTTGGCCATAACCGCCAGAGCCAGACGTTCTTCTTTGTGCATTCCGAGCGCCAGGATAGTGGGGCGCCAGTTCTTGGGATGGTAGCTTTCCTGTTCCAGGCGGAGCAGTCCCCGGCGTACCCGTTCCAGGGTAGCGCCGCTATGGAGGTCGCCCCAACTGGAACGAATCTCTTGTTTCTTCAGGTAGCGATAGATCGCGATCATAACCAGAGTGGCGCCTACTGCCCAGACCGGATCGATTAACAGCATGGCGATGGAACAGGCGATCGCGCCGGCTAAAGATATGCTCCAGTGGCAGAATCGGAAGGTCGGACGATAGCTGGGATTGCCGCTGACTCCCTCCTGAAAGGCGGCAAAATTAAGTGAGCCGTAGGTAATCATGAAGAACATGGTGATGATGGGGGCGATAGCGTTCAAGTCTCCAAATAGGATCCCCAGTTCGGCAATAATAAAAGAGATGATGGTGGCCCGGCGCGGCTCGTCCGAAGGTCCGCTGCCGGGAATAAAGATACGCAGAAACGGAAAGATACGGTCACGGGCCAGGGCCTGCAGGATGCGTGGGGCGCCCATCAGGCTGCCCAGAGCTGATGAGAGAGTGGCGGCAAAGACACCCAGGGTAATGAGTAGGGATGAGAGTGCCCGGTCGGCGACGATCATATTATTGGTCAGGAGTGATTGGCGGCTACTGCTGCTGCCGAGCAGGACTGCGAATCCGGCATAGATCAGGGCGGTCGTCCCGATGGCCCATAACGTTCCCCGCGGGATGGAACGGGCCGGATTTTCCAGGTCGCCCGACATGTTGGCGCCTGCCATAATCCCCGTGGCCGCGGGAAAGAACAGGGCAAACATGGTCCACAGGCTCTGGCCTTCGCTATAGGCAGGTTTCAAATTGGCGGTCAACTGGGCGGTGTCCCAGTGTCCGATAGCGCCCAGGACGAAGCTTACTATGGCACAGAACAGGAGGGCTAAAATTCCGTATTGGACCTTGATAGTCCAGCCGGCGCCGATAAATACACATACGAAAACGGCAATATTCACCATGGACGCGGTGAGTCGGAAATGATGCTCCAGCAGGGGCGCCACGGCGGTCAGGGCTTCGGTAAAACCAATGACATACATGGCGACGGAAATAGCCTGGGACAGGTAAAACACCATCCCGATCGCTCCGCCGAATTCCACTCCCAGGGAGCGGCTGATAAGGAAATAAGCGCCTCCGCCTTTGACCCGGGTGTTGGTGGCCACGGCCGAAAGTGACAGGGCCGTGAGAGTCGTGACGGTCTTGGACATGAGAACGATTAACAGTCCGTACCAGATTCCGGCATTGCCCACTACCTGCCCGAAACGCAGGAACATGATGACACCCAGAATGGTGAGAGTACAGGGCGTGAACA
>JAFGHE010000045.1 GCA_016930295.1 Sedimentisphaerales bacterium
AATCGGTAAATCAGTAGCCGAACCGTTTGTCACTATTGTGGACGATGGAACTCAGCCCAACTATCGCGGCTCCATTAATATCGACGACGAGGCCAATGATACCGAAAAAACCTTTCTGGTCCGGGACGGCATCCTGCGCAGCTATCTGCATGACCGGATCAGTGCCAACTTCTACAAGGTAAAACCGACCGGCAACGGACGCCGGCAGTCATTCCGACATATGCCCATGCCCCGCATGCGCAACACCTATATGCTGCCCGGCCCACATAAACCGGAAGAAATTATCAAAAGTGTCAAAAAAGGCCTGTACGCTGAATCCTTCAGCAACGGCGAAGTCTGGATCGGAGCCGGGGACTTTACCTTTTATGTTAAATCCGGGCGCCTCATCGAGGACGGAAAACTCACGGCGCCGGTTAAAGATATAAATGTAATCGGCAACGGTCCGGACGTCCTTAAAAAAATCGTTATGGTGGCCGACGACCTGAAAATCGACCGACGCGGCTGGACCTGTGGTAAAAACAGCCAGTGGATACCCGTTTCCCACGGCCTGCCCACCGTCAAGGTCTCCGCCATCACCGTCGGCGGCGTCTAAACTCTCAGGGTGGCATGCCTACGCGAAGCTTAGGCATGCTGAGGGCATACACATAAGATGACAACTAAAGAAAGACTCAACCTGGCCCAGTGGACCATCGATCAAACTCTTAAAGCCGGCGCTCAGCAGGCGGCGGCATCCATCTCCCATCAGCGGGAACGCAACTTCGAGTACCGCGACAAAAAACTTGAAACACTCAAAGACTCCACGAAGAATTCTCTAAACCTGCAAATCTATGTGGATAACCGCTTTTCCGAACATACCACCAATAATCTGAACAAAGACGCGATCAATAACCTGATCGAGCAGGCCGTGGCGTCCACGAAATTCCTGGCCGAAGATACCTACCGCTCTCTGCCCGACCCGAAATATTATCCCCGTAATCTCGATACCGACCTGAAAATCAGTGACGAATCCATCCATTCAATCACGACCGACCGGCGTAAGAAAATAGCGGCAGAGATAGAAGCTATTGCCCGGACTCTAAGCGACAAAATCATCTCCGTCACCTCCTGGTATTACGATTCACTCAGCCAGGGTACCCGCCTCCACAGCAACGGCTTTGCCGGCGACTGGGAGTCCACCTGGTTTGCCACCGGCTCCAGTGCCACTGTCACCGACCCGGCCGGCGGCCGACCGGAAGACTGGTTCGCGGCCAACACCCGGTTCTTTGACCAACTGCCCCCGCCGGAATGGCTGGCCAAAAATTCCGTGCAGCGAGCCCTGGATAAAATCGGACAAGCCAAAATTGCATCCGGCGCCTTTAATATGATCGTGGAAAACCGCAACGCCGGACGCCTGCTCCGTATGCTCACCGGACCCATGAGCGCCCGGGCCCTGCAGCAGAAACAATCCTTCCTGGAAGAAAAGCTCAACCAGAAAATCACCTCCGAAAAACTCACCCTGGTCGATAACCCACTCCGGGAAAAGGGACTGGGCTCCCGGCACTTCGACGGCGAAGGACTCGCCGCCGCACCAAGAACCATGATCGAAAACGGCGTACTCAAAGAGTACTATATCGATAACTATTATGGAAAAAAACTAAACCTGGAACCCAACAGCGGCTCAACCTCCAACCTGATCTTTGACCACGGCGATAAATCTCTCGACGAACTCATCGCCGGCCAGGACAAGGCCATCCTGGTCAATAACTTCATCGGCGGCAACTTCAACTCCACTACTGGCGATTTCTCCTTCGGCATCATGGGCAAACTCATCGAAAACGGCAAAATCATTAAGCCCGTCAACGAAATGAACATCTCCGGCAACGCCAACGACCTCTGGCACAACCTCACCGAACTGGCCCGCGACCCCTACCCCTACGCCGCAGAACAAACCCCCAGCCTCCTCTTCCAAAACATCACCTTCAGCGGAATTTAGCATTTTGCCCCGAATCCAGGTGTGCCGGCGCGGATAAAAGAAAATAATCCAGATAAAAGAATATGGCAGCCCTCTCAGAGTTCACCTGTTGATGGTTAGTAACATTTAACTGTTCTGCTGTCTTAACAATTACCCTAACTGGCTGCCTCGTCAGCCCTTGTGTCGCCTGAATCACCCTGAGTAGATAGTGATAGGATCAAGAAATGGAAGGTTAGCATGGCTATGTTTGAGTGTTAAACTGGGTAATTTCATAAAAATATTTTCCCTGGCAAGGAAACCGTAACAATATGGTAACATTTAGATGCTATTCTTAGACAGAATAATCACATAAAAAGTGCCACCGACAAAAGTGGATATTGGCAATTAAAACCGTTATTTTTAATCCAGAAACAAACTTTCGCAATACTTTTGACGCTGGCGTCATAGAATATCAATATAAAGGGAAAATGTTATGCCGCCGAAAAAAATCCTACTGATCGGATTCATACTTTTAGGGTTCACTACGGCTCCGGCACTTGGCGCCCCTTCTTTACCGCCGGCTACGCAGTGGCTTCCACCGAACGCCTTAATCTCTTTGGAGATCACGCAACCCAAGGCGTTACTCAACTTGTTTACGGACAAAAACCTGACGGAAAAAATTCAAGCAATGCCGATCTACCAAAAACAGGCCTCCAAGAAAGGCTTCCAGGAATTTCTGGGTCTGATCAACCTGATAGAAACGACGCTGAATACGGATTGGCGTACAGGCCTGGCAAAATTAACCGGGGGCGGGATCATCTTAGCGGTTTTCCCCCAGGATAAAGTAGTCGTGATCATCGATGCCGAAGATTCACAGATGTTGAAGCAACTGCACGATTTCTTTCTGAATATCGCCCGCACGGAAGCCGAGAAAAAAGGCAGGCCCGATACCGTACAAACCCAGGAATATCAGGGAATTCCGTATTGGTCTTTCGACTCTCAAGAAGCCCATACGATTATCGACAACCGATTAATTTTCTCAAATCATTTTGACGGCCTCAAAGAGGTCCTGGATCTTCGCACCCATATATCTGATTCGAATCTGGCCAACTCTACTGCCTATCGAGATGCCAAACAAACCGTCGGATCGAATCCCACCGCTATGGTGTACGCCAATCTGGGGATACTCAAGTCTATCCCCGGCGTGGCGAAGGCGCTGAACCAGGGAAAAAATAATCCGTTAGCCGCCCTGTTTTTAGCCGGGATCACAGAATCGATACGATCATCGAATTGGCTGGCATTAAAATTACAGGTGCAAGAAAAAACTATGCATTTTCAAGCCATGATGGATGGGGCCAAAATCGATCCGGCAGGACCGGCGGCATTTTCCCTGCCCGATAAACCGGATGAAGGGGCGTGGCCGAATCTGCAGGTACCGAGATACATGGCGGGCTTAAGTTTCTACCGGGATTTACATCGATTCTATGCGGCCAAAGATGACCTTTTCCCGGAGCGGACTTCGGGATTGATTTTTTTCGAGAACATGATGGGGATCTTCTTTAGCGGTCGAGACCTGACGGACGAAGTGCTCGCCGAAACCAAACCGGAAATTCGTTTGGTGGTAGCCGAGCAAAACTACAATCCGGAAATCGGCATCCCGCAGGTCAAACTGCCGGCTTTCGCCGTAGTACTGCGACTGCGCGATCCGGAGGATTTTGATGAAGTGATGGAGGAAGCCTGGCAGAAAGCTCTGGGACTGATCAATTTTACCCGCGGGCAGCAGGCCCTGCAGGGATTGATCATTGACCGGCCTATCCATAATCAAACGAAATTTACCATAGCTTATTTTTCTTCTGCCGGACTCACGGAGAAAACCAGTCTGCATCAACGATATAACTTTCGGCCGGCACTGGCCATGCCTGATAATTACGTGATCCTGAGTTCCACCGAAGAACTCACCCGAGATCTGATTGACACATTGCAAACGGAAATAAAACATCCTGCCAAGGCGCTGGCCCATACCCATAGTTTGGTGGAAATCAACGGCCTTCAGGTGTCTTCGATCCTCAAAGCCAATTACGAGACACTGGTACGGAATAATATGGTGAAAGAAGGCCACACGCAGGAAGAAGCGGAATCAGCGATAGATATTCTCATCACCGTGGTACAATTTATCGACCAACTCAAACTGAGTGTGGGTATGCAGGAAAATATTACCCGGGCCGACCTGGAACTCAAACTGAATTTACCTTAATAGTGACCTGGATATGTAGGAATCATTTCTAATGAGAGAAATAAATCAATCGTCCGAAATTGCTTCCACTCGTGATTCCCAGGAGAAAATGGTCGAGCCGGACTGGGCGTGGGCCCGCTATCAACCGGACACGCAGCGGCCCTGGAATCTCGCACTCGCGGGACATTTATATCGCCGGGCGGCGTTCGGAGCCAACTGGGCCGAACTGCAACTGGCGTTGAATCTCGGACCGCAACAAACGATAGACAAGTTTTTCCAGCCGCAAGCGGACGCGATCGCCTTTAATCACACCTATGATAAATATGATGCCGCCGCGGCCGGCGGCGACTCCGCTGAATCTCTGCGCGCCTGGTGGCTCCGGCGCATCCTGCAAACACCCAGTCCGCTGCTGGAGAAAATGACCCTGTTCTGGCACAGTCATTTCGCCGTCGATAACACCGCCGTTAAAAGCGGAAATCTCATGCTGCACTATATGAAAATCCTGCGCCGCAACGCCCTGGGCAGTTTTCGGGATATGCTTACCGACCTCGTGCGAAATGCCGCTATGCTGATGTCACTGGGAGCCGGGGCAAACCGCAAAGCACTTCCGAATGAAAACTTCGCAAGACCTTTATTCGACACCTTCACGTTGGGGCCGGGCCATGCTACCCAAAAAGACGTTCAGGAAGCCGCCCGGGCCTTTACCGGTCTGTTCGTATTCAAAGATCGGCTCAGCGATATACCCCGCGAGCATGATAACAGTATAAAACATATCCTGGGACAAACCGGGAATTTCACACACGACGACGTGGTACGTATCGTACTCGAACAAAATGCTACAGCCCATCACATAATTGGCAAACTGTATCGCTGGCTGATCTCAGAAACAGCGGAGCCAACCCGGGAAATCATCGAGCCGTTAGCCCGAACGTTTGCCCGGGACTATAATATAAACCATATTGTCGAGACCATGCTGCGCTCCAATTTATTTTTCTCTCCGGCAGCCTACCGCCGGCGCATTAAATGTCCTTTGGATTTCGCTATGAATCTTATCCGGGGACTGGAAGGGATGGTCCCCACGATCCAACTCGGGCAGGATCTGGCGGCCCTCGGCCAGAACCTCTATCATCTGCCTACCGTAAACGGCTGGACCGGCGGAACGCACTGGATAGACACCGCCGCCGTCACCGGGCGATTCAACCTGGCGGCCGCATTAGTCGGCAAGGAAAAACCCTACGCCAAAAAACTCGATCCCTGGGAAGTCGCTGCCCAACATGGACACAACACAACCAAATCAGCGGCGCAATTTATGGTGAACTTGTTTTTGCAGGATGATCTGGACGCCTCAGTGCGAGATACCCTCTGGGAAAAACTCGATAGTGCCGATGCAGCTGATCCAGGTGAAACAATCC
This sequence comes from Sedimentisphaerales bacterium, assembly GCA_016930295.1. GTDB lineage: Bacteria > Planctomycetota > Phycisphaerae > Sedimentisphaerales > SM23-30 > JAFGHE01. Next base: position 5,576 of record JAFGHE010000045.1, read on the forward strand.
GGCGTTTTGTCCATAGGATCGCAACCCTGCCGGAATTTCAATCGGCCTGACCCAAGGAGAAAACCATGTCCTATACCCGACGTGACTTTTTGAAGAAGACCGCAGGAACTTCCCTGTTGGTATCATTCTCCGCAACCACTCCCGGATTACTTGTGCGTACGGCAAAGGCGGCCGCTGCGCAGCCAAAGAAAAACGATAGGATATTAATTGTACTGCAACTCTCCGGCGGAAACGACGGACTCAATACCATTGTTCCCTACACAGATGATGAATATGCCAGACACCGACCCACTTTGCGCTTACCCACGAACGAACTGCATAAAATCGACTCAGACCTGGGATTCCACCCGCGCATGGGAGCCCTGGCGCGGATTTATCAGCAAGGATACCTGAATATTATCCAGGGAGTCGGATACCCTGACATGGACCGTAACCATGACAGTGCCATGCGTATCTGGCATAATGCCTCACCCGAAAAGCCGGATTGCCAGACAGGCTGGCTCGGTCGAACCGTAGATAGCATCATGGAGTCCAGGGAATATCTCACGCCTGCCGTATTTGTCGGCCCTATTGCCAGACCGTTCGCTCTGAATGCACAGCATACCCATATTCCTTCCCTCCAGGAGCCACAGGATTTAACCTGTCAACATGTCCCGGTAGATTCCGACTACCTTCCATCCTATAAAAAATTAGCGGACCTGCCGCGCAGTGAGAAGAATGATCTATTGAAATTCGTACAACAGACGACCTCACAGACCTATATCCATAACCAGAAAATCCAGCAGGCAATACACTCATTTCCCCGCAAATCCTCATACCCTTCCTCCAGCCTGGCCGGGGATCTGTGTACCATAGCGCAGCTCATCCGGGCCGATATCGGCATTCGGATCTATTTTGTGGAACTGGGCGGCGGCGGCATCGGGGGATTTGATAATCATGCCAATCAGATGGGCAACCACTGCGCTTTGCTGCAACAGCTTTCGGAAGCCGTAGCGGCCTTCGTTGAGGATATGAAGCAAGCCGGGCTGTTGGATCGAGTCTTATTGATGACGTTTTCGGAGTTCGGCCGCACTCTCAGTGAAAACGGCCGGCACGGCACCGGGCACGGCGCCGCAGCTCCCATTTTCGTCACCGGGGGCAAAGTCATACCCGGACTTACCGGAGCCCATCCGAGCCTTACAGATCTCGATAACGACGCCTTGAAATTTCATACAGATTTTCGTCAGGTCTATGCCACCGCCCTGGATCGCTGGCTGGGCATTGACAGTAAAATTCCCCTCAGAAAAGAATTCCCGCCTCTGGAAATCATGCAATCTACTTCCAGGATATAATAAAAATCTAAAATGTTTGATTTTTTTTGACCACGCATTTATGATTTAATCACCATGTTCATATTTCAGTAATCATTTTCGAGCGAAATAGAAAGAGGTAGACCATGAAAAGGACTATAACCGCAATTCTCATAGGATGTTGTTTCATCTGGGTCAGCTCAGGCAAAGCCGATGAGACAACTAAAAAGGAAAATAGTCACCGGCTGCCGGTGGCAGAGTATGTTGATAAAATGAAGGCCGGGTGGATTGGTCAGATGGCCGGGGTAGGCTGGGGAGCTCCTACAGAGTTTAAACATCTGGCCAAAATGATTCCGGAAGGTGATATGCCGGCCTGGACGCCGGAGATGATCAATCAGTTCGAACAGGATGATATTTATGTGGAGATGACTTTTTTAAGAACCCTGGATGAGCACGGGCTGGATGTTTCGATTCGGCAGGCGGGGATCGATTTTGCCAACAGCGGTTATCAGCTCTGGCACGCAAATTTATACGGCCGGGAAAATCTACGCCAGGGGATCGCGCCGCCGGATTCCGGGCATCCCAAATTCAGTAAACACAGCGACGATATCGATTATCAGATAGAGGCAGACTATTCGGGATTAATCTCGCCGGGTATGCCTAACCAGGTGATCGAACTGGGTGAGAAATTCGGACGACTGATGAATTATGGCGACGGTGTCTATGGCGGACAGTTTGTGGGGGCGGCCTATGCAGCCGCTTTCTTTGAAAATGATATGGAAACAAATATCAAAACCGCTCTGCAGAGTATTCCCAGTGAAAGCCAGTATCACGAATGTATCAGCGATGTGTTAAAATGGTATAAACAATATCCGAACCAATGGCAAAAATGCTGGGAACTGATCCAGGAAAAATATCATGATAATCCGGATTACCGCCGGTGGTCCTGCTCAGGGACGGAGAGTGAATTTAATATCGATGCCAAGATTAACGGCGCTTATATTGTGATGGGATTGCTGTATGGCAAAGGCGATCCGGATAATACGATTATTATCTCCACACGCTGCGGCCAGGACAGCGACTGTAATCCGTCCAACGCGGCGGGGATCCTGTTTACGACCATAGGATATGATAATCTGCCGGCCAGGTATGTTTCGGCTCTGAACGAAGCGGGGAAATTCAGCCATACGCCGTATGACTTTCCCACGCTGATCAAGGTGTGTGAAACACTCACCCGCCAGGCAGTCTATAAGTATGGCGGAACCATCGAAAAAGGGGATAACGGAGAAGAAATACTAGTCATTCCGATTGCCCAGCCCAAACCGGGTAAGCCTGAAAAAAGCTGGGCGCCGGGACCGATTGCCAACAGCCGATTCTCTCCGCAGGAAAAAGCCGAGATATATATGTATTATATTTCCGATATGGATGCGGCGATCAAAAAGTTTGCTCCCGGCTGGAAAGTAACTAACTGTGGGGATAGTATGGAGCCGGGACTACATGCCCGGTTTCGCGGTAAGGCAAATGTCCTGGTCACGCATCCGGCTGAGGATAAAACAAGCTGTATTATTTCCCGAAAAGTAACCATCCCTGAAAATAAAAAGACCTATTTGTTTCTACAGGTAAGCCATCACCCCCAGGGCGACTGGATGCTGAAAGTCAGGGCCGATGGCAAAGAACTGCTCAGCCAAAGTATTGGCAGGGAAAGCGTAAGCACTGACTGGGCTGACATCAAAGTGGATCTTTCCGCATACGCGGGTAAGGAGATTCTCCTGGAACTGCTAAACGAACCCAGCGGATGGGCCTGGGAAGCAGCCTATTGGGCTCGGGTGGAGATAGTAAGCAGATAGACCTAGGTCATGATTACGTAATAAATACATCGCTAATTAGGATGATAATTATGAGTAAAAGACGGATTATTTGGATTCTGCTGACAGGTGCTTTTATAGCTGGGATATTTATGTCGGGTTGTCCAAAACGCAATGGCGGGGCATCAACCAGGCCGGAGGTCGCCCTGATTATGAAATCGCTGGCAAACGAATTTTTTAAGACCATGGAAGAGGGCGCACGGTCGCATCAGAGCATGCATGCCGACGAATATAATTTAGAGGTTGTGGGGATTAAGGATGAACTGGATGTGGCCCAGCAGATTTCCCTGGTGGAACTTATGATCGCCAGGCAGGTTGACGCTATCGTGATCGCGCCGGCCGATTCCCAGGCGCTGATTCCGGTATGTAAACGGGCTATGGACGCCGGTATTACAGTAGTAAATATCGACAATAAATTTGATGAGGGAGTGCTGGCAGATAAAGGTGTCAAACTGCCGTTTGTAGGGCCGGATAACCGTAAAGGGGCCTATATGGCCGGAGAGTATCTGGCCCGGAGATTAGCGAAAGCTGATAAAGTGGCCGTTATCGAGGGAGCTCCTAACGCTTTTAACGGGATACAGCGAAAACTGGGTTTTGAGGATGCCATGGCCGAACATGGTATTGAAATCGTCAGCTCCCAGAGCGGTTACTGGGAGATGGGCAAGGCGAATCAACTGGCTTCGGCCCTGGTGTCAGAGCATCCGGACATCAAGGCCTTTTTATGTGCCAATGACAGTATGGCCCTGGGCGCCGTAGCCGCGCTCAAGTCAGCCGGCAAGACAGATATACTGGTTGTCGGTTTCGATAACATCCTGGCCGTGCAGGAACTGGTCAAAGCGGGAACCATTCTGTGTACCATCGATCAACACGCGGATCAGTTGGCTGTTTTCGGGATCGAGTATGCCCTGGAGATGCTGGAGAATAAAACAGCGCCGGCCGACCGCCAGACGCCGGTTGATCTTATTACCGCCAAAGAGTTACAATGACATAATGATAAATATGTGATACGGACTGGATTAACACCGTGTTCAAAGCATGTGGTATCCATAAATCATATCCCGGCGTAAAGGCGTTAAGTGACCTTGATCTTGACCTGCGCGCAGGTGAGGTGCACGCGCTGGTTGGTGAAAATGGCGCCGGCAAAAGCACCCTGGCCCGGATTATGGGAGGGATTGACACGCCTGACTCAGGGCAAATGCATCTTAATGAGTTACCCTATCATCCTCAAAACCGGGCCCAGGCCGAATCGTCCGGGGTGCGCATGGTGATGCAGGAACTCAATCTGATTGGCAACCTCTCCGTGGCCGAAAATATATTTTTCGACCATCTGCCCAACAGATTCGGGATTGTCAATACGAACCGGCTTAACCAGGACGCCAGACAAATAATGCAGCGCGTAGGACTGGGGGATATCGATCCCGGTATCAAGGTCAGGGATCTGGGTATCGGTCAACAGCAGATGGTCGAAATTGCCGCCGGCCTCTCACAGCGCTGCCGGATTATGATTCTGGACGAACCCACGGCGTCACTGACCGATAAGGAAACGGCATTGCTTTTTGATCAGATTAAAAAACTTCAGACAGAAAGGGTCGGAATTGTATATATTTCCCATCGCATCGAAGAAATTATCACTATATCCGATAGAATCACGGTGCTCAGAGACGGTAAGCTCGTAGCCACCCGCCCTACCGGAGCAGTAACCAGCAGCGATATAATTCGCATGATGGTGGGACGTGACCTTTCCGCTGAAACCTGTAAGCGTCAGAGAAAACCAGGACAAGTGGCTCTTAGAGTTAAGGGGCTTAGCCACCGTGATAAAGTGAAAAATGTCTCGTTTGAGGTTCACCGTGGAGAAATTCTCGGTTTCGCCGGTTTGATGGGTTCCGGTCGGACAGAGACCATGCGCGCCCTGTTTGGCGCAGACCGGGCTGATGAAGGTAAAATCTATTTATACGGGGCCGATACCCCGGCACGAATCCGTACCCCACGTGACGCAGTACGAGCAGGGATGGCCTTTATCACTGAAGATCGCAAGGAACAGGGGCTTCTACCGGCCCTGCCGGTACGTATGAATATTACCCTGGGGCGCCTGGGCCGGATAAGTCGTCTGGGGCTCATTGATGCTGCCAGGGAACGGGCCATCGCGGATGAATATATTGATTTATTGTCGATCCGCTGCCGCAGTTGTGAACAACCGGTGCGACAATTGAGTGGTGGGAATCAACAGAAAGTGGTTATCAGTAAATGGCTGCATAAAGATTGTGATATTCTTATCTTTGATGAGCCAACCCGTGGGATTGATGTGGGGGCCAAATTTGAAATTTATCAATTGCTGGGAGAGTTGGCGGACAAGGGCAAGGCAATCATCGTTATCTCTTCCGATGTTAAGGAACTCATGGCAGTGTGTGATCACATTGCGGTGATTTCAGCCGGTCGCCTGGTAGCTCAGTTCAGCGGGCAGGAATGGACCCCGGAGAAAATTGCCTCGGCCGCCTTTAGCGAATATATAAAAAACCCGACCCAGGGACACCAACCTAATGAAGCATAAAATAAAAAATTTGCATACGGCCGTTAAAGACTATATCGGGATGTTGGTGGCGCTTACGGCACTGCTGGCGATATTTGGTCTTTCCACGAAAAATTTCTTTACGTTCACTACGTTTCGTACGATTGCCAATCAAATACCGGCTATCACCATCATGGCGGTCGGTATGACCTTTGTACTGATTATCGCGGGGATCGATCTGTCGGTGGGCTCGGTGTTGGCTTTATCGGGTGCGGTCCTGGGAGTATGCATTGTCAATTTTAAACTTCCCCTGCCCCTGGCCATAATCGCCTGTATGGGCGTCGGGCTGATCTGCGGGCTGATCAATGGCTTTATTGTAATTAAGTGGAAACTGCCCTCTTTTATCGTTACCCTGGGCATGCTGGAAGTGGCACGCGGTGCAGCTTACTCAGTGACCGGCTCGCGTACCATGTATATTGGCCCGGCCGTGGAGGTGATTACGGAAACGGCGGCACTGGGTTTGTCTCTTCCTTTTATCATAGCGGTGGTTATCGTTATCGCCGGGCAGTTTATCCTGGCCCGCACGGTCTTCGGACGATATATCATCGCTATCGGCACCAATGAAGAGGCCGTAAGACTCTCGGGTATCGAGCCGGGGCCACTGAAGCTGTGGGTGTTTATTATCTGCGGCGTACTGGCCTCTGTCGCGGCAGTTATGCACACCGCCAGGTTGTCCTCGGCAAATCCCAACGAGGGACTGGGTATGGAGCTACAGGCTATCGCCGCCGTGGTAATCGGGGGGACCTCGCTTATGGGTGGCCGCGGATCCGTGGTGAGCACGTTTTTCGGGGCCCTGATTATTGCGGTACTGGGCGCGGGCCTGGCCCAGATGGGAGCCCAGGAACCAACGAAACGTATTATTACCGGCTGTGTGATAGTGGCGGCCGTTATCCTGGACACCTATCGCCATCGGCTCAGCAGCAGGAAAATAACATAAGGATAAACAACTGAATTAATCAGATTACCATCCCATTCCAGCAAACACTGTAATGGAAAAGGCTTCTATTTAACAAGTCAGGAAATAAGACTGTGAATAAAAAAATTGTGGTAGTGGGCAGTTCCAATACGGATATGATCATCAAGGTGGCACGGATCCCCAGGCCGGGTGAGACGATCATAGGCGGCCAATTCTCAACCGCCGCCGGTGGTAAAGGCGCCAACCAGGCCGTGGCAGCGGCGCGGGCCGGCGGCAAGGTTACGTTGATAGCCAGAGTGGGCCGGGATATGTTTGGTAAACAGGCGATAGAAGGATTTGTCAGGGAAAATATTGATGTAGGCTTTATAGTCCAGGATGAAACGGCCCCTTCCGGCATAGCCTCAATATGTGTGGATGAACAAGGGGAAAACAGTATCGCGGTGGCCTCCGGTGCTAATGCCAATCTATCGCGGGCTGATATTGACAGTGCCAGAGATGCTATTCTGTCGGCCGATATACTGATGATGCAACTTGAATGTCCCCTTCAGACCGTTCAGGCGGCGGGCCGGCTTGCTTATGACCATGCCGTGCCGGTTATATTAGACCCGGCCCCGGCACAAAATTTGAGCCGTGAATTTCTCAGTCTTATTTCCATTCTGACCCCCAATGAATCAGAGGCCGAACTTTTAACGGGTATAAAAATTGATACCCCCAAAAAAGCTGATATGGCCGGCCAGGCCTTATTTGATAAAGGTGTGCAAACCATATTAATCACCATGGGCTCAAGAGGGATATTCGTTTTCAATAAAGAGTACCGGGAACTAATGCCCGCCTTCAAAGTAAATCCGGTTGATACCACAGCAGCCGGCGATGTCTTCAACGGCGCCCTGGCTGTAGCGTTAGCCGAAGGAAAATCTCTGATGGACTCCGTAAAATGGGCCCAGGCCGCCGCCGCCCTCTCCGTTACCAAACCAGGCGCGCAACCTTCAATCCCCACCCGAAACGATATTGATAACTTTTAGCCATTTAAAAAATTAGTGTATTCCGGCGCGCCGTCATAAAACCGTGCTAAAACTCTGAGTCCCCGGTGACCTCTGCATCAAAATTAGCGGCTTGCCTCTTAAGCCTTATCTCGGTAAAGTTTATTTAAATATCTAGCCTGGAAAAATAATTTACTATTTAGACGTAGGAAAAACTTATGACGTATCTTGCCGTACCCATCACTGCCGGCTCCCTGGAGCAGGCGAAAGCCGATATTGCCCGGGCTCTGGGCGACGGGGCTGAGTGTATTGAGCTTAGGCTGGATTATCTGGGGAACCCTTCGGCCACCGATGTAACTTCTTTAATTGCAGCAGTTAAGGAGAAAGTTCCAGTTATTGCCACCTGCCGGCCCATATGGGAAGGCGGGCAATTTGCCGGCCAGGAACAGCAGCGGCTGACCCTGCTCAGGCAGGCGGCCATCGCGGCGGCTGATTATATTGATCTGGAACTGGAAAGCCTCAAAGACCACAAAATCCCATCGGAGTTTCAGGATGTTAAGCTGATTATCAGCAATCACGATTTTGAACATCTACCGAGGGACTTTCGGCAGCGACTGTATAGATTAAGGCAATACCAACCGAATATTCCCAAGTTCGCCTATATGCCGGGGGATATTACCGATTGCCTTACGGCCCTGGATATGCTCCATGAGAACCCCGGGGCAATTGCCATGGCCATGGGACCGGCCGGGACTATCACACGCCTGCTGGCGAAAAAGCTGGGAGCGTTTCTAACCTTTGCCAGCCTCTCCGGCGAAAAAGAGTCCGCCCCGGGCCAGATCAACCTTCGGCAAATGAAACAGCTTTACCGCTGGGATGCCATCGGCCGTGACACCAGACTCTACGGCGTAATCGGCCACCCCATCGGCCATTCGCTCAGTCCCCATATCCATAACCGCTCCTTCGACCACACCGGCTTCAACGGCCTCTATATCCCCCTGCTGATTGATCCGAAGTGGGAGGTCTTCCAGGCGTTTATGGACGGTATCATGGCGCGAAAGTGGCTCGACTTTCGGGGACTCAGTGTGACCATCCCCCACAAACACCATGCCCTGGATTATGTCAGACAAAAAGGCGGGCGACTCGAAACCCTGGCCGGACGCATCGGCGCGGTCAATACTCTCATCATCGACGACGCCGGCCAAATCAGCGGCTATAACAGCGACTACGCCGGGGCCATGGATGCCATTACCGATACCCTGGGTATCGAGCGTGCGGATTTAAAAGGCATACCCACAGCCGTCATCGGCGCCGGCGGTGTATCCCGCGCCATTGTGGCGGGCCTTATTGATGTGAACGCACAGGTAACCATCTACAACCGCACCGTGGAAAAGGCAAAAAACCTGGCCGCGGATTTCAACTGTCAATGGAAGCCGCTCACCGAGATCCAGAACCTGGATGCCAAAATTATCATCAACTGCACCAGCATCGGCATGCACCCGCACATGGAAAACACCCCCGTGCCGGGCGAACTACTCAAACCGGACATGACCGTTTTCGATACCGTCTATAACCCCAAAGAAACCCGACTCCTAAAAGAAGCCAAAGAGGCCGGAGCCAAAACCGTCAACGGCCAAACCATGTTCATCAACCAGGCCGCCATCCAGTTCCAGCTCTTCACCGGCCAGAGGCCCCCTAAAGATATTATGCAAGAAGTCCTAAAATAAAGGTGTATTTTAATAATGATACAATCCTCGTTTTAGTTGAAGAAGGCGTAGGTATTTAATGAGTACTATGCGTGCCGCGGTACTTCGGGACTTTAATAAAATCGAAGTGGAAGAGGTTCCCATCCCGCGTGTGGAAGACGTGGGCGAGGTGGTGGTCCGGATCAAATCCTGCGGTTTTTGTGCCACGGATTATAAGGCGATTAAAGGCATTCGCCGGAATGTCAGGTTCCCGACGATTCCGGGCCATGAGCCCAGCGGGATTGTATCGGAGATCGGGCCGGGGGTGGTGAATTTCAAAGTCGGGGATGAAGTCATTATACAGCCGTCAGGCTACTGCGGATTCTGCAGACACTGCCGGGTGGGTAATACCCATTATTGTGAACATGCCTTTGTGACCGGCGGTGACGGACCTGATGATGTCTGGGACGGAGCGTTCGCGGAATATATGAAAACCCGGGAATGCTGCCTGTTCCACAAGCCGGCCCCCATCAGTTTCGATGCCGCGGCTCTTACCGAACCCCTTTCCGGGGCCTGGAAGGGAGTCATTCACTACAGCGAAATGAAAGTCGCAGATGATGTGGTGGTCATCGGGGTGGGCAGCATGGGACTGCTCTGCCTGATGGTGGCCAAAGTGGCAGGCGCCGGGCGCCTGATAGCCATCGATACCAGTGATTACGCGCTCAGGAACGCCAAAGAACTTGGCGCCACCCACATTGTCAACCCGACCCGGGAGGATGCCAGAAAGCGCGTCTATGAAATCATTCCAGACGGACCCGATTTGATTGTGGAGGCTGCCGGTCCCATTGAGGCCGTACGCTTGATGGCCGATTTAAGACGCCGGGGCACCCGCTGGAATGTATTCGGCATTACCACCCACGAAAAATTTGAGCTGGACGCCGGAAAAACACATTTCCTGGAAGCCCGCATGGACGCCAGCTTCGGCACCAATCCCCTGGCCATGACCCGGGCAATTAAGTTAATGGAAACCGGACTCATAGACACGGAAAAAATTATCACCCACCGCTTCGATTTGTCAAAAATCCACGAAGCCATCGAAGTAATGTCCTCATCACAGCGAAACAAAGTGATAATCAATCCGTGAAAAAGACAAAACCAGCAGGTGTAAAGGTTAAAAACCGGCCGCTATTTCCTGTGCTTCCTTTATGGCCCCGTCAAGTTTTTCCTGGGCGGCTTCGGGGCCTCCCATAAGCGTCGGCTCGACCACAACCGACTGAATTTGATCAAAGCCGATAAACTTTAGAGCAAACTCCAGATAACGTTTCTGGAAATCAGCCCCTTCCGCGCCCGGTCCGGAATAATCGCCCCCGCGCGCATACACCACAAAAACCGGCTTGCCCGTCACCAGCCCCTGGTACCCCTTATCAGGACTGAAAGAAAACGTCAATCCCGGCTGGATAATAATATCCAGATATTGCTTGAGCCGATAGGGAATACCAAAATTCCACATCGGCACAGAAATCACATATTTATCCGCCGACTTGAATTCTTTGATAATCCGTTCAATGCCCCCCCACACAGCTTTATCCTTTGCCTCCGGCTGCCGGCCATGTAAAATGGCGTACTTGGCCTGCACCGCCGGCAAGTCAAAGGCAGGCAACGGGGCCTCAAACAGATTCACAGTAACCACCTCATCGCCGGGATGCGACTCGAGGTATGTCTCAACAAAAGCGTCGGCCGCCGCGTTCGATTTGGAACGCAGCTTACGCGGTGACGATTGAATATATAATAATCTGCTCATAGTCTCTCTCCTTAACCATAAATAATGGTTCAGCTATACGTTACGATAATACTCTTTACTATATTATTGCCATGCCGGCCTGATATTTCTAAAACTCCTGAAATATTTTTATCCGTCATCGAATATCCGGCGACACTTATCTTGTAACCAACTGAAATAAAAAGACTTATCGTAATCATGCGCAGAGGCCTTCCTCCCGTTCACAACTCACAACCCACAACTGACAACTCTTCTACATCCCTGTTCAAACCTGCTAAACAGACAGAATCGTCACCCTGAATATCACTTATTCCCCTTAGTCACGCCCGGCCAGTCATCCGTTCGGAAGGAAGAGGCCGGCAGCCACTCGAAATTGTATAAATTAGGGACATCATTGTTCTTCCAGGCATACCGGACGGCTATCGGCTCAGAAACCTCGCTGCTGAAAACCACCACCGTATTATCATCAATCTCGGCGCGGGCGTCATGAAAAACCTGGTCCGCCCCGGCAATGGTAAAGTGCGTAAGGTCCCCGTTCCGTGACATCAACCCTGATCCGACATGATCAAAATAAATACGTATCTTATCCTCTTCCACCTGCATGGACCGGTAAAGCGGACCGGAATAAACAATATCATCCTGTCCATACGTCTTAGCCAGCGCCCAGAGCGCCAGACGCCGGCCCACAAGCTGCTTGTTACGCGGATGGATATCCCTGATGTTCCCGATATCCAGCGTTACCGCCATGCCGGTATTGGCCAAAGAAAGCGTCATAAACTGCGCCTCCCGCAACTCAGCGCAAATATATTCGGTCCCGTAATTATACGGGGCAATCTGAACAAAATAAAAGGGAAACTCACCCTGGCTCCAGTCGTGGCGCCAGTTTTTGATCATTAACGGGAACAGGGTTCGATATTGATAGGCTCGACCGGCATTGCTTTCACCCTGATACCAGATAGCTCCGCGTATGCCATATGGGATCAGCGGCGCAATCATCCCGTTGTACAGGCCGGTCGGTGAGTTCTGATTGATGAAGGCCGGCGGTTGCTGAGGCCTGGGATCACAGTCCTTAAAGTCAATACCCACCCGGTATTTCCACGGCCCGGCCAGCGAGATTGCTTCAGTCGATTTATCGGTCGGAGCCAGCTTATATTGGCCGCGCTCTCCATAAATACCTCCGCCACCCTGATAATCAATAACACGAACCACCAGTTGATTGGCGCCGGCTTTGACCAGCCGACCGGGTATGGTATATTTCCGGGGAATATCCCACCCGTCCAGCGTACCAACCTCCTGCCCGTTAAACCAGGTGGTATCCACATCATCGATAGGACCTAAATTCAGGATAAGGTCCTTATTGGCCCATGATTTGGGTATTTCAATCGTCTTTCTAAACCAGACAATACCGTCCAGTTCGGGCAGCCCCTTATCTTCCCAGAGATTCGGAATCTCCATCGTCTGCCAATCCGTTTCCGAAAGCTCCGACCGGGACCAGGCATTTTCGGTCGGCTGATTCCCGCCGTCGTTAGCTTCTACACTATCCTTCCAGGCCTGCAACTGTTCCTCAAAGTCCGCCATGATTTTTTCGACATCACCCACTTTCATCTGATCGATTACATCGACATAATCAGGATGTGTTTTCAGGAATTCGGCACTGGTCCAGGCTTCCGAAGGAGTGCCGCCCCAGGAGGTATGGATAAGCCCCACAGGGACATTCAGTTCCTTATAAATATCCCGTCCAAAGAAATAACCGACAGCGCTAAATCCCGCCACCGTCTCCGGCGAGCATACTGACCACACCCCCGCGCAATCCGCCTGGGGTTTGGGCGCATACGTCTGTCTGACACTAAAAAGATGGATATTGGGATAATCGGCTTCTTTAATTTCCGTCTGGTAGTTGAACGCGCCTTTATGCCAACTGGCTTTCACCTCCATCTGCATATTGGACTGGCCCGAACAGATCCAGACCTCACCGCATAAAATATTTTTCAGGGTGATGGCTTTTTTTCCTTTGATAGTTAGCGTGTACGGCCCCCCTGTTTCGGGCGCAGGGATTTTCACCATCCACTTACCCTCCGCGTCGGCCCGGGTCGATAGGGCACTGTCATGCCAACTGCCACGAACTTCTACCTTTTCCCCCGGCTGAGCCCAGCCCCAGATCGGATTCTCTATATCACGCTGCAGTACCATATTATCCCCGATAATCGCCGGCAAACGCACCTGAGCAAACAGCGGTAATACCATAACGCCTAATAACCAGCCCGCCACCATGACCTTCATTCTCATCGTTTTCATAACTTCGCCTTCCTTATCCAGCATTGACAGGTAATAGAAAACAATATTTTTAATAACTCCATACCCGGTACTATATACCCTGATCCATTATTTATCAAGTTTTTTCCCCAAATCCCCGACCCTGCCGTGCCTTCTGAATCCCCCACTTCCTATGTAATATCCCCCAAAAAACCTGCTGCCTAACACCGGGCTGTAGCCTCAATCCGCCTCAGGCGGATTGATGTTGGGGTAACTCCGAGCAAAGTAAGTCCTTGACATGGCGTACAATATGAATCTGCCGCTGATGACCTGGGTGAAATCCAGGCCAATTCTGTAAAAAATCCATACTAATCTGTGTCTTTAACTCTGAAATCCACAAACCAAAAAACCCTGCTGCTTAGCGGCCCTCGGTCCTTCTACTACCCAGTAGGAACCAATATGTAAACAGCAGGGTCAAGATACAGGCGTTTCTCGACCGACCATTGTTGATAAAAAAATCTAAATTCAGAAAAATTTTTCTTTTTTATGGTTTCCTCGATGGTTCTTTGATGTCGTAATCTTTATCCTCGGTAACTTCGGCAAGCTTACTGTGAGCCTGGGCAATTCTCTCCTGAGATCTCGACTGGTCACCTCGAAATCGTTCTATCTCGGCAAAAATATCTTGTTTAACCTCTTCTATCCTGGCTCGCTCGCTCTGAATTTCTGCCATGACTTTTTTCGATTTCGAACTCAATCGGAACGCTATAAATGCACTTGTAACGCAAATAACTGTCAGCAAAATAGTTACAAGCCAGAGATACCCGCTGCAAAATTTCAAAATATCATCCATCTTTATCAGACCTCACCCATAATATACTCAGATTATGTATTTATAATTCCAGTCACCTATGTGTCATAATAAATTGGCAATCTAAATTATGAGAGTTGATTAATCGCCATTCTAACACTTATACCCAGACAGGTATCATTCAGAGCGTATAGGCCGGGGTAGTGTATCATAAGTGAAATTCACCAGGCCGGGATTATTCTTTTTAATCCGCGAGATTGTACTGTGCTCCATTTTTATTGGATTGCCCTGTAATCGCAGGTCTGTCAGCTTCTTCAGGCCCGATAGCGCCGTAACAGCACTGATCTTATTACCGCCCAGACGCAGGTCTGTCAGATTTACCAAGCGCGATAACGCGGAAATATCTTTGACCTCATTGGCCTGTAAACTCAGTCTCTTCAGATTCACCAGGCCCGATAGCACAAAAATATCGCTGATCTCATTATTCCACAAATACAACTCCTCCAACTTCACCAGCCCGGCCAGCGCCGAAATGTCACTGATCTCATTTTGGCCTAAACGCAGTTCCCTCAGGCTCACCAGCCCCGCAAGTGGAGAAATATCTTCAAGCTCGTTGCCGATCAGCCATAGTTCCTCCAGGTTCTCCAGGCCCGATAGCGGGGAAATATCCTTTACCAGATTCCGGCCCAGCCACAGGTTTTTCAGGTTTGTATGGCCGGCCAGTGCGGATACATCGCTGATCTGGTTGCCGTTGAGCTTCAGGGTCGTCAACTTCCCCAGCCCGGCCAGCGCGGAAATATCCTTGATTCGATTCCACCCTAAATCCAGTTCTGTCAGGTTTCCGGCATACTCCAGCCCCCCCAGATCGGATATACGCATCAAAAATGCATCCAGGTGTGTCAACCCTGCCATCTGGCTTGCTGTCGGGTCTTCAACGCCCAGTGCCGCCACCACCACCGCCTTTAAATTCGCATCAGCAAATTCAACTGCTTCCTGAGCCCCCAACCCCACCGTCAGGCTCAACGCAGCCAAAACCACTGTAACTGTCCTATTTATCACGACTTATCTCCTATAAAACACATCCCCTCTAATTAAACAAATCCCCACTGCCCCGGTCAAGAAAAAATCCATAACTCTAATCTAAATTTCTTGTCTCCGGTCCATAATTCATTGTCCATAATCTCCTTCCTTATTATCCTTACTTATCCTCTTCTAAAAACATTTGCTCAATAATCCCGACGTTGTTAAAATATCTATTTTAGACGCTTGCGTCAAAAGTACTTCGAATGGTTGTTTCTGGATTAAAAACAACGATTTTAAATACCAATATCCACTTTTGACGGTGGCATCATTTTATATAGTCTTAACACTCACAATCAGCTCATGAGTGCTGTTCAAATGAAAAAAGGGAAAAAACAAAATCTTAAAGACCAGACGAAAATACCGGCATCTTCCGGCTGGATAAGTCGTACCCATAGAAAATATTTGGCAGGCCTGCTCGCTATCCTGTGCCTGGCATTCCTCCTGGCCATGGTAGCAATTGATTGGGGGCTAACGGGACTTCCCGGATGGCAACCGGATTCGATCGAAGGGTATCAGACCGTATCTCATTCAAAATTACTGTTTGGTAAATGGATGCACAAGTACCCTCGGGGACATTATTTGATTAATTATATATTTTACCTGCCGTATTTGGAACAATGGAATACTTACTCCATTCCTGATAAACTATGGGACACTACTGTTGTGCCTCGGGAAGTGATAGTCGAACGGTTAACTAAACTGGCAGGCATATCACGCCGTATTACGCTATTTATGTCAATCGTCGTGATCGCTTTAACGGCTCTAATTACCACAAGACTGTTAGGTGATTACGGTGCGGCTCTT
Organism: Sedimentisphaerales bacterium; assembly: GCA_016930295.1. Classification (GTDB taxonomy): domain Bacteria; phylum Planctomycetota; class Phycisphaerae; order Sedimentisphaerales; family SM23-30; genus JAFGHE01. The sequence goes on from JAFGHE010000045.1 coordinate 21,605, forward strand.
CTGGCGGCGCTGGCTTTGGCTTTGTGTAATTTGTTCCTTTTCTACACTCCCACCGGCTGTATCGATATTCCGGTGGTATTCTGGTTTGCCTGGTCCATGTTGTTTGGTATCCTGGCTGTCCAACAAGGGAAATGGATCTATTACATCCTGTTCGGCCTCTCCAGTGCCTATTGTATTTGCACCAAGGAAGGTGCCGGGGGATTTGTCGTCGGGCTTTGGCTGGGGATATGGATTCTCCTGGTCAAACAGAATCTCTCAAAGGGGAAAACCATAAAACAGTCGATCCTTCAAATTTTTTCCCTCAAAGTACTGGCCGCCATTATCTCTGCCCTCGCGCTGGGATTGGTGATGGAAGGTTTTCTGGCCGGACCTCAGGAACTGATGGATCGAATGAAATACTGGACAAAAACCCAGCAGGAATTTAACCGCGCCTATCCGGGGTTCTGGCCATTATTCTGTAAAGCGGCGGTCCAAATGTATAGCTCCTGGGGCTGGTCGTTGTTAATACCCGCTCTGGTGGGAATCATACACTTTTCCCGAAAGTTTCTCTGGGAACTGCTGTTTTTGTTACTCCCCTTAACAGTCTTTTACATGTTGGTATTTTTGAAAATTCATTTTATTTCTCCCAGGTTTGTTTTATGCGGTTTTGTGGCTATAGCCATCCTGATCGGAAAATCTGTGGCGGATTTCATTCGCATAAAAAATATTCCCCGGCCGGTTCGAGTGATTGTCACGATGATCGTTTTTATCCCTGCGCTCATGTGTTGTATGGGAATGGTCTGGGAAATGAAGTATGATACACGCGTCCGGGCGGAACAATGGGTTTATGATAATATCCCCAAAAATATAGCCGTTGGCTCTGCCATGATCATGGAATATGCACCTCGAATAGGATTTAACGGGTATATCCAGATCCATGAATGGTCCAGCCAGGGAGTCAAGACCCGTAATGGAACTCGAATGGTATGGCCGGAATATTTAATCGCTGCAGGAAAAGATCTGGAAATCGTGCCGGGGGAAAGTAGAGAATTTCGAAAAAAATTATTTGCCGGCCAAACAGACTATACCCGAATCGCTAAATTCCAATGCCAATATATGCCCCCCCAAAATTGGCTTTGGGGATATACGCTCTGGCCCATGACAAAACATCATCGTATCAGCCCGGCCATATTTATTTTCCAAAAGAAATCCTCACCTTAACATTCCCGTTGTTCCTGATCAATCCGCCGCCAGTTCCGCTATCACTTCCCGGGCCAATGCCATGTCATATATCCGAAC
>JAFGHE010000046.1 GCA_016930295.1 Sedimentisphaerales bacterium
ATAACTTATAAGAAGCAAGAACATTATCGGACAAACGTCTTTACGATAGAAATGTCCTAATCTCGACGGACCTATGCCCCGCCACCCTGCCGGGCTACAAAGCCTTGGGTATTCAGGCCGGTAGCGGAGGGCGTGCCGGCCACTTGCGCCAGGTACACCTGGCCGAGCTTTTCGATATGGTCGCCGACATTATCAAAATAGTTATAATGAATCTGTTCTTCATCGATGACCACCTCAAAGAGCTTCATGCTGACACTGTCGCCATTTTCCCGGCAGACCAGCAGAAACTGGTTATACGCGGTAATGGCTTTATCTTCCTCTTCGGCGTCAAAAGGGAAAATCGTTTCGACTTTTTGACCCTTTTCCACACCCCCGGCCGGTTCGACCGTAGGCTCGCCGCCCAGTTCCTTGATGCGTTCGGCAAACATCTCCGCATGACGCATCTCATCTATGGCAATCAGCTTGACCTTGGCTGCCATATCGCCGTAATCCATATCGTCCAGGTTGTAATGCTGATTCATATACTGGGTTATAGCCTGCAACTCCATAGCCCGGGCCTTATTCAACACCTCAACCACCTTGGCCTTCTTCGCCTCTCGACTGGCTTTATCCATTATCTGTCTCCTTGTATTACTGCCTTATATTACCTGTTTAAACTACCATAGTAATACATGAATGCCGGCAGATTCAAGCCATTATTCGTAAAAATTGTCTTCACGAAAAATATCTCCAGGTAATCAACGACTAAAGCCTGACCTGATAAATGCAATAACTCACTTAATTACAGGCAATAACAAATAAACCAATCCTTGTCTCCACCCAGTACGACAATCAAATCCTATCATGAATTTTCTTAGGAATAAACCCTAAAAAAACAAAATCCATACGAAAGTACTTTAACTATTTTACCGATAAGCAATTATATATACATGGCACTGCGCGGCCTGCCATTGTATGTGAGTGTATGGGCAACGATATACTATGAGTAATAGGCAGATAAGCCATCAAATACTACTCGACCTGGTAATTATTTCTATCCTGAGTGCAGGTGTCTTTATAATTGCCGGGTACTTTGATCTATTTGCATACCTTCAGGTGGTTTCTCAGGAATACCAGGAAGGGATGACAGGTAAAATATTCCTCGTCTTGATCATCCTGGTCATCGGACTGAGTTACTTTGCCTGGCGCCGCTGGCGGGAAACCATACACGAAATTCAGTATCGAGACCAGATCGAGTCGCAACTGAAAACCAGTAACCAGGCACTGAAAAAAGCCAGCCGGGCCAAAAGCCAGTATCTGGCAAACCTCAGCCATGAGATTCGCACCCCTCTCCATGCCATTATCGGTTACGCCGACGCTATCACTGTGAGAGCTCCGGACACTGAAACGCTCAAATACGCTATGATCGTTACCCGGGAAAGTGAACGATTACTGGCCCTGCTCAACGATATCCTCGATCACACTATTATCGAAGAGGGCAAGGTAACCTTATACCCCACTCCGACAGCACTGCATCGCTACTTACAGGAAACCATCGATTCGTGCCAACTGCAGGCGGATTTCAAGAAAATCGATCTTTCCCTGCATATTGATCCGGAGGTGCCGGAGACTGTACTGGTGGACAAAATCAGGTTGCGGCAGATACTGGTAAACCTTATACAAAATGCCATTAAATTCACGGCTCACGGTTCCGTGACTGTAAGGGTCTTTGTCGAAGACCGGCATAATGATGTTATTGAGGTTCGTTTTGAGGTGGAGGATACTGGTATCGGTATCCCTGAGGATAAACAGGCAACCATCTTTGAGGCATTCAAACAGGTGGATAATGGTTTAAACCGTTCCTATGGAGGGGTCGGATTGGGCACGGCCATTGTATATAACCTGGTTAAGCTTATGCAGGGTGAAATAGGCCTGGAAAGCCGGCCCGGTAACGGATCCATATTCTGGATCATATTACCTTTATCTGTGGCTAAAACCTCTGAGATTATCCAATCACAGGCTGATATTCCAAATGACAGCAAAGCAAAACATGTTGATTATAAGGCCCGCATCCTCGTGGCCGAGGATTATCCCACTAACCAGGATATAATTCGTATACATTTAAGTGAGGAAGGACATGACCTGGTCATTGTCGACAACGGCCGGCAGGCCGTGGAGGCCGGCACGCGCGAACCCTTTGATCTGATTATCCTGGACATCCAGATGCCGGAAATAAACGGCTTTGAAGCGGCCAAAGCACTACGTAAGAAAGACTCCCCGAATACCTCCACCCCAATTCTCGGATTAAGTGCAAACGCCGATCCCCAGATCATGGACCTGGCCCGCCAGGTGGGCATACAGGAAATGCTCACCAAACCCATCCGGAGAACATTTTTTATTCAAGCCATCAACCGATGGTTGAGCCAACATCGCAAACCCAGCCCTTCATCCCAGGCAAAAACCCAAAATATCCCCCTGGAACCCACACAGCAAGATCCTCCCTTAAATATCTCCGCCGCCGTGGAGGAACTCGGTTCCCTTGAGAAAATGGAACCCATTGTGCACCGCCTGCTGGAACTGGCCCAGGAGCAAATCCAGATCATGGAAAAGGCCATCCGAGCCCAGGATTCCCATCTGCTCTACCAGGAGTCCCACGCCCTCAAAGGCGGCGCCAGCTCAATCCAGGCCCACCCCCTGGCCCGGGCCGCCACCCGCCTGATGGAACTGGCTCAGGAAAATAATCTAAACCAGGCCGACAAGGCTTTACAGGATCTAATCCAAGAAGTTCACCGCCTGACCGAATACGTCAACCATTTATCACACTAATCATAAAAGAATGAATGAATCCCTTTCACTGTACATTAAATGTCTGGCACAGTAATCAACTCTAATGCGGTCAGGAAGTTCGTGGCATTATCGCGTGCGATGCCGAAATCCAGGGCGTTGACATTTTTATCCCGGTTAAAATCATACAGATCATCGATCGCTGCGGGATCCAGGAAGTTTTTAGGATTGTCGCGCACGCCGCCGGTGTCCAGGGCATTGACAAAGGTATTTGTGGGATTATTACAGGTATCGCCGATAGCATTGCCGAAGTAAAAAGTATAACCCTCCATCAGGCCGGTATTTTCATTGGCCAGCACTGTAACCTGCAGCCATTGCTTCTGAATGGCATTATCCGGCCAAATGATGGTTATACGGTCGGCGCCGCCAAAGATAATGCCGGGCCGCACACTAATATCGACAGGCGAAGGTGCTGTAGCCCAGCCGGCAGGATCACTGTCATTGCCGACACGGAAAATAAAATCAGATTCTGCAGGAGTTCCCGCCAGAAAGGCGATATCTATCATAATACCATTAATCCCCCGGTAATAACTGGTGTAATTAGCGCAGGTAGCCGTCTGGCCCGGCCATAACGGATATTTATCGATAGCAATAGCCCCATCATCTGAAGTGTCAGGATTGGGATCATCCCCGTCAAAGCTGGAATTATTATAAAAGACATAGACACCTGTTACGCTGGTAATATATTCATAAGCTCCCATATCCACAATCGCTGTGACATCGCCATCTCCGTCAAAAATACGCGGATTTCCGTCCAGATCGGTTGACTCAGTGACCGCAGAGTTATCTCCGGAGTCTATACAAAGTGAACCGAATTGGAGTCTCAAATTATCATCCTCGGTCCCGGGTATATCATCAGCGCCATCGGCATCGACAAACAGCGGATCAGCATCGATATTGCCCATACCTGGGAAACCGCCGGCAATATTGCAGTAACTGACCAGCGGTGTACTGAATTGATTAAGAATCTCATTCCCTGAGTAAGCTGCAGCATTACCCCAGAGTATGCAGTTGGTCACTGTCGGATCACTTTCAAAATTAAACATCCCGCCGCCTGCATCAGCCGAGTTCCCGCTGAAGGTGCTGTTGCTTACAATCGCGTTGCTGAAATCGTTAAACATCCCGCCACCGTTATCGCTGACCGAGTTGGCAGTGAATAGGCAGTTGGTTACTATCGGGTTTGAGTAATACTCGTTATACATACCTCCGCCTTCACCACCGTAGCCGGACGCCGAGTTAACACTGAAGATGCAGCCGGAAACTCTCGGGCTGCTGTCAAAGTTAAAGATCCCACCGCCTGTGTCAGCCGAGTTATTGCTGAAGGTGCACTTGCTTAAGATCGGGCTGCTGCTGGATTCGTTATACATCCCGCCGCCATAGTAAGACGAGTTACCGGTAAATGTACATTGACACAGTTTCGGACTGCTGGAAACGTTATACATCCCGGCGCCAACATAGTGGGGGAACCAATCGCCATCGGCATTACCTGCTGTTATCGTAAAGCCGTCGAGAACAGCGTTTTCATCCAGATCTGTACCGGCTGGATGATAAAAGATGTGGTAGCAGTTATCACACGGATCGTGAGCAACACCGATATCACCGCTTAGTATGGTTTCGTGGCTTCCAAGATCGCGGTCATTCAAATCGAAAGTATCCGGTTCGTTCCCTTCAAATCCGCCGTAGATATGGACATGATTTTCCATGGCGAAGGCTGCTTCACGCGGATCGGCCAGACCGTTAGTCTCGGGATAATAAGTCCCGGCGGCCACCCATATAGTGTCGTAAGGACCGGCAGCTCTCAGAGCATCCTGCAGGCTCAAGAAGGCATCCGGCCAACTCATGCCGTCATTATTTCCGGGGGCATCAGCTTTTACATATATTAAATCCGGAATAGTATATTCATAGGCTCCCATATCAACGATTGGTATTGTTCCGTTGCCTGTATCTGGGATTTGAAGAACATCGTCAAAGCGATTTCTGCCGTCCAGATCAGTCACTATTCCAGTCGGAACCGCATTATTATCACCGGCATCAATACAGGCTGAACCTGCGGCAAGCCGCACATTATCATCTTCCGTGCCAATTATATCATCACCTCCATCGGCATCGACAAAGGTAGGATCCACGTCGATATTGCCACCTTCATCGGTTCCCAGCGTACTATCCCAGCCTGCTCCGCTTGCCCCACAGCCGGCAATATCACAGTAACTCAATTCCGGTGTGCTGGAGGAATTATAGATTTCGTTACCTGCCGAAGCAGTATTGCCCCAAAGAATGCAGTTTGTTATCATAGGTGATGAATTGTAATTAAACATCCCGCCACCCCGGCCGCTACTACCGTCATGGCCATCATACTCCCCGATGCCTCCCAGGCCGCCATTTCCGGTAGAGTTAGCCCAGAATGTGCAGTTGATTACCGTAGGTGACGAATTAGTGCGATTATACATACCGCTACCATCTCCGCCAGAGCCGCCATCGCCGCCATCGCCACCTCGAGATTCTTGACCATCTCCTCCATTACCGCCATTGCCGGTAGAATTTGCGCTGAATGTGCAGTTGATTAAAGTAGGTAACGAACTGTAATTATATATCCCGGCGCCAGGGCCGCCAGGGCCGCCATCGCGGCCCGAATAGTATTCTCCGCCGCTATCGCCGCCATTACCACCGTTTCCGGTAGGATTTGTACTGAATGTGCAGTTGATTAACGTGAGCGTGGAACTGTGATTATACATCCCGGCGCCATAGCCGCCATGGCCGCCAAGGCCGCCTATGCCGCCGTTTAAAAATGTAGAGCCATTACCACCATGACCACCGTGGCCGGTAGAGTTACCACTGAATGTGCAGTTGGTTATCGTAGGTGTGGAACTGTAATTATATATCCCGGCGCCATAGCCGCCATGGCCGCCATCGCCACCATCGCCGCCCATGCCGCCATGGCCACCATCGCCGCCGCGGCCGGTAGAGTTACCACTGAATGTGCAGTTGATTATCGTGGGTGTGGAACTGTAATTATACATCCCGGCGCCATGGCCGCCATCACCGCCATCGCCACCAGAGCTGCCAGAGGCGCCATTGCCGCCCCGGCCGCCGTTGCCGGTTGAGTTTGCGCTGAATGTGCAGTTGGTTATCGTAGGTGACGAATTATTATTATACATCCCGCCACCATCTCCGCCGGTTCCGCCGACTTCACCAGGATCACCAGAGGCGCCAGGGGTAGTAGAGTTTCCGCTGAATATACAGTTGGCAACTATGGGCGAGGAATTCTCATTGTACATTCCGCCACCCTGGATTGCATATCCATTAGTAATTAAGAAGCCGTCGATCAAGGTATTGGGATCTTCATCCGAGCTGCAGGTAATAACGCTGCCGCCGGCACCTCCGTCTATGATGGTACTGAGTACTATATTGGGGTCGCCCGGATCGGTACTGGTAAGGGTTATGCCCTTGCCAAGCATATTAATGTTCTCCACATAGGTTCCGGGCATAACGATGATTGTATCACCATTTACGGCTACATCGATCGCATCCTGTATCACAGAATAAGGGGCCGGGCCATCATCATCGACATACAAAATCCCATCACATACATCGCCGATACCATCCTCATCAAAATCTTCCTGGCCGGGATTCGGCGTAAGCGGACAGTTATCATTAGGATCTGATACCCCATCCCCATCAACATCATCATCGCAAACATCGCCGATACCGTCATTATCCAAATCCGCCTGATCATCATTCGACGTATCAGGGCAGTTGTCAACATCGTCAAACACACCATCCCCATCGGAGTCATCGCACGCATCGCCGATACCGTCTATATCGTAATCTTCCTGACCGGGATTCGGTGTATCAGGACAGTTATCATCAGGATTTAACACTCCGTCACTATCTATATCTCCGTCGCACACATCGCCGATACCGTCATTATCCATATCCGCCTGATCACCATTCGACGTATCAGGGCAGTTGTCAACATCGTCTAACACTCCATCGCCATCGGAGTCATCGCACACATCGCCGATACCGTCAGTATTATAATCTTCCTGACCTGCATTCGGCGTATCAGGACAGTTATCATTAGGATTTAACACACCGTCACCGTCATCATCACCAAGATCAAATAACTCACCAATATCATCCGCTGAGAGCGACCGGCTGTAAACACGAATATCATCCATCAGCCCCCCATAAAGAAGCGAGGTATCTTCCCGCGCGTCCAGGCCGATCAGAGTCGTCCGATCTGGTGGGACAATATAGGGAGGCAGATAGAAATCCACCGAATAACTCTCAACACCATCAATATACATCGTCACATTAGTCTCAACAAGCAACTTCTTTTGTAGTACAACTGCAACATGGTGCCAGCTTCCGTCAGCAACGTTGACATCGTCAACGTGATCTTCTCCATTAAGATAGGCTCGTAGAGTGCCGTCAGCCGTCAGTTCAAAGTTCCAGGATGGATCTCCATCATAGTTTCCAATTAGGATACTCCGAGTCGTCGCGTCCGATGTCTTGATCCACAGCGCAATGGTAAAATTGCCCATCGGCAGATTATTAAGTGCTAGCTGTACATCAAGATGCACAAATTCATTGCTACCGTTAAACTCTAACGCCCCGCCGATAACACCGTCTGTCCAGCCTCCATTGGGGAGAGGAAATCCTAGAAGTATTCCGTTCATACCGGAAACGCTGTCAACCGCTACTATCCCGGCCGTCTCATCCAACGCCCAGTGCCCTACCAGATCCGTCGAGATATCACCGTCAGCAACACCGCTAAAAACAAACAATAAACCTGCCATCATAAGGCTAGCAAACATGACGTTTTTCATCATCCGTCTAGACATAAATATTCTCCCATGAACTATACAGGCCATCATTGATTTAATGAACAAACGCATCCTCCTCTGAGATATTGGCCCCCTGGATTTAGATTTAATTCTATTATATGTATCCCGGCCGTATATGCAAGCAAAATCTCCATAAACATCAGTAATATGGACATTTAGACGCTATCGGCCGGATTGAATGGGGCCTGATAAAGTAATGTAACAGCTAAAGAAGATATTGTTGATGCTATCATAGATGTAAACGTCCGATATCAAAAAAGAAAGAAGACGTTTCTCCTCACCACCTATGTTTTCGCACCAGAGGATACCACCCTCCAGATGGCATACTTACATGTAGGAACGGCTGGGGCGATAGATAATTTCCGGAAACCCCGTCCATCGCACTTATCTTAAGAAAGTATATGTCCCTTTTTCTAGACTTGTCCCTTTTTCTAGACTCTTTTGGTAATCCATTGGTTAGGCCTCCTTTATAAATTTCGAATAGTCGATACTGTTAAAATTCTCCAAGTATCCAATCTCTCGTGCGATTTTATGGTTTTTCATTTTTTCAAATGGATGTTTGGGGTTAAAATTCTCCAATCGTACCTATTATCCAATTGAAATATAGAAATCATTGTCAAGTATCCAATCTTAGGAGTTATAATTCTTTAATCGTTTCATTTGTCCAATATTTGGGGGGTAGTATATACACTACTCTTGAAAATGGTGATGAAGCATCCCTGGGCTTTCGGCAGAGAGGTACCCCCCCAGGATATATTTGAAGGAACGAAGCCATTTGGGTTTTGTAGTAAGTGTTTGTATTAGCCATGATTATCGCCTTTTTTAAATTGGGTTCGTTTCGTTATTTTTTTGCTTTATTATGCGTTAAATCTTTTCTCCTGCGATAAGCACCCTTCTGCTTGTCAATAGAGAGGTGCCACCCAGCCTGTGCCTGTGGGCGCAGAAAGAACAATCACAAACTAGAAGCTTGTGCTACATTACTACGAGCTGGAAGCTCGAGCTACTATTAAAGGGTTTCGAAGGGACCAGGGTTTGCTGGTCGGTTCAGCCCAACTGTTAGTATAAGTATAGCACGGAAAAGTTTGATGTCAAGTTAACTTTTAAATTTTTTAATTATTTTTACCACAGATGAACTCAGATAAACACGGATATTTATAAGTTATTATTTTTGTTGTGTTTATGATTTTAAACTGGTAGAGTAGAGAGTAACGGGCGGCGGACGCCGGTTCCGTTACTCCCCCTCGTCAAACCGGACGTGCGGATTTTCCGCATCCGGCTTTCCTGTAAGATTCTTCATATACCAAGCAAGCCCAGTTCCTTCAGGTAGCGATAATGTGAGATTCCTTTGGGTTTGTGGTATTTCCGCTGACTACGTCGGTTCAGGTGCCTTATCATCCGGCTAAGGTAAAACCAATATCGCGTGAACCATGCAATACCCTGATTAATACGATACCTTCATCAACAGGCTGGTAAAAGAGAATATAGTTTTGCACAGGAAAGCTTCTAAGGTTGGGGGCAAGCTCTTTTCGTAGTCTTCCTAACCGTGGATTCTCTGCAAGTTGTTTGCATTTTGATTCCAAGGTATGAATCCATTTATCCGCCGCACGAATACTATCTTCTGCTATGAATAACCAAATATCAAGCAGGTCTTCATCAGCGATATCCGTCCGAAATACTTTAGCCATTAAGGACTGTTCTTTTTATTTATAATTTTACGACCACGAGCTTTAACACTGTCTATATCAAGAGAAGACGTGCGTCCCGACTTGGCATCATTAAGCCCTTTTTTGATTTCTGATTTCAGGGCTTTCAGCTTGACGGCTCTCAATTGCTCCTGTTCCTGTAGAAGGCGTAATCCTTCACGGATAACTTCACTTGCAGATGTGTACAGGCCGGATTTAAGTTTATCCTGAACGTAATTTTCGAGTTCTTTGGTCAATGACACATTCATAAATCATACTCCTTTTTGGGTACATTAACATTTTACCATTAATATCGAATTATGTCAAATATTGTTATTTGCAATAATGCCAGCAAGTCTGGATAACTGTATTTCACTGATTTATATAGAGTTACGTTTTTCCGGTATTTGCCAAAAAAACTACATATATAACCGATTTTCGTAACCTGTTTTTAATCTTTCCGGAGTTGTACTATTCTTCCCAGATATCCGGCGTCGGCGCATAAAAGAAGGCCCGGTGGGGTAACCACAGGGCCTTCATAAATGTTGGCAGCGACCTACTCTCACGCTTACGCACTACCATCGGCGTCGGTGCCTTAGCTTCTGAGTTCGGAAAGGGATCAGGCGTTTCACACCGGCTATAACCACCAACAATATCGTTGGAACGACCCGCTGGTTGCGGATCGGATTCCTTCGTATGTACTTGTGTAAAAGAGCACACCATGTTAATGCTTCTCCCTGCTTTGGCTGGAGTAGCCATTTCAAACATGGCGACTATACATTCAAATATGAGGCCAGCGTTTATCCAACCGCCATAACAATATAGGCGTGTTGTCAGCCAAAAAATAATGTGGTCAAGCGATCGCTCGTTAGTACTGGTAAGCTTAAACGATTTCGCATCTTACACTGCCAGCCTATCAACCTTGTAGTCTACAAGGGAGCTCTCGCAATCCGAAGATCACATGGAAACCTAATCTTGGAGGAGGCTTCCCGCTTAGATGCCTTCAGCGGTTATCCGTTCCCAACTTAGCTACCCTGCGGTGCCCTTAGCAGGACAACAGGCGCACCAGAGGTTGGTCCAACCGAGTCCTCTCGTACTAGGGTTGAATCTCCTTCAAGTTTCCTACGCCCACGGCAGATAGGGACCGACCTGGCTCACGCCGGTCTGAACCCAGCTCGCGTACCACTTTAATCGGCGAACAGCCGA
>JAFGHE010000047.1 GCA_016930295.1 Sedimentisphaerales bacterium
ATAATCCTTTTTAACAACTCACACTATATAACGAATACCCATTAATATTTTTCCAGCAAAGATGTTAGAATTTTTTCAGTTTGATCAGCTATTTTGGGGATACCTGAGTTGTTGCTTATGCTATATTCGGATATTTCCTTCTTAATGTCCAGCGCTAATTGCATATTTTCCACAATTTTTATTCTTTTTTCATCCCATCCCCTAATATTTTTAAGCCGTTGATGGCGTATTTTTTCCTCGGTATCAACATAAATGAAGCAATCACAAATACTTTCGAGTTTTTTTTCCAGCAATAGCGGCACGTCCAGAATTATGGCTTTTATGTCTGTTTTATTTGTAAGTTCTTGTAAAAGCTCATCTTGCCTCTTGATAATCAGGGGATGGAGTAGGTCTGTAAGTTGTTTTAACTTTTGTTGGTCGTCAAAGACGAGTTCAGAGAGTTTTTCCCGGTCGACATATCCGTCGGTAAGTATGGTAACTCCCCACCAATCAATAAGTTGCGTTTTTATTTCCTTTTTATTCAGCAGTTCATGGTTAATTTGATCGGCGTTGATGACAGCACAACCAAATTTTTCTAACTCTTTGGCAACAGTGGACTTACCGGACCCTACGCCACCGAGCAGGCCGATAACTGGTTTTTTATGAGATTGATTCATTTTACATACTAAATATTTAAAAAATCACAGCAGGTCTTCCCACACATCCTAATTTTCAACTAACGCCAGCGTCAAAAGTATTTCGAACGGTTGTTTCTGGATTAAAAACAACGGTTTTAAGTGCCAATATCCACTTTTGACGGCGGCATCCAACTATTTTACCTTAAAAAGACATAAAACATAAATGGGATTCAAGTTTATACCATGTATAAAGGATAAAAATATGAGTGAAACCTATGATTTTTATGAATATTTCTATAAAAACGCGATAATTTTCCAAAAAAACCGTTACGCGGAGGTCGGTTTAACAGACATTATAGTGTGAACCATGGAAATACCAGGAGAGCCAATACAATTAGTCGAGCAGGCCCGGCAGGGCCATCCGGAAAGTCTGGAGCTTTTGGCCGGTCAGTGTCGGCCGCGTTTGGAGGAGTATGTTTTCCGGCTGACTTTAGATCGAGATTTGACTGGTGATATTGTTCAGGAGTGCATGCTAAATATGGTGAAGTTACTGGGAAAACTGGAGCATTCGGATCGGTTCTGGCCCTGGCTGCGGCGTATGGCATTTAATAAGCTCTGCGATACGCGTAAAGCCCAGATCCGACAGAAGAAGATGAATAAACAGCTCGCCCAGGTAGTGACTATCGACCGGCCCCGGCAACTTTCGGAAATGGTCAGTAAGGAATTATCGGAAGCCGTGTTGAAATGCATGTATGAACTGAAACCGCAGCATCGCCAGGTTCTGACCCTGCGTTGCTATGAGCAATTGGGATACGAGGAAATTGCCGAGGTTATGGAGCGGAGCGAGTTTGGGGTCCGCATGCTGTTTTGCCGGGCAAAGAGATCGCTTAAGCGTCAACTGGGCAAGCAGGGACTGGGCAAGGGGTCGCTGCTGACAGCCCTGATAGTGTTTGGAAAACTCACAGCCAAAACAGAGGCGTCTATGGCGACTTTATCGATTTCAGCCGGAACGCTTAATGCAGGCCTGGCAGCGGGTACATTGACGGGTTTAGCAGGCAAAACGGCGATAACCACTATTACGGCGGCAGGCATTCTGGCAGTGGGGACCGGGGTGGCGATTGATAATTACCAACAGAGCGAATCCAGCCAGTCCCCAATGAAATATGTTAAAACAGAGTCGGGAGATACTGCTTGGTTACATAACGATCTTAAGCCGGGTGAAAGATGGTATTTTTTCCCGGAAGGATCTGGTGGCCCGGTCATGAGTCGTTCATCCACAACCGGCAGTAAGGGCAAAGAGTATTGTAACTGGCTTCAGAATGAAGAGAGAAACTGTCATTTTGACAGGAAAAAAAACACGATTTATATTACCAATTATCACTATTGGGATCAGGATACTCTTTCGGTAATGCGTTTGCCGGGTGATGGCCGGGAAATGTTCGATTTTCTCAACCAGGTAGAAGGTCGTCAACCGATGAACCCCATATTATCTGAAGTGAACAGAAACGAATGGATCATCATGGGGGTGAATAAAAACAAGCCCTATGCGAGCAGGCTATTTCATCAACATCTCTTAAAAGAGGAGGCGTTCCAGAATCCCTGGCCGGCGGATCTGGCCGTAGTGGATATCCGGGACACAATGCATAAGCGGGGTTGGACATACTTTCGAATATCGGGACACATCGGCGAAAAGAATATTTCCGGAATGGGGCAGGTTCCATTTGTCTATTCAAAGTATGTCCAGCGCCGCCCCTGGCTTCGCATACTGGTCAATTATGACTTTGAGATCGTTGACCAGGAAAACGGGGCTTATATTCTCAAACCCGGCGGAGACGTGGCCTCGGCCTATCCGAGCGGGAGTTTCTTTAAGGGCCTGGTGCGGCCGTGGATGGGTCTGCATACCCTTGATACCGTCCGGCGTGACGCGGCGGAGCAGGGGCTTGATTTTGCCACTCAGATCGATGATCAGGGCGCCGGTAAGGTGACGATTACCAATAATAAAGGGAGATTGACATATTTTATTGACATGGAAAGTGACGTAATTGAAAAAATCCGGTTTAACGCTGGTATTCCCGGAGAAATACAATTTGAATATCTACAGGAGATTGAAGGGATCGAAGATACATTTATCAAACCTGATGTGAATTGGTTTGGGAGCAAAGATAAAGGATTGGGGATGAGCTGGCTATTTATTCTAACGAACGAATAGCACACGGACGGCGCGACTCGTCTGACTTCGATGGGCCTTATTCCATTCGAGTTCATCGAGGTCGGACGAGACGTATCCCGCTAGAGCAAAATAACTCGTAAGGGTTGACATTTTGAAGGTGTTGATATAAAATGAACAGGAATTTACACTTTTTCATGTAAATTGTGTACTCAAAGAGAATTCATATGAATCGAAAAAAGATGATATATCGGGGACAAAATCATGCAGGCCAAAAGACAGCTTGTTAGTATTATTATTTTGATACTATTATTTACATGGTCGAATAACCTCTCTGCCGACACAATTTATGTAAACGGCGTCTGCGGTGACGATGCCTGGACCGGAACCAATCCCGGTTGCAGTGCCCCCAACGGACCCAAGGCAACCATCCAGGCAGGGATCGATGCGGCTTCCGGTGGAGATACGGTTATAGTAGCCGATGGGACTTACAACGGAACGGGTAATCGGGATATAGAGTTTTTCGGAAAAGCGATAACCGTCCAAAGTGAAAACGGCATGAACAATTGTATCATCGACTGCCAAGGCACTTCCGTAGATCCTCACCGTGGTTTCAATTTCCAAAACTACGAGACCAACAGCTCGATTTTAGATGGTTTTACCATAACCAATGGTTATATAGATACCGAACAGGATGGTGGCGCTGGGATTCGCTGTGATACC
The DNA here is from genome assembly GCA_016930295.1 of Sedimentisphaerales bacterium. Lineage (GTDB taxonomy): Bacteria > Planctomycetota > Phycisphaerae > Sedimentisphaerales > SM23-30 > JAFGHE01. Next base: position 3,508 of record JAFGHE010000047.1, read on the forward strand.
AGCAGTCCGACCATTCAGAATTGTAAGTTTATAAATAATTATTGTGATAACAGTGTTTATGCCAGAGGGGGTGGAATCCTAATTATAAACAGCAGCGATGCTATTGTCACAAACTGTATATTTGAGGATAATGAGGCCCGTGATGGAGGAGGAGTATATTTAGGACGCGACACAAATCCAACAGTAAGAGACTGCCGTTTTTCTAATAATCACAGTAATGGGGGGTGGGCCGGGGCCATTAGTATTTTAAGTGATTCTGCGGCCATTGAACATTGTATCATGGAAAACAATACCGGATATCGGGGAGCAGGTATTTATATTCAAAGTGACTACACCATCTTGGATTCGTGTACAATTATTGGTAACACCAGCAACAATTACGGAGGAGGTATTTGTTGTGAAAAGGCGGGTTTCGTTCGAATTCAGAATTGTATTATCAACGGTAATAGTGCGGTGATTGGCGGTGCAATATGTTGTTATGCAGGTGGTGATGTCGTTGCACCGGAAATGGAGATTATTAACTCTACCTTCCATGACAATAGAGCTTCGTCATTCTGTGGCGGCATATATATATATGACTGTCCCTCTGCGTATATTACGAATAATATTATTACGAATAATGCAAATGGGGGAGGGCTCTATTGTAGTTCATCGACGTTTACTATATCCTACAACAATGTATGGAATAATAGCGCAATGAATTACCAGGGTGATGCCGCTCCCGGAGTAGGAGATATTAGTGTTGATCCTTTGTTTACTGATCCTGGTTATTGGGACGGAAGCGACTGGGCTCATGGAGATTATCAGTTACCCTCGTATTCACCCTGTGTAGATAGCGCAACCAACAGTCCGACGGGCGGTCTGCCTGACTATGATTATGATGAAAACAGCCGACCTCTTGATGGGGACAGAAACGGCCAGGCTATTGCTGATATGGGAGCCTATGAATATGTTCCCGTCATTGACACCTGGCATATCGATACGATCAACGGTAATGACAACAATGACGGATTAAGTCGAGAAACGGCATTTGCCACTATCAACCAGGGCATCGAGGATGCCAACAATTATGATGTGATAGTCATCTGGCCGGGAGTGTATGAGGAGGAGGTAAATTTCCTGGGCAAGCCGGTCACGGTTACCAGTGCGGCGGATGCGGCGGTGATTGAGGCCGTCAGCGGCTATGGGGTTTCGTTTATCAACGTGGAAGGGCCTGACAGTGTACTCTCGAATGTTGTAATCCGAAACTGCTATGCCGGGATTAATGTGCTGGGTGGTGTACCCACGATAAAAAACGTGACCGTAGTAAATAACGACCACGGTGTCATTGCCGAGGTTGGAGCCACCCCCACTATCACCAACTCCATCTTCTGGGATAATACCTATGGTGATTTGGTTGACTGTGAAGCCGATTATAGCTGGGTACAGGATGAGATGGGGGACATCTATGAAGGGTTAGTCGGATACTGGGGCTTTGATGAAGCCGGCGGAAGCATCGCATGGGATTATTCCGGGAATGGTCATCATGGCACTATGTATGGAGCCACCCGGACCGCCGGCAAGATCAATAGTGCTTTGAGTTTGGATGGTATTGATGATTACGTGGAAATGGAAGGTTATAAGGGGATCGGTGGAGCGCTTCCGCGAAGTATTACGGCGTGGGTAAAGATAGATCCGTCGGTTAATGACCACTGCCATATCGTCTCCTGGGGTACTGAACAAAATCGCAGAAGATGGATCTTCCTGGTGCAATATTATTACGGTACTGATGGCACTCTCCAAGTAGGATTAAAAGACGCTAACTCTTATGGTTCTACTCCGGTTAATGATGGTAACTGGCATCAGGTGGCAGTTACCTTTAGTGGTGATACGGCCACCGTAGATGACATTATATTTTATGTTGATGGTGTTATCGATCCGATAGGTTTTACTCACAACACAGGTTCTATTGACACTGCTCTAGATGCGAATGTCTCTATAGGTCATTACCAGCTAAATGGGGAAAATTTCTTCGAGGGTCAGATCGATGATGTCTGCATATACAACCGGGTGTTATCCGCAGATGAGATTGAAATTCTTTATACCATTGGATTAGCCGGAAACCATCTTGACGTTCCGCTGTTTGCTGATCCGGCGAACCGGGATTATCATTTGATGTCGGATCAGGGGCGATTTTATCCGGAAGATCCGTCCGATCCGAATATGTTTGGCCCGTTGGATGGTTTATGGGCGATGGATTTGCTGACCAGTCCGTGTATCGATGCGGGTAATCCTGATGAGAATCCTTCGAATGAACGTACACCCAACGGCGGACGGGTCAATATCGGCGCTTATGGTGGCACAGCTTATGCCAGTATGAGCCTGTGGCCTCTGCAGCAAGACGGCAACCGGGACGGCATAGTGAATCTGGAAGACTTTGTCATGCTGGCCCAAGAATGGCTGTCATCTCTGCCCTGGGTTGAGTAGTGAGGCTCCAAGCGGGGCCGGCACGCTTGTCTGGATCATTACTTGTACTATTACATCAAAAATTTAACTGATATCATCCGTTGGCAAGCACTTTTCACACTTAAGGCGAGGAAGGTGTATTTTTTTTGTACGATTAACTGGTTATCGGACCAAAAAACAGGGTAAAAAAGTTGATATTGATTGGACATTATGATATATTAGTTTGATTAACTTTGTTAAGCAGCTATTTTTATGGAGTTTACAATCATTTTTCCTACCGAATGGTGATTGAAAGTCGGAGACAAAGGTAGGATGGCGAGCCCAAAATATAAAAGACTTTGGGGGGGCTTTACCTTAGTCGAGATGCTGGTGACGATGGGGATTATCCTGACTTTGGCAGGTATTATGCTGCCGGCCATAAACGGAGCACGTAACTGCGCCAGGGGGACATTGTGTCAAAATAATCTTAAACAGGTGGGACTAGGATTCACCGATTTTTGCTTTGATCATAAAGACCGCTATATGCCGTCGATAGCGACTATCGGGGGTCGTGATGAGAGGTGGGGCTGGCAGCCGCCTAATATGATGACCAGTTCTCATGAAGACACCCTGTATCCGTTAAGAAGAAATAAACGGTCATTAAGCGCCTATATACGTAATGATTATATTGAAAATGTCCGCTTTCTATATTGCCCCAATACACCCGAGATGAATCCTTATCTAAAAGAGATGTGGAAGGCCGGCGATGATTGGGATAATCCGGAGACGGAGGGCAGGCATTTGGATCCTTTTTTCGGTACGTACAATTTTTACCAGAATTATACTGGTTATCTTGGCGCCTATAGAACATTTAAAGGACCGACACGTCTGGCTGACAGGAACAGGCAAAGCAAGATAGTTGCAGGTGATTATTTTGGATATGGTTTTGACGGCGCCGAAAATTGCTTTGTCAGTTGTGAAAAATTTTATTCGAATTCAGGGATTTTAAAACGAATCCCGAATACCAGTGATTTCTGGTATCATCTGAACAATGATGACGGGACTATCCAGTTGAGCAGTATCAAAATCAAACTTAATTATGTCCTGACAGATGGTTCAATCCATACGTATGGAGCCGGTCAGTCCATTGCCATGCAGGTTTCGAAGTCAGCCGACGGAACGGATCCATATATGAGATACTCCGAAAACGAAAATAATCAAGGAGCACCTTTATATGGATACCTTTTTCTGCCGGAAGGATTGGGCAGATGAGTAAGTACCAAGCCACCAAGTCACCAGGGATTCAAAACTGAGGCAACCATCCGGAATCCAGTCTCGATGTCCATCAGGATAGAAATCCATGCCCCTTTCACAAACATTATCATTATGAACGTGGCCCCATTGTGGTCAAACCTTGGCGGCAATACCATTCCTGATGAACCAGGATATGAATCAGGTCACGTTACCCTGTAAAAAAAATACCTGCATAGGGCGGGGTAGCCCTATTCAGGTATGAGCGTAATGGGTAGAAATAAACCGAAGACCGGTTTGAAGTGCTCTTCTATATTACCGTATAAGATATTTCATAAATATAAATGAAATCCTCAATAAAAACTCAAGCCTACTTTTTAGCAAAAATGAATCCGCTCTTAGAAATCAAGGCAGATTTAAAAGCCTCTCTCATCTTACAGAAATTAATTCGGCAATTTCGCCTCAGAAGTTGATTAAATCTGAATAAAAATCAGAAAAATCCTGAGTTTTTATCAAAAAAACCTGTATCTCTTTGATTTATATCAACTTATAAGACGACAGGGGTATTTAATCCGAAACCATTTTTATCGATTGAATACGGTTTTCAAACCGCTCTCTTTAAAGCAATTAATTGGTACGACCTGGATGACGAATATGCGCAAAGATGTAGACTCAGGGGCAGATTTTCGGACTTAATCGAATCCGGTGTAAAGGAGATAATACTTATCTTTATTATAAAATCAACTCAATAAATAATTTAGAGTCCTCTGGACATTCATGTCATATTACCAGCTCAGGTGATATGGGTAAAAGTACGATGGAATAACAGTAGCAAGTTGCGTAATGTGGAAGCATGAGAAAGGAACCCACCATGCGAATATTGGTTGTCGACGATGATTTTATTAATCGTAAATACCTGGTAACACTGCTGAGGCCGCTGGGCGAGTGTGATGTAGCCGTCAATGGTTTGGAAGCAGTAGCAGCGTATGAAAGTGCTTTGGACGCCGAGGAACCTTATGATCTCTTATGCCTGGATATCATGATGCCGGAAATGGACGGCATGCAGGCGCTGAAAGAGATACGCCGGCTGGAAGTGGAAAGAGATATCCTGGAGCTGGACGGAGCCAAGGTCATTATGACCACGGCTGTAGATCAGCGGAAAAACATCATGGAGGCGTTTCGTGCCGGATGTGAGAGTTACCTGATCAAACCCGTTAAAAAAGACAAACTCTATGAGGAAATAGTCCGGCTGGGCTTTGACGTGGACGTGGCGGCGCTCAAGCAATAAATCGTTTCAAATTTTGAGCCAGAGGAACTGATAAGGTTTCAGGATAATCTGGTAAGTACCTGACGGGTCGGGATCATATTGAATGTGTTCAATTAAATCCGTGATAGCAGGCCGGGGATCATCTAAAGGAAACATTAACAGGTCGGGATCTATATTAATCTGCTGGGAATGACCGGTGACATTGTGGATAACGACAATGCGTTCTTTTCTGTCAATCGAAGTACGGACTAAAGCGAATATCTGGTCACCCAACGGTAGTATCTGCTGAGAGGCATTCGGATGGAAAGCCTTTTGGCCGCGTCGCAGGGAAATAAGATGAGCGTAACGAGAAAAAATCTTTGCCCGACGCGAGCCGGGGTCCATCAGTTGCTGTTCGAGCAGATCAAGGTCGATTTTTTCACGATTGATACTACGCGGCTGACCGGTCTGATCTATCCCCGCGTTCCAGTTACGTGAGCCGATAAGGGAGTGAATATAGATAGCCGGCATACCCAGAAATACCAGGGCAATGCTCTGGGAAAGAAGGAACCGGTCAATCTGGGATTCTTCGTCCAGATGGGAATCGTTGGGATTGTTAAGGGCGTCGAAATAATTGATATTCAGTTCATATGGGATGGGATTTCCGTTCTCGTCGTTTTTATAGGAAACCCGGCCGTTATGGGCCAGAGTCAGATCGATAAGCGAGAGAAATTCCCGGTCCGAGAGAATGCCGGCCGCAGGCCGGACTCCAATCCCGTCATGGGATGCCGTGAAATTTAAAAAGGTGGTTCTGTCGGAAAGAGGTTTAATCGAAGCAGCCCATTGATTAAGATGACGCGCGTTGCCTGACGTTATCGTATGTAAAACCAGGGGCGGCATGGGAAAGTTATAAGCAATCTGGGCCTCATTGTTCCCGTCACCAAAATAGGAGATGTTGTCTTCATGGGGAAAGTTGGTTTCACTCAATAATAATACGTGGGGAGCAAGACTGTCCAGAATATCACGCATTAATTGAACCACCCAATGGGTCTGGGGCAGATGGACACAGGAAGTGTTCAGTTCCTTCCATAAATAGGCAATGGCATCCAGGCGAATCATCCGGGCGCCCTGTGAGACGTAAAAAAGCAGAATATCAAGCAGTTCCAGCAGGACGAGAGGATTTTTAAAGTTAAAGTCAAGCTGGTCGGAACTGAAAGTAGTCCAGCACCATTTGGGTCCGGAGTTAGTCTGGTATTCATGTAACAGGGGCAGTGCGCGGGGCCGGACAACCGACGAGGTGTCGGTATGTTCATCCAGATGAATAAAGAAATCCCGATAGTGAGGATCGTCCTTTAGAAATCCCTTGAAATACGTACTGGACGCAGAGACATGATTAAGAACCAGGTCAAAACAAAGATGGAAATCTTCGCTCAGGGCACGGATATGGGACCAGTCGCCATAAAAAGGATTGACCTGATGGTAATCGATTACCGAGAAGCCGTCGTCAGAAGAGTATGGAAAAAAGGGCAGAAAATGAATTATACGGATAAGGTCCTGCAGGCGCAACCGGCAAAACTGGATCATGCTTTTGAGGGGTTCCATACCCTGCTGGTGCAGACTGTCGGCATAGGTGATAAGCATGATATCCTGTTCGTCAAGAAAAGGAGAGATATCCGTATTTTTCAATGAACGGTAACGGTCCATCAGAGCAAGTAGTTTATCCGTGATCAGCGGGATCTGGTCATATCCGTAGAGTTTTTGAATTTTATCCAGAACAGGTTCCGGCACCATGTGAGACCTCCAAACGGCGGATTACTACATTTTACCTGATTCCAGGGATTAACACGTTCTAAAATTAACACTTGATGAATTATTCACCAATCTGGTATATTATATCCTTGCGGACACTGGAGTTCCAGTGGCGTTTTCAGGGCCACGAGAAAGACGCAAGCGTCAAATGTATTGCGAACGCTTGTTTCTGAATTAAAAACTACGATTTTAATTGCAAAAATCCACTTTTGACGGTGGCATCGAGAAAATACTGTACAAAAGGAGATTGACGTGAATATCAGGTACAGAATGATTATGCTAACGGGCATTATAGTATGTATCACCCTGTTTACGGGCTGTAAGAGTTCTGAAATGATGCTGGAGACCCGTTTCCGAGAGATTATAGTGGGCCAGAGTGACGCCACTGAGGTACTGGGGATTCTCCCGGAAGAAGGTATGATGCATACGACCAGCAGCGTCTCTGTTATGCATAAAAAAGGGTGGAGCCGCGAACTGGGGATCGTGACATTCCGCCAGGAGGACTCATTCGTCCAGCGTAAGATTTATCTGCAAAAACGCAGCAGCCTGACTCATGAAAGGCTTTATCTGTTTATTCAGGTCATTGTCCCGGCAGAGGTATTGGAAGAACCATACGAAAGTGATATGCGTAAACATCTGGCGATTCTTCGTTATTGCCATCAGGCCATGATCGAGGATGTAAAACCGTTTGAGGAAGACCAGGAGACCGTCTCGCAGATGGGACTGGCCCGGACTGCGCTGGGGATGGGCATCTATCATCTCTCACTTCAGCCGCGCCAGGCCCATACTCTATTAACAGAGGATGGATTTAAGTATGATCACACCACTCTGGATAAATGCATTATAACCCTTAAAGAAGAAAGTGACAATATCTTTACCACGGAAATCCACACTTCGGCAATGGTGGACTTAATCACCCGGTGGTAGAAAGGTTGTCACTACTGTTATTCATCTTCATATTCTGAGGCCGGGATAAGGCTGTCAATCAAACCGTGCAATTCCTCTTCTGTAATGGGACCATTAATGACCAGGCAGGGGTAGGTGCCGGCCGGTGATGCCAGAACATAGCCGGTCCGGTCCTCGGCCGGCGTTAAATCGGTACTTTGCAGTATAATATTGGTCCACCACTTCACAGGGCCTCCGCTATGGACTTTAAAGCCATTGGGCGCCGTATATATCGGAGGCCCAAAATGAGTAAGTGCGCCCATTATGTTATTATACGTCTGGGCCTGCACCAGTATCACCTGACGACCGGAATCGGCGTTATATACAATAGAGAACATCCGATGCGGAGGGGTGGGCAAATCCAGACAATCGACAATCATCGGTTCGGTTGTCCAGTAAGGTTTTTGCGCGAAGATGTACGTTTCATAGTCGGCATGTTCAACCATATGGCCGGCGGAAACGTCGATAATCACCATATCGGGATTAATGACCACCTGGGGGCCGTGTTCCTGCTGGAGCCGGCTGTCCGGTTGCTTCATTTCAGCCAGGTCCCAGGCCATAGCCGGTGTATCAACGGACTCGGTTGATACTCTGCGGATCGTCATCAGGTGATAGCCGGCCAGAATGAAATCCATTTGGGCTATGGTATTATTGTCATCTCGAACTTTCGAAAGCCAATAGGTATTGACATCACCAAAGATATCTTCAAATCCCAGTTTATAAGTTGTAATAGGGGTACCGTCCGGCAGGGTATCATCCGTGATTGTATGAATAATATGGGTATTTTGTTCGTCGAGGGAATTTTGCAGGCCGGCAGCGAGCCCAAGGAACCCGGCCGGATCCTGAGGCGGACGGAAATCCGCACTTACCGGCTGACTGACAACCTGTAAGGAGTTATCCGGTCCTTTTTCATACGAATAGACGGCCCGGCCGTCATACGAATTGGCAAAAAACACCTTTTGCTCAGTTTGCATCACGCGGATAAAACGACCGGATCCCGGATCATACCAGGCCTGGTCCGTTACTGTGTATTCCAGCTGCTCGTCCGGGACCAGGTTAAGCTGATGGAACCGAAACTCGCCATTAGCCTGCATAGAACAGACCGGCAGCCAGTTATAGTCCAGCCAGGACAGAACGGTTTTCATTGATTCTCCCTGCTGGGGATTCAGGCCCCAGTTTTCAACCAGACTGTCATAGCGATTATCCGTAACCGCAGGGCGAGGATAAACGATAATTTCATTGACGATGTGAACGATTTCATCGCCGTTAAAATAAAGCCGCTCATTGGCAAACGCCTGTTGTACCAGGGTGAAGGCGGACAAGGATTCCCTGCCATTGGGATCCTGAGAAGACATCCAGGTAACGGCAAAAATAATGATAAAGACCGCAGCGACGGTGGTTAATTTTATTATTCTACTGTGCATGATTAATCTCCATTTGTGCCGGGGAGACTGCGTTTGGCGCTGGTTTGACTGAGACAAGGCATGGAGCAGCCTGGCTTCCAATTGATCGCGATGGGCCGGGTCGGGCCGGTCATCCCAATGCAGGTCGTTGATATATTCCTTGAATTGTTTTTCGTTCTCACTCATGGTATGTTACCTCTGAAATCGAGGATTGTTTTTCCAGTGCTGCAATTATTTTTCTCAGTTTATCCAGCGCCCGGCTCACCTGACTGCGCACGGTGGCCTCACTGGCGCCGACAATTCGGGCAATCTCCGTATAGTCCATGTTTTCAAAAAACCGTAAGGTTATGACGGTCTGATGACGAGATTTCAGGGAGTGCATGGCCTTTTGTAAAAATGCCGGTTTCCCGGGATTGTCCCCGGTCTCGTCAGAATCGTCTTTTGAATATTCAGACGCCTGTTCCTTTAGATTCTGGAATAATTTCTTCTGTTTTAATTTACCGCGCAGGTAGGAGTTTATCGTGTTGGTGGCGATTTTATAGAGCCAGCAGCGAAACGCCTTGTCATCACCACGAAAACGCGGCAGATTCTCCACTACCTTGAGAAATATAGTACTGGTCACATCTTCAGCAACTGCTCGGTTAAAGAGCCGGTGGACGCAATAGCGGAATACGCCGTCATAATGGAGCCGATAGAGCGTACTGAACGCGGCGGCATTCCGGGCGGCCTGGATCGCTAAATTACTTTCATATAAGATCTTATAATTATCAGACACGTGTGGCTGACTCACTTTCCATTTATATGTTTGGCTACCGGCTATCATCATAAGCATAAACGCAGCTTTGTCAAAAATGCGGCAAAAATTTAAAAAATCAGGTACAGGAAGGAGGATTTACAAGAGGACGGACCAGGAGGACGGAATGTACTTTATGGATGGAGTGAACAAGTCAGGACAGGAGAACCGTGTTAATAGTTTGAATACTCTCAGTACAGGTCTGTGTTTAAAATATCCTGTAATCTGAGTCGTGATTAGACAGACACGAGAGAGGGTTGTGAGATAGGCAGGATTTTGATGATGCGGTGGTGTGTTTTTTGGGCGAGAGGGATGGCTTTGGCGACGTCCTGGGGACAGGGATTGTGTATGCAGGTAAAGTGGCCGTGGCATGATTCGTGTTTGTTGCAGGGGCAGCATTCCATTTCAGACTGGATGGCCACGACTGGCTGGTCGCCACGTACGCGGAAGCTTGGGTTGACCCCGCCGAATATGACTACGGTAGGCCTGTTTAGGGCGGCGGCGATATGCAGGACGGCTGAATCCATGGTTATAACAGTGCCGGCTATATTGAGCAGGCCAAAGAGTTCATGCAGGCCCAGCTTTCCCCGTAAGTCAATATCACATGGTATGTTAAATGATGGATTGAGGCCTACCAAAATTAACTTGTTCATATTATCAATATAGTTATGTAACTGGGCGGCCTGTTCGATTGGCCATTGACGGGAGGGGTGGCCTCCTTCAGGAGCAAATACGATACTGCCTTTATAATCCTGAAACGGCTCGCTCCATACCTCGGGAATATCCAGCTTAAGCGAGGTAAAGGGCCTACCTAAACCCAGCATGCGCGCGAACTCATCAGTGCGATGCTCTGTGGGCGTCAACTCTCTGGTAAGTTCATCCATGTCAAACGCCTTAGGGTCGTCCTCAGTGCTCCAGATGAATTCCGGGCGTAGTAAGGTAAAGGTATGTATCCATTCCGTTCGGGTAATAACCTTTATCCGGTATCCTTCACTGTATAATCTGTCCAGAATGGGCAACAGGCATACTACATTTCCTAATCCATGCCGTCGCTTAACGCATATATTGGGGGTAATGGAAGCATCAATCTCAGCGAGCATTTTAATATCGTCTTTGAGACTCATAATACAGTTTCCTAATGCTGATAGATGCCGGTGTCAAAAGTATTACGAAGCATTGATTCCGGGTCGAAAACAATATTTTAAATTCGAACTATCTACTTTTGAAGTGAGCATCTGATACAGGATAAAATATTTGTACTATTACGATTTCGACATCCCCCCAAGGTAATATTCCGGAGAATTGGGATGTCAGTTGGAATCTCACATTTTGCTGTTTGTTGAGAATCGGCAAAAATTAATGCCCCCAGCCAGTGAAAAATAAAAAAGTTCCCATAAAAAACAGCGGGATTAATTTTATGAATCCCTAATAATATAAATATCCGTACCAATCCCAATTCATGATACTGATAATCGCATCGAAAACTTGCCGGTCCGGAACACCTGATAATACTGGAGAATCAGGGACCGATAATTTTTTATAAAATCTCAAGTTATTCATGGATATTGCCGTTGTTAAAGAAGTGTTAGGGCCTTAGTGCGCTTGCACATCGAAAGACAACCATAATGAGTTAAGAAAAGGAACCAGAAATGAGCCGCAAGACCGTCCTGATTATAAAACATGGTTTTTCAGAAACTTGCGATCATAATGTCTCGCCGGTGGTCAGTTACGGCGAGGTATTTCGCTGCACCTGCCTGCTGGAGGATTTTAAAGGCTATCATGTGACCTGGATCACGGCCAAGGTGGCCCATGATTTACTGATGGGCAACCACCTGATAGACGAGTTGATTCTGGCCGACACACCCGAAGAACTGCCCAGGAATCGTATCCGGGAAAAATATCACATGGTCATCAACCTGGAAAAGCAGAAAGACTGGTGTGAGTTTGCGGCGGGCATGCCTGCTGATAAGAAGTTTGGTTTCAAAGACTGGACGGGTTGTGGTGATGAGAGTTTCTATCCGGAATCGGTCCGGGCGCTGTCCCATGCCCTCCAGCGTGATGAATATCGACCGTTACAGGAGACCCTCTTTAAAACCATCGGGCACGAATGGACGGGACAGCGTTATGTTCTGGGGTATCAGCCCAAGGTTGCCCCCATCTATGACATTGGACTGAATAATCATGTCGGCCCCAAATGGCCTACCAAGCGCTGGCCTCAATACCATTGGCAGAAGCTTTATTTTGAACTGAGTAAATACTACACGGTATGCTGGCAGCAGTCATTAAGCAGTATCCGTCATTATATAGACTGGCTGGCGTCCTGTAAGCTGATTATCACGTGTGATTCGCTGGGCTTGCACTTGTCTCTGGGACTGAACAAAAAGATTGTGGCCCTGTTTGGCTCGACGCCTCCGGAACAGGTGTATATGTATGGATGCGGTCTTAAATTGACCCCGGCGTGTGAGAGGCGTTGTATGCCCTGTTTTGGTCCGAAGTGCCGGTCTGATGAGAGTGATAGCTGTATGGCGTATATTTCGGTGGAAATGGTGATGGAAGCCGTGGAATCGTTGCTTCCGGCTCAGAAGAAAGCGGTGCCCGAAAAAAATCAACCGGAAGTGGAAGCACCACTGGTTGAACTGAATAAATCATAAGGTGTGATTTCGTACTTTTTATTGGTTGTCATTGATGCCACCGTCAAAAGTGAATATTGGCACTTAAAACCGTTGTTTTTAATCCAGAAACAAACGTTCGCAATACTTTTGACGCTGGCGTCGTCATTATAACCTTTAACTGAATTATGTATAATTCTCAGCGGGAGTGAGAAGCTCATGAATACCCATTCTGTTTTACCTGAAGTACCTGTCCTTGATGAGTGTAATTATATCGCCGTGTTCCTGACGATGGCATGTCCATATCGGTGCAGCTATTGTATCAACGAATATGAATCGCCTCGCGAACATTTTCGAATGATTTCCACAGCCAAGTGGGTCAGGGCACTGAGTCGGCTGACCAATCTCAAACGAGAGCAAGGAGAGGTGCCGATCACGCTTTCAGGCGGCGAGCCCAGTATGCATCCGGGGTTTTATGACATTATCAATGAACTGCCGGAACGGATTCGGATCGATATTCTGACGAACCTGAGTTTTGATGTGGACGAGATGATCGCGCGGGTGAATCCGGACCGTCTGCGTCGTGAGGCGCCGTATGCGTCCATCCGGGTAAGCTATCATCCGGATCAAATGAATCTGGATGACCTGCTGGCCAAGACTCATCGACTTATGGCGGCCAATTTTTCCGTGGGCATCTGGGGTGTATTGCATCCGGACCAGGAAGGGATTGTGCTGGAAGCCCAGAAACGGGCCCACAAGGAAGGTATCGATTTTCGTACCAAGGAGTTTTTAGGTCTGGCTTACGGCAGGTTGTACGGGCAGTTCAAGTTTCCGGACGCCTGTACCATGGAGAAGAAGGAAAAGGTGTTATGCCGGACGTCGGAGCTGATCATGGGTCCTAACGGCAGCGTCTATCGATGTCATCATGATCTTTATGAGAATTGTGAGCCGGTGGGCTATATTCTTGATCCTGATTTTCGGATGACGGGTGAGTATCTGCCGTGTGAGTGTTACGGGCACTGCAATCCCTGCGATTTAAAAGTCAAAACCAACCGATTGCAGCAGTTTGGTTATACCGCGGTATCGATCAAATTTCCCCAGCGAGTGGAATCAGGCGCGCGCCGTCTGACCGGCTCTGCAACTTCCTGATGGTTTATGAATAACACTGCTTTGCCGACCTTAGAGATTCCTGATTTAACCCGCCCGCGGGATGACACGGCGGTGTCGCTTTTGCGCGACTGGCCCGCGGAGGAACTGCTGCGTGCGAATCTGACTGTTTTACGGGAAAAGAATGAAAAGCTTGCGGAGTGTATTGCCGGTATAGAGGTACCCTCATCCTATCGAATGGTGGTTGCCCAGGACGGGTCGGTGACATTTCGCAGGATTGAGGATAACGGCCGGAAGCAGTGGCTGAGTTTTACTTCCATGCCGCTGGTGACGGCGGAGGCCAATCTTAAACGTACGGACATCGGCAGCGGGAATATAGCCATGAACGGGATCGGCAGCGGGGCATATGCCCTGGCGATCCTGGGGGCCATGTCGCCCTACCAGGGGCTGATCGTGTTTGAAAGGGAGGCTTTGAATCTGAACCTGGTATTTCGATTGCGGGATTTTACGAGCACCCTGCGGAGCGGCCAGTTGGTATTGCTGTGCGGTGATGATATGGATGCGCTGCTGGCGGATTTTTATTCAGCGAATCCCGGATATAATTCTATTGATAAGGCGGTAAGCTGGACGTGGCTGAGCGACCAGGAGAACCAGCGGTTTTCCCAGCAGGTCGGTGGTGCGCTGGAAGGAGTTCTGCATCGGGTGATGGCGGAGGTGGATACGATGTTCGCGCGGCAACAGCAGCGGGATAAGCAAACGCCGCTGAGCGATACCTGTAAGAGTTTTGTATTGTCAGAGTCCGGGGCGTGTCCGTCTTTACGTGCGATAAACTGTACGAATGTGTATGCCCCGGCGGATATTACTGTGAGCCGGGATGTACTGTCAGGACTGGCGGGATTGGGCGCCCAGACGGACCAACAGGTTTTGAATCGGCCGGATATTGTCTCGCATTATGCCCAGTTAAAAAGATTAAACGAGAATGAGCCGGATTTGATTATTCTGGTGGATAAGTTACGCCGGGATGTGACTACGTTGCTGCCGGAATCAGCGGTTTGTGCGACGTTCGTACAGGACGGGCCCCCGTCGATGGTCGAAGAGCCGTTTAATCCGAATGCACGGATGGGGCCGCATGATTTTATTTTTTATCCGCGGGATGAGCTGCGGGAACAACTTATAGAGGCTAAGCTGCCGGCAGAGCGTCTGGCGTACCTGGCGCCGGCGGTCAACGAGGAAATATACCGGCCCGTGGAG
>JAFGHE010000048.1 GCA_016930295.1 Sedimentisphaerales bacterium
ATAACTGCTGGTTGAGGGCCTTGAGTTGCTGCTGGCCGGCCTGAAGCTGTTGATTACCGGCGGCCAGTTGTTGATTGGCGGCCTGCAACTCGAGCTGGTCCCGGACTCGACGACGCATAAAGGAATTCGTGATTAGGCCCACGACAATAAAAAAACACACACATAGGGTGATTAAGACGATTTTTACTGTACGAAACAATCTGAGGTTATGGGCAGTCATTTTCTGCAGGCCGGTCTCCACCTGATCAGACTGGTTTATGATCTCAATAAATAAACTGTGGAATTTTTGGTCCAGTTCACTATTAATAATTGATTGCTTCGACGCTTCAAAACGATGTTGGGTAATAATGCGAAACTCTTTCAATTTTTTGCTGATCACCTTAATCTGCTCGCGCATATTATTATTAGTAAGGGGCAAAAAAGTTCCTTTTGAGTTGGTATTTCCATTCAGCACAGCTTGGGCATACCATTCAGCGGCGTCAAGTAATTCCCAAACTTCCTTAATATCCGCTGGACTTTCCCCCCTCATAATTTCCTCCAATAATAAATGGGCCTGAGCAGTTTCCAGTTTGATTTCCATAGTGGCGTCAATCAGAGGGGTATAGTAGGTAGACATCCTGACGCCGGTGAAATATACATATAACATGGTTCCGATCACTAAAAGTCCGCAAAAACTGATTAAGCAGTATATGGGCCATAAAGATGGTTTTTTTAAAACAGGATTATTATTGGTGATTAAAGTGTTATCTTCCATTTTACCAAAAAGAGCTAACAAGGGCGGCCCAACTGCTTGTTTGCCATGAATTAATACAATTTCATATTTCCAGAATCGCCTTCAGTATAGTAAATAGTGGCATTATCGATGTCTAAGGTAACACTCCGCCGCTGAGTGCCGCCCAGGACCTGGGCATTTATTTTAAGCTGTTTTTTTTCCAGTAAGTCAAGTACGGAAATGATATTATCTAAAAAGATAGAGTCATTTTCTCTTTTTAGGACATTGGCTCCACCCACCAGTGCAACTTTTATATTTTCTATAGATGCTCCCAATCGATTCATTTTAAGCAGTATAGTATCAATAGCATTTGCCGCGTATCTATTACACTCATGTTGCCCCTTCCCGTCTGGCGCCTTTCCCGGCAGCATGACATGGGCCATAGCCCCTATCTTATTTTCCGGGTCAAAAGCGGTCACTGCCACACAGGAGCCCAGCGCATTGGCCTTGAGTATCACATCGGCCCTGCCAACCTTGACCTGACCTGTCTGAACGTCAATTACTTCCTGCATAAAGTTCCCCAAAAAACAGTTTCACATGAATATGCCGATCACATGTAAATAACATTAATAATATATTCTAAGTTTATAGATATACAAAATAAACATATCATTATTACGCATATTATTCAAGTGTTACTATACTGTTAGGGAGTCGATAACGTCATATTTTCTTCTTGGTCGGCGCAAAAATTGCGCTCTTATTAGTATTTTACCCGCCTTTTCAGCTAAAGTCGGTTTCTTCGGTCCTTTTGTAGGGGATTTAATTAAAGAGCAAGGCACGTCAGCAAAATTATCTTGCAGGCATAAGATGTTCAATAGTAATGAGTTACATTATCTTCGGCGATTCTCTGCTTGTTTTTTATGAGTATCACTTTTTTATTGGCACGCCAATTGCGATTGTTCTTTCGGTGGACTGGGAGTGCGGGGAGAGCAACAGGCAGTTGTAAGACTCAACCGCCCAGGCGGAGCCTGAGCGTAATATAAGCTTAAGGACGAGCGATGCTAAAAAAAATTAAATTGCCTGAAGCTGTTATAAAACAGACAGAAAGGTTATTTTTATCTTTATCCGAAGGATGTAAGATAATTTTACCTGTCTTGATTTTAACAGGCATATTTCTGTCCCATGGATGTAATCGTTCCCGTTTATCCACAAAACCCGCCTGGAAAGATCGTGCCTCTGGCCAAAAGAAGAGTAATAGCGGGGATTTCCATTTTACCGCTGCCCAGAGACTGGATGAATTCGATAATGCCAGCCCCATCCAACCGATAGTCGATATACCTGAGATCATGCGGGCCAAACAAAAGACAGGCATATACCGGATTGTACCCGGAGATTTAATAGAATTTCAGATGCCGGCCATTTTACGTGTGGTGACGCCGGATCTTACCAATTCATTGGGTCAGGTCGAGCCATATCAAATCCGGGTCAATACCAGTGGCACGATTATCCTGCCCATAATCGGGGAAATCGTAGTGGCCGGCAAGAGTATGGCCCAGATCGAAGAAGATATCACCCAGGCCTATTATCCCAAATACGTTATCTCTCCACCGAGTGTGGTAGGCAGGATCTTGGAATATCGCGAGGCGCGGATAACCATTCTGGGCGCTGTCAACAGGCCGGGCACCTATACATGTCGCAGCGATGAAATGACCCTGGTGGATGTGTTAATGAAGGCGGAAGGAATACCTCCGGAAGGAGCCGCATCGATTCGCATACACCGGACAGAGAATGCCGGCGGTCTGATTACCAATCCCGTGGTCCTGCCGGTCAAGGGGCTCAATATACCCTTTGTTAATATTGCCCTTAAGGACGGGGATACTGTGGAGGTGGAACGGCTTGATCCTCAGGTATTTACGGTTATTGGGCTGGTGAAGCGAAATGGTGTTTTTCCCTATCCGCCGGGGACTACCTATAACCTGCTGGAAGCCCTGGCCTTTGCCGGGGGGGTGGATGAATTCGCTGATCCGCCTTATGCCCGTATATACCGACAACGTCAAGACGGCAAGATCATCTCTGCTTCGGTGCGTCTGCGTGGTGTAACCAAGTACGATGCGGCCCGGTTGATCATCAAGCCGGGCGATGTCGTTGCCGTGGAACATACCTTCAGTACTTACACGCGGCTGATGTTTGCCAAAGTGTTCCGTCTCAACTTTGGTGTTAATGCTTTTTATAACAGTAACCTGAATCTGGATTAGGAGATAAAAAGGCAACAATGACTATCGTATATTTTAAGGAAACAACTTTCATTAACTGTACCTAGGTTTATGCCCGGGTCAATGGCTGAGTATAATTTGGTAGTGTACATTGAATAAAACGGTTTCAGAAAACACATATGAAGAAAAACCGTCGAACGCGGATAACTCACGAGGGTTTATTACCGGTGCATCCCTGACATTGTTTGACTTCTGGAACGAGAGCCTCTTTGGTATCCTCTGGCGCCGTCGCTGGATTATCCTGCTGACGTTACTGTGTGTGCTGGGGGCGGTTACCTTATATCTGCTTCAGGCCACGGCCATCTACAGCAGTACGGCCCGCCTCTATGTAGAGAAAAGCGGTCCGCGAATTATCACTGAGCAGGAAGGAGTAATGACCCAATCCAAAAATTATCTTTACACCCAGAAAGAGTTACTCAAATCCCGTGATATTCTCAGTACGGTGGTAAAGAACAAGGACATCAGTGATCTGAAGACATTTCGCGACGAAAAGAATCCGGTTGCCTACTTAAAGAAAAATCTAGATATCACAGTAGGCACAAAAGATGATATCATTAATATCACGCTGAAGAGTCCTTATCGGGAAGAATCCGCACGACTGGTAAATGCCGTAGTGGATTCCTATATCACCTATAACACAACCCAGACACGAACCACGGCCGCCGAAATTCTCAATATCCTCCAAAAGGAAAAAGTCAAGCGTGATAAGGAATTATCGGAAAAATTCCAGGCCCTGATGGAGTTCACCAAGGTCAACGGTGCGGTATCACTCGAGAATAATGACAATAATATTGTTTTCCATCGTTTGGCGCGTTTGTCGGAGGCCTATACGGAAGCGCAATTAGAAGTTCTCAAAGCCAAGGCGGATTATGATACTGCCACGGTTATGATGAATGATCCGGACAAAATCAGGCAGCTTGTCGACATGCATCGTCTCAGGGGGGATGCCTTCATTAAGAGTGTTGAGCCGGCTCCTTTGTATGACGAACTGGCACGTCTGCAGAATGAGTTAAAGACCTCACAGAAGCACGGGACCAGTAACCATCCCGCAGTCAAGGCTCTTATGCTTCAGATCGCCCAGTTGCAGCGTAACATTGCCGAGCAGGAGCAGACCTTTATTCAGGCGTATCGTAATATGTTAATTCAGCGGTGGGTTACATCCAGACAGAAGGAGTCGGAGATAGCCGCCAACCTGGAGGAGCAGCACCAGAAAGCCATGGAATTGAATGCCCGGGCCTCTGAGTATGCCGTGCTGCAGGCAGACCTGAAGCGAACAGAAAAACTTTGTGATATTCTTGACACCCGTATCAAGGAAATTGATGTTACTGAAGATACGGGTGCTCTAAATATTAGTATCGTGGAAATTGCCCAGGGCAGTGACAAACCCGTCGAACCTGACAAGGCACGACTTATGGGGATTGCCCTGTTTTTGGGATTATTCATGGGGCTGGTGTTTGCACTGATTTGTGACCGAATGGACAATCGTTTCCGCAGTGTGGAAGAGGTATCCTCGGTTCTGAACACCCCCGTGCTGGGCCTGGTGCCGTCAATCACAGATAAGGATATGCTGCTGGCCCGAGGAGAACGGATATTTATCAAGCCGGCATGTCCGATAGCTGAGGCCTTTCGCTCGATTCGTACGGCCGTGTATTTCGGGGCGCCACGGGACCAGGCCCATACTATTTTGATTACCTCATCAGTGGAAGGAGAAGGGAAATCCGGTATTACCAGCAACCTGGCGGCCGCTATGGCCCGGGCCGGACAGCGTATTCTGGTGGTTGATGGTGATTTACGTAAACCAACTCAACATCGGCTGTTTAAACTGGATGTTAAAGAGGATCTTATCAGTGTTCTTACTGCCAGAGCATCGGTGGAAGATGTTATTCAGCCGACTCGTATTGAAGGTCTGGATGTACTGCCCTGTCTGGGTAAAACCGCGCAGCCCAGTGAGTTACTCAGCAGCAGTAACTTTATGAATTTAATCCAGAAGCTCGGTCAGGGCTATGATCGTATCCTGATCGATTCCTCGCCGTTGATGCAGGTTGCGGACGCCAGAATTCTGGGAGCAATCTGTGATATGACGGTGCTGGTCATCCGATCCGAGAAGACCTCACGTCGTTCTGCAGAGAAGGCCGCTGAAAGCCTGTGGAGTGTCGGCGCACAACTGCTCGGCGTAGTGATTAATGATGTTTCACGTAAAAAGTTACGTTATGGGTATTACCAGAAATATCCGTACCAAAATCGACATCCAGATCGCACCTTTTCGGACCGGGATACCCTTAGCCGCAAATCGGAGACATCTCAGGTCTTAAAGACTCACAGTCAAAACATAAATCCTTATCAGGATCTTCATCAGGCACAGAGAGATAGCCTAAACATGAAAAGTACAACCGGGAAATATTTCTCGACGGGCCAATCGAAGGGGGAAAAGGATCAATAACTTTTCAGGGAAATACAAAGTTGGAGCGAAGTCTGAACTATTACGATAACGTAACAGGGCGGACTCCATAAAAACCAAATAGTGGAGAACAGGTATAACTATGAAAACCTATTTGTTTGTTTATCTGGGATCGCTGGCATTGGCAGCCATGTTCACTCCCATCGTTATCTTGATTGCCCGTACTCTCAATATTTATGACGATATCAATGTACGTAAAATTCACGGACGGGCGGTACCGCGGATCGGGGGTGTCAGTATTGTACTGGCGATGCTGGGACTTACCCTTCCCGTGCTTATGATCAACAACGAGATTGGTCATGCATTTCGGACTATTCAGGATAAGGTGCTGGTTCTTTTGGCCGGCAGTGTATTCATTTTTCTTATAGGTCTTCTCGACGATGTACGCAGGGTTCCGGTAAGGATGAAACTATTGGCACAAACCACCGCGGCTCTGGCGGTCTGTGCCTTTGGATTACGAATTGAGTTTATTGCTTTAGCGGATTGGTTTATCCTGGATTTAGGCTGGTTCTCCTGGCCGTTTACCGTTTTGTGGATTGTGGGTATAACCAATGCCGTTAATCTTATTGACGGGCTTGACGGTCTGGCCGCCGGTATCTGTGCTATTGCCTGTGCCGTCATTGCTGTTTTTTCTATTTACACCGGCCAGATGGTCATGGCGGTCCTGATGTTGGCTTTGCTCGGAAGTCTGACCGGTTTTCTGTTCTTTAACTTCAATCCTGCCCGGGTTTTTATGGGCGATTGCGGCAGTTTATTTCTCGGCTTTATGTTGGCTGCCTCCAGTGTGCTCAGTACGACCAAGAGTTTCACCCTGGTCGGATTGGCGCTGCCGGCACTGGCGCTGGGGATTCCCATTTTTGATACCCTTTTCAGTATGTTGCGGCGTTTTCTGGAGCGGCGTTCCATTTTTTCGGCCGACCGCAGTCATATCCATCATAAGTTGCTGGATATGGGGCTGCATCAGCGTCACGTGGTTCTGCTCATATATCTGTTAACGCTGCTGGTCACGGGAGTGGGTATGTTTATGATGGCCACCCGGAATCTGGGAACCCTTTTGATATTTGGCGGCGCGCTAGCGCTGCTGGTACTGGTTTTTCGTTTGTTTGGCGCAGTGGGATTGCGTGATACCCTGGCGGCCCTGCAACGTCGCAGGAATATAGACCAGCAGGCCAAAGATCATCGGCGTGATTTCGAAAGAGCCCAATTGCAACTGCGCCATGCCGATAACTTCGACCGATGGTGGAAAGGTGTGCAGAAGGCCGCTGAAAAAATGGATTTTGCCTGGATTATCCTGCCCCTGCAGACCCGTGATGGTACCAGGAAAACCCTTCTCTGGCGGCGTAAGGGGCCGGTCCCCCCGGACGAAAAGCTGTTGGAGATTACTCTGCCGCTGCGTCAGCGTCGTTCCGAAGAAATATTAAGGATGATATTAGCGATACAAGTCAATGGCTCGCTGGAATCTGCCGGAAACCGGGTGGCTTTGTTCAGCCGGCTTATCGATGAACATGGTCTGGAAGACCTGCCCCCCATTGAACCGGAAATACTGCATCTTCCTCAAATAACGGAATACTCCGGTGAACAGGAAGAGATAACAGAAATTAAAAGAGATATTATCACTCAAATGGTAAATAACACCTCAGAGATACAAGAGTTATGAATAAAAAAGCACTGATTACCGGTATTACCGGACAGGATGGAAGTTACCTGGCCGAACTTCTTCTGAAAAAAGGGTATGAGGTCCACGGTCTGATGAGGCGGTCGAGTTCTTTCAATACCCGGCGAATCGATCATCTTTATAAAGACCCTCATGAAAGTGGGGTACGGTTATTTCTTCATTATGGCGACCTGACCGACGGGACGGGTCTGCGTGAAATACTCACCCGGGTTACACCTGACGAGGTTTATAACCTGGCGGCCCAGTCACATGTACGGGTCAGTTTTGATCAACCGGTTTATACCACGCAGGTCGATGCGGTGGGCACTATACGGTTACTGGAAGCCATCCGTGACACAGGATTGGGTTCTCGTTTTTACCAGGCCTCATCCAGCGAGATGTACGGCAAGGTTCAGGAGACACCCCAGAGCGAAACCACGCCGTTTTATCCGCGCAGTCCTTATGGCTGTGCCAAGGTTTATAGTTACTGGCAGAGTGTTAACTATCGCGAGAGTTACGATATGTTTTGTTGTAATGGTATTTTGTTTAACCATGAGTCGCCCCGTCGAGGCGAGACGTTTGTCAGCCGCAAGATAACACGTGCGGCCACGCGGATCAAGGAAGGCTTGCAGGATAAGTTATATCTGGGCAATCTGGACGCCCGGCGTGACTGGGGATATGCCGGTGATTACGTGGAGGCGATGTGGCTGATGCTCCAGCAGGACCAGCCTGACGATTATGTCATTGCCACGGGCCTCAGTCATACAGTGCGTGATTTTCTGGACCTGGCCTTTGGTCGATTGGAACTGGACTGGCATGATTATGTGGAACTGGACCCGCGTTATTTAAGGCCGGCGGAAGTGGATACCCTGTTGGGTAACGCCACCAGGGCCCGAACAAAACTGGGCTGGCAGCCAAAAGTGAATTTCGAGCAGTTGGTCCATCTGATGGTGGATGCCGACTGGGACCTGGCGCGCCAGGAAAAGATACTGGTTGATCATCATAAGGATAATAAATCCCTTTTAAAACATATGGTTATCCCATGCTTGACCTGACCCGGGAACGAATTGTATTGACCGGAGGGGCGGGTTTCCTCGGCCGTCATTTGCAGGAGCAATTACGCCGTGCCGGAGTTAAACCCGAAAATCTGCTGATTCCCCTCATTGAACAGTATGACCTTGTCAAGGAAACCGATGTTGTGCGCATGTATCAGGACCTGCGCCCGACGGTGGTGATCCATCTGGCGGCCGAGGTCGGCGGCATCGGTGCCAACCAGGCAAATCCCGGTCGTTTCTTTTATGCCAATATGGCTATGGGCCTGCATTTGATTGAACAGGCCCGTCTGCATAACCTGAAAAAATTCGTACAAATCGGCACGATTTGTGCTTATCCAAAATTTACACCCGTTCCCTTCCGTGAAGAGGACTTATGGAACGGGTATCCGGAAGAAACCAATGCCCCATACGGAATTGCCAAGAAGGCCCTGCTGGTCATGCTCCAGGCCTATCGTCAGCAATATGGTCTGAACGGTATCTATCTGCTGCCGGTAAACCTTTACGGACCGGGCGATAATTTCGACGAGAGCTCCTCGCATGTGATACCCGCCCTGATTCACAGGTTCTGCCATGCCCGAGACAACCATCTTGCTGAGGTTGTGGTCTGGGGCACCGGCTCGGCCGGCCGGGAATTTCTGTATGTGGAAGATGCGGCACGTGGTATTGTCCTGGCCACCCGGCATTATGACGGCCCCGAACCGATCAATCTTGGCTGTGGCGTTGAAATCACCATCAGAGACCTGGCCGAAAAAATCAAGTCACTCACCGGATATCAGGGCCAAATTACCTGGGACACCACCAAACCCGACGGCCAGCCCCGCCGCTGCCTCGACACCACCCGGGCCCAAAAACTCTTCCAATTTACCGCCCAAACCTCATTCAACCGAGGCCTGAAAAATACACTCCAATGGTGGGAAAAATTTAAAGCTGGAAGTCCCGATGAAATCCCGGCGCGCCAGCTTTCGACTTGAGCTATTTTATATGTCTTCATCCGTTTCATCGAAGAGGTTGAACTCTTCAGGGTCGTCGGGCTCGGTAGGATCTTGTTCCAAAGGGGGCTCAGGAGTTGATGTTCGGGGCAGGAGATCGGGATTATCGGTTTTAATGTCGTTGAGGATTGCGTCTTCGAAGTTGGCGCCCTCGAGTCGGGCGTTGGTGAGGTTGGCGCCGGTGAGATTGGCACCGCTGAAGTCGGCGCCGGAGAGGTCCGCGTCCTGGAGGTTGGCGCCGGAAAGGTCAGCTTCGATAAAATCGCAATTAATCAGGCTGGCGCTGGTGAGGTTAGCGCCGCTGAGATTGGCGCAGCGCAGATTCGCGCCCTGATTGGCCTGGGTATCGCCACCGATATTGGCCTGGATCATATCCAAGCGGTTGATCTGGTTGCCGCCCAGGTCAGCCCCAAGCAGGTCAGCGTCGTGCAGATCAGCGCCGCACAGATTGGCACTGGTCAGGCGCGCGCCTTTGAGATTGATACGGGCCAGATTGCCGCCGAAGAGATCAACCCGAGTCAGGACGGCACCTTCAAAGTTGGCCTCGGCAAAATAGGCTCCGCGCAGACATGCGCAGCCCAGATTAGCGCCGGTCAGCACGGCCTTGCTGAAATTTACCCGGCGTAAGTCGGCTTCGGTCAGGTCGGCGTCTCTGAGATTGGCGCCCGAGAAATTAGCCTCGACACAAAAACTTGCGCATAAATGAGCTTTGCTCAGATCGGCGCCGCTGAAGTTGGTCTGTTTGATATAAGCCTGATTGATAAAGGCATTGTTTAAATCAGCGCCCTGCAGGTCGGCGCTTTTAAGATTTACGCAGTTCATGTTCGCCTGTTCCAGTTTGGCCTGGCTCAGGCAGGCGCCGCTGAGGTTAGCCCCGAACAGATCCACCTTAATTAAAACAGCCTGGCTCAGGTCGGCGTCGCGCAAAGAGGCCCGGCACAGGTCTGCTTTTCTCATATCCGCTCCATTCAAATCCGCCCGGTTGAGAACCGCTTCACTCATCTGGGCGTTAATCAGGTTGGCGCCTTTCATATCGGCCCGCAGGAACACGGCTTTGAAAAGGTTTGCCTCACGCAGATTTATCCGGCACAGATTGGCCTGCTGGAAACGGGTATTCACCAGGCAGGCGCCGCTGAGATTCATTTCAGAGAGATCCACTTTGTCTAAATGACCCTGACACAGATCGATACCACTGAGGTTGGGCATCTGGCCGGCTTTGATACGCCATTGATTCCACTTGAGGATTAAGTCAGGACCGCCCTGTAGTATTTCTAATGCCTTGTCGAGTTTCATAAATTTATTCTATAGTAACATGTAATTCCAGTGTATAGGAATTTGTATTTAACTTACATCATTTCATTAAATTAACACAATACTATTGGCTTAGTTCAAGCCGGTCCAGTGAAAGCTGGTATGCCGTGAGATCAGGTTATTTGGGCGGCGGGAAGTATTTTTGCAGGAGCTGCAGTTCCTCCTGGATGTCCGATTCACTTTCAACCAACTGGCGCAGATGACGGCGCAGCGCCGCCTGGAATCGTCTTTTGACCGAATAGATCATACTGGATGCCTTGCGGTTATCCTCAACATGGTACCGGGTACAAATCTCACTTAGAGCCGGGGCATGGGTGTTATTGAGGGTGGGCTGCAGGATCCGGGCATAAAACAGATGCCAATGCGTAATCATACCGTTGGTCCGGCATTCCGCCTGAACTTCAGCGACGACCTTATCCAGCAGGTCGGACATCCAGGCATAGTTAAAGGATTCTTCCGGGGTGAGTTCACTTTGCGGAGTTGAAACCTTAGCCGGATCGATCACATCGAGTGCCACAATGATATCTTTGGGAATACGTTTGCGCGCAGTTTCTATGCGGTGCTGACTGGTGACATACCGGTCCAGAGCGGTTAAAAGAAAAGTGCGAAATCGTCCCTTGGCCTGGTCCGCCTGATGGATCAATTCCCGTCCCAGTACCACTTCCTGGAAAAAGCCCTGCGAGAGGTCCTTGGCCTGTTCATTATCATAGTTTTTCCGGCGTAAGTAACAATAGACCGGTTTCCAGTATTTTGTGAGTAAATCACCCACCAGTTCCACCCTGCGCTGGGTCGGGTCAGACTGGATTTGCTGGATCAGGGTCCATTGGGTGCTGAGAAAATTAGGATCAGAGCCACCCAGGGTGGTGTAATTACTCGGTTTCATAATTCAAAAGGCCTTGATAATGTTAAAATCGGGCTTTGCTCTATTATACTCTTATTCAGCATTCATTCGTATCAATAAAATCCACCAGACAATACAATTAAAAACCTCTTGCCCGATTCAATATCAAAAAAAAGCTATCCGAATTATTTTCAAGTTAAATGTATATGCATTTGCATGTTGTGTCATAGTTGATTTATTTATAAGTTCTTCTTGTTTAATGGTTTAAAGGTTTTAAAACTAAATTTCCGGTAATTTTTTGAAGTTATATTTCGAAGAATATTAACTGATATAAGAAAAATTTTTTTTAAAAATTTTTCCGTTTCTGCGATATTAGGATTTTTTTGCGTATCTATCTTTGAAAGTCAATAAATTGATAAAGCTTTCCAAAAACCTAATTTAGCGTGCCAAACAGGAGAAAACAAGTCCGTAAGGACGAGGCAAAAATTGAATAGAATGTCATTATACACACTATTAAGATGATAATTCTATTAAAGACAGGAACTTAGTTTATTAATGTATTTTCCTGACGGATCCGTTGATTGGGAAGCCATCCGCCAATTCCTCCACACGCTCACTCTGATGGCTTCCCTGTTGACGGTCCTATAAACTAGCTGATTTTTTACCCCCATAAAGTATTACATCGTGCCATTTGCGCCAAGTCTGTTATTTGAAAAGTGAATAGTACAATTTGTTTTCAGTAAATTAAATCAGAGCAGAGAGAC
>JAFGHE010000049.1 GCA_016930295.1 Sedimentisphaerales bacterium
CGCCAAAGAGCATGGCGACCAT
Organism: Sedimentisphaerales bacterium; assembly: GCA_016930295.1. GTDB lineage: Bacteria > Planctomycetota > Phycisphaerae > Sedimentisphaerales > SM23-30 > JAFGHE01. The sequence continues at coordinate 23 of JAFGHE010000049.1, forward strand.
CATGGAGGAGATACCGCCGAGCCAGCCGACCACGCCGCCGACCAGCAGGGTGGACACCACCACGCCCGGCACGGCAAAGCAGACAATCGGCCAGATATGTTTCAACAGCCGGTTGAGTTCCATGTGGAACGCGCCCTGAAACAGCAGCGGCGGCAGGAACACAAAAAAGATCAGGTCATGCCCGAACCCGGTCGTGGAGAGTTTGGGTCCGAAATGGAAAACGCCCACGAGCAGACCGACCAGGGTCAGGAAAATGGTATAGGGCAGTCTGGTAAACAGATTACTGACAATGCCCACCAGCACCGCTAACAGCAACAGGCCGATGTATATGCCCACAGCATGCTCGATCGGGTGTTCCATGATTATATTACTTTCTATAGTCTCAAAACATAACTGTCTGTTGCTTATAAATAATTCTTAAAAACTTTGTGTCTTTGTGCCCATGTGCCTCTGTGCCTGAATTTTAATGTTTTTCCCAGCGGGCCGGGTTGCTTTCGGGATGGGTGGTATCGACATCGTTGGTGACAAGCGAGCCGCGTTGGAAAAGGTAATTTAATATTCTGCGTCGCTGCAGGGTCAGTCCCCGGGTCATGATTCGATGAATCTGGACGAGACCGCTCTTTCTGCGCGATTTTATGATCTGCTCCCGGGTCATCAGATGACGGGCCAATTGGCGTCTCTGTTTATTAAGATGATAAAAATCCTCTTTTTGCAGAGTGCGCAGGATATACTGACCCAGACGGTTAAACGGCCAGAGAGGCCAGTGGATATGACAGGCGATCTGGAAATCTATTAAACCGGGCCGGTTGTCCGAGCGTAACAATATGTTGCCGCGCTTGTTCAGATCAATATAGGCGATGTTAGAGTCATGGATTTTTTTTATGAGAGCTCCCAGGTTATCGAAAAAGTCGTCCGGCAGGGGTGGTTTTTCGTCCAGGCTGGTTCCATCAATATATTCATAGATGAATCCGAATCTGCCGTATCGGCTGATAAGATGGGGGACCTGGCTGAGATGCTGGAGATACGAGAGCACCTGCCACTCCCGCCGGCACAGGGCCCGGCCCAGCCAGCCCATTGGAATTCCCAGAAAATCACCCCGACGGCCCACTTTTAAGACAATCATTCGGAGTGATGTATTCCGAGCCTCTCGTGAGTCCGTTGTCTCCTGACGTTCAAAAAGCAGGGTAGCGGCGAAAAAGTCATGCTTAAAGACCTTCACCCGACGATAGGTTGATCCGGCCACTTCCAGGGTGGCCGGCAGCTCAAACCGGCCCCAGGCCTTTAACTGGTGTCCAAATGATGTACTCATAGGGATTATTATCTATAAAAATCGGAATTTTAAAACTTAAAAATTCAATGATCAGGTAATATTGTATTTCACATAAAATTAAATATTAAAAATAAAATATCAAAACTACACAGAAAAAATATATATTTAAGCAGAGGGGCGTTGAAAGGATATATAAGGTTGAGTTCTATATGGTAAACCACAGGGAGTATCCTGGATCCCCGCCTGCGCGGGGATGACACTCTTTAGGGTGGGTGACACTTCTGCGCGGGGATGACACTGTTGCGCGGGGATGATAATTCTGTGCGGGGAATCAAGCATGCTTAAGCTTCGCTGTCGCTGCGCGTAAGCATGCCACCCGGATGTCAGGCATGAGAAGATAGCTGATTCATTACATTTTCATACTCTTCGAGTATCTTTTTGTCTTTCTGGCCGACAAGGAGGTTTATGATAAAGATTGTCAGGCAGTTGGCGATGAATCCGGGTACGATTTCATACATTTTGATGTGAGGATAGAGGCTGTTTGTGCCGTTGCTGAATCCGATGTGTTTCCACAGGACCAGCACGACCGTGCCGACCACCATGCCGGCCAGGGCCGAGTACCAGGTTGTCTTCCGTGAAAAGAGGGCAAAGAGCACCAGCGGTCCGAACGCCGCGCCGAACCCGCCCCAGGCATAGGCTACAATGGCAAGGATGGTGCTGTCTTTGTCCAGGGCCAGGACCAGGGCGATGACGGATATAATGATCACACAGAGCCGGCCCACGGCGATGATTTCTTTGGGCGAGGCGTTACGCTTGATGGCCTTTTGATAGAAGTCCTCGGTGAGTGCGGACGAGGAGACCAGAAGCTGGGAATCGATAGTGGACATAATAGCCGAAAAAATGGCGGCCAGCATAATACCGCCGATCCAGGGATTGAAAAGCCAGTCGATCATTTTGATGAAGACCTTTTCCTGGTCGTGGCCGATGAGGTTCTGGTCCATCCCGTGGGCAATCAGCCCCACACTGACGGCCCCTGTTAGCGAGAGGAGCACCCATACGATGGCGATGGTCATGGCGGCCGGGAGTTTATGAATCGATTTGATACTCATGAAACGGGCCAGGATATGGGGCTGGCCGAAATAGCCCAGGCCCCAGGCCATGGTTGAGATGGTGGCCCAAATCGAGAAATCCTTTCCGAAAAGGCCGGTGGAGAGGTTTTTGGCCTGCATGGCCGTGTGGATGGGTTGCCAGCCGCCCACTTTATAATAGGCCAGGGCCGGGACCACGACAATGGCCAAGAGCATGAGCGAGCCCTGGATCAGATCGGTCCAGCACACGGCCAGGAACCCGCCCATAAAGGTATAGACTATGATAATCAAGCCTCCGATGAAAACCGCTTTTTGATAGTTTACTCCAAAAATCGATTCGAATAGTTTGCCGGAAGCAACCAGTCCGGAGGATGCGTAGATGGTAAAAAAGATTAAAATAATAATCGCGGATATGATCCGTAACAGGCCGGTCGGGTCTTTGAACCGATCTTCGAAAAAACAGGGCAGGGTAATGGAGCCGGTGGCCTGGGTATAGACCCGCAATCGGGCGGAAACCAGTTTCCAGTTGCCCACGGTGCCGATAAAGAGCCCGATGGCGATCCAGGTCTGGCCCATGCCGTGCAAATAGACGGCGCCCGGCAGCCCCATCAGGAGCCAGCCGCTCATATCGCTGGCCTGGGCCGACAGGGCGGTTACCCAGGTTCCCATGCCCCGACCGCCCAGCAGGTAATCTTCGATATTGACCGATTTCTTATAAAAGTAAAATCCGATACCCAACAGCAACAGGATATAAAAGATAAAGGTTATTAAAGTCGGTATCGACATACGCTGGTTGTCTCCGGTAGAATTATAGTTGTGAAATACGATGTATCTTTATATTTTAAGGTGTTATAGAATAATATTAAATAAAAAAATTAATGAGAAGGCACATAGTGGCAGAGGCACAATGGCACAAGGAGGTATAAGGTGAAGCACGGCCGACACGGCCGTGGTACATATCATGCTTATGCTTCTTTTCACTTCGCAAAAGCATGCCGCTCGAAGTGATATGAGACGGGCAGGGAGACAGCCATGCCTAAGCTCACTGTGCTCGCGTAGGCATGCCACCCAAATTTTGATTTGGTTTATTGAGTGAGAGACTTATGCGGGATATGGATGACTTGTTCGCGGCACTGTCGAAATCGAAGTTTCGCAGCCGCTTTAGTTTGTCGGGCAGGGAGCTTGCTTATTTCAGGGGCAAGGGGCCGGAGGTAATGAAGTCCCACGCGCGGGATTTTGTCAGGCAGCGTCTGGGACCGGCATATCCGGCCGGGGACGGCAGGCAGACACCGCTGAAGAACCATCCGGTGTTTATAGCACAGCATGCCACAGGTACGTGTTGTCGTAAATGTCTGGAGAAATGGCATCATATCCCGCAGGGCCAACCACTGGATGATGAGCAAATTGAATATATACTCGAAGTGATTATGCATTGGCTGGCACACTATGAGGATTGATTGAGTGATAATAATGAGTGAAGACATGGCGGCCCTGAGTTGATTATGGAAAGCTAAAAATAACGTTATCTATATTCAACGATACCGGATTTCATTAAGGGATAAATAACACAAAAATACCATAGTTTTGCACAAACGCGGTGTGAATTTGCACAAAACCGATTTTATTTTTACGTCATGGATTTTGAATGCCCTATAACTTCTTTGAGCTATATTTATTCACTTTTCTTACGATATTTTCCTGTTATCTTTAGAAGTCGTTTGTTTTTTATTTGACAGAACAAATACTTTCGGTTATATTATTTTACATAGTTAGATTTTTATGAATCTGCTATGAATACCTGATTAGACATAAAAATTATGCACTCCTAAAATAATAAACTGCACACTTTTTTGTGAATTTACTTATATAATACTATAGAGAAAGGATACATGATGCCTAAGCGTAAAAAAGCATTTACCCTGATAGAGCTTCTGGTGGTGATATCGATAATCGCGTTGTTGGTGTCTATTTTGATGCCGTCATTAGGTCGGGCGCGGGAGCAGGCCAAGCTGCTTTTGTGCCAGATGAATATGAAAAGTCTGATCCAGGCTTTTATGATGTATGCGGGTGACAATGAGGATCGCATGATTAGTGCCGGGACCTTTGGAGGGAACTATCCACCCGCCAATTCGTATTGGACCTGGCTTCCTACGCGATTGGATGAAGAGTATCCCATGCAGACGGAAGCAGAGATTAAACTAGCGACTGAACAGGAGAGGCAAGAGGGTATCAAGCGAGGGGCGCTCTTTCCCTATTGTCAAAATGTGAAAACATTTAATTGCCGGGGTGACAGGAGTGGTACCAGCAAAAATGGCGCGCAACACTATCGCAGTTATTCCATGCCGGACGGTATTAACCAGACCGAGATGGAAGACACTGGTTACCAATGGTTTGAACCTCTTTATAAGTTGGGGAGTATCAAGAATCCTACAGAAAAAATACTATTTCTGGAGGATAACGATTATTACTCAGCGAATATGGGTGCTTTCTGGATTCCGCCGCCTGAAACCAATAACTGGTATGATATTCTAGCTGTCTGGCACTTTGGTAACACCAGTTTTGGATTTGTAGATGGTCATTGTGAAACCAAGGCCTGGTCACTGTATACGCAGGAATTGTTTAAGGCGCAGGGAGTAAGCGGTAATTTGTGGGGAGCGTCTATAACTGATCAGGAAGGCCGTGAGGATGCCAGATGGGTATCAGATCGCTGCCCCTTGCCGAGGATGAGGTAAAGATTAAATGTTCAGGTAAATTGGCATAGATAAAAGGAAATATCATGGCTAAGTGTAAAAAAGCATTTACCCTGATAGAGCTTCTGGTGGTGATATCGATAATCGCGTTGTTGGTTGCCATTTTGATGCCGGCCTTAAACCGGGCTCGGGAGCAGGCCAAGGTTCTTCTCTGTGAGATGAACATGAAGGGATTGATGCAGGCATTTATTATGTACGCCGGAGATAATGAAGATACTATGTGCTCCGGTAACACGATTGGCAGCTATGGCGTTTCTCCGCAGGAATTTGAAATAGCGGTTCAAAACGGGCCCTGGGTCTGGGAACCCACCGAACCGGGCGCCTCCATGCCTATCGATCACGGCGGAGACCAGAGGACCTATGTATATACCTTAAGACAGAGGCAAGAGGGCATACAACGGGGGGCACTTTTTCCTTATGCGGAAAACCATAAGATTTACAACTGCAGCAGTGACAAAAGTTATTATGGACACTATCGCACGTATTCGATACCGGACGGAATTAACACAGGGGAGGGCGCCCAGAATTACTTTACCAACTGCTGGTGGAAAAATGTTAAAAAGATGGGGGGGATCAAGAATCCTACGGAGAAATATATTTTTCTGGAGGAAAACGACTGGAAGACCTTAAATTTTGGTTCTTTCTGGCTGCAGGCGGATATAAGAGGATTTGGTGATGGGCCGGCGGTCTGGCACTTTGGCAGCACGAGTTTTGGTTTTGCTGACGGTCATTGTGAATTATATGCCTGGGATGCTGAAGTGATAGAACAATTCGATTTTCTGGGTCGTTATTATGGCTGGGTCTGGGGATATGTGCCTCAGACACCCGAAGGTAAAAAAGACTACCAATGGATGGAAGACCATTGGCCCACTCGAATATGACGCCGGCGTCAAAAGTATGGCGAACGCTTGTTTCTGGATTAAAAACAGCGGTTTTAATTGCCAATATCCACTTTTGACGGTAGCATCGAATATAAAAGATGCGGTTGGATAGTTTTTCCAGGGACGAACGTTATCTTTTGATGGTTCTATGGGGGATTTAGGGGGGCTCTTACATTCTGAGTGTTCATCATCTGTTGAGTGTTTCTCTGTGTATTTAATGATTATAGGCCCATGCGGAGCTGCTCCAACTATGATTTATTCATGTCAGGAACAGGATCAGGGGATGACATATTCCGCGCCAGGTGCAAAAACCCTGTTTGACTCCATAAGC
>JAFGHE010000050.1 GCA_016930295.1 Sedimentisphaerales bacterium
ATTGATAATAATTTTCATCTTTCAATTGGATAATAGGTACGATTGGAAAATTTTGACCGTAATGACCCATTTCAAAAAAATGAAAACCTTAAAATTGCACAATAGACTGGATAATTGGAAAATTTTTACAGTATAGATAAATGTCAATTTTCAAAGGAGGCTTAACCAGTGCTATATCAAAATGTTATGGTTGCCTTATACAAATTCTCACAATCCTTTATGATTGAATCCGTGAAAATCCGTATCATCTGCGTCATCCGTGTGCTATTCTTCAGTTCACAACTCACAACTACTCTTTTGTGCTTCTTGTCTTCGCAGGGATAAACTTTTTTGTGGCTATTAATCAGTGTCTAAATTCAACTCCCGCGTCCGCAGCATTTTTTGTATTTTTTGCCGGATCCGCAGGGGCAGGGTTCGTTTCTGCCGACCTTGGGTTTTTCGAGTTTGATGGTGGCGGGTTTGGCTTCCGCCTGGGGTCTCTGGGCGGCTTCCTGCTGGGCCTCGAACTGGGAGTACTCGTTGTGCATGGTACTGGAGATGTTCCACACACTGCGCATTTCGGCGCTGCCGGCCAGTTTGGCCTTGAAGATGATATCGGTCACCTTATCGCGGATAGTGCTGAGCATTTCCTGGAACATACGGAACCCTTCGCGTTTGTATTCCATCCTGGGGTCTTTCTCGGCATAGCCGCGCAGCCCGACACTGCCTTTAAGATGGTCCATGGCATAGAGATGATCCTTCCAGGTGGAATCATAAATCTGCAGCAGCACATACCGTTCCAGTTCGGTCAGTTCACGGCGGAGAAACTGATGGGCTCCGTTCTGGATGATGTCACGGGTATTTTCCTCCTCCATTTCGTCCGGGTGAAGTGTGACGTCGAATCGATCCCGGGCCCATTGGACCAGCGACTCTTTATCCGGCTCATCCCAGCGGCACTGGTCCAGGCGTGAATCAATTTCCTGCTCTAACTCACCGTCATTATAGGAGGCACTCAAATCCAGCAGTCGTTTTCTGATTTTGTCAAACGAGCTGGTCTGTACCTCCTCGATGCTTAGATCGATATTGAATTTTCGTTTAGCCCAATCGACCACTTCTTCCGCCGCATAACGGCTGCCCTGCTGCTGCTGGCGCAGGGCGACATTAAGGATAAAGTCCACCGGATATTCAATCTCACGGCGGCGATAGGCCTTGCGCGCCTGGTTGAGCAGGAACTCGTCAATCTGGTCCCGGTTCTGCTTTTTAAGTTCCTCCATATCAACGTCGATCCCGAATTTCAGGGTGAACCATTCATACAGGCTCTTGAGTGCAAATTCTTCGTCCAGTAATAAAACGATCCGGGTACAGTCAAACTTATCCACACGCTGGTTAGCCGCTTCCACCAGTTGCTCCTGAACTTCTTCCGGCGCCATTTTCTTGAGTTGATTCTGGGATATATTCACACCAAAACGGGTCATGGCCCATTTACTCAGCCCTTTGAGATCCCATTCTTCTGGCTCAAGGTCGTAGGACATATATTCGCCCAGGGTTCTGTCAATATCCTGTTCGGCATTATTATGGGCATGAACGCGCAGCGTGTGTTCCACTTCCCCGGCATCGTCGCCGCGGATACGGTCCAGTTCAATATCCACTCCCATCATGGTCCGGGCCCATTCGGCCACGCATTCATAGGGATAGTCCCGGCTCAGCATTTTCTGGCAGACTTCTCCAATTGTCTCATCAATCATCTCCCAGATCAGCCCTTCCAGTCCAATTCCCTCGAGAATCGACTGGCGTCGGGTATAAAAGACCTGACGCTGATAATCCATGACCTCATCATATTCGAGCAGGCTTTTACGGATTTCAAAGTTTCGCTGTTCGACCTTTAATTGAATTTTTTCAATCGCCTTACTGAGGCGTTTCATGTATATGGGTTCGCCATCTTCGAGAAAAACACGACGGAGCGTATTAAACAACAAGCCATCACCAAAAAAGCGGAACAGGTCATCATCCAGCGACAGAAAAAACTGGCTGGACCCCGGATCCCCCTGACGGCCGCAGCGGCCGCGCAACTGATTGTCGATCCGGCGGGCTTCATGACGTTCCGTGCCTAAGACGTGCAGTCCGCCGGCCTCCAATACGCCCGGCCCCAGTTTAATATCCGTACCCCGTCCGGCCATATTCGTGGCAATCGTAATATTTCCGCACATCATGCCGTCACGACGCTGATGCTGGTGACCGGCCTTGGCAATGATGGCCGCCTCACGCGCGTGTTGCCGGGCATTGAGAATTTCATGGTCCAGGTTATATCGCTGGGTCAGCGCTGCCGAAAGCTCTTCATTTTTCTCGATGCTGATCGTGCCGATCAAAACCGGCCGGCCGGCACAACTGACGGCATATATTTCCTCAACAATGGCCTGAAACTTTTCGGGCAGGGTTTTATAAACCAGGTCCTCCTTGTCATCTCGAACGACCGGTTTGTTGGTCGGGATTTTTAACACATCCAGTTGGTATATCTTGGCAAACTCTTCCGCTTCGGTAATCGCGGTGCCGGTCATGCCGGAAAGCTGCTGATATAACTTGAAAAAGTTCTGAATCGTAATTGTCGCCAGGGTCTGGCTTTCCTCCTTGACGTGAACATTTTCCTTGGCTTCCACCGCCTGATGCAGTCCGTCCGACCACTGACGCCCGTGCATGAGGCGTCCGGTGAACTCATCCACGATAATCACTTCGCCGTCCTGGACGACATATTCCTTTTCCTTCTCAAAGACCAGGTGGGCACGCAGGGCCTGTTCCATTAAATGGGGCCATTCCATGTTACTACCCACATAAAAACTGCCGACCCCGGCTTTGTCCTGGGCCGCTCCGATACCATCGTGGGTCAGGTGCACGCTGTGCCGGTCATATTCCACTTCGTAATACTGGGTCATGCCGGCCAGTCTGGCTTCCGATTCGGTCAACTGGGGTTCCAGTTGTTTTAATTTATTTTGAGCTTTGGCAAGGCGTTTATCGTCTTTGGTCTTTTTGATTTCATTAATCTCACCCTGGGTAGCGGCCATATCTCGCTTGATCTGATCGATCTGCTTTTCCATATTGGAGTAGTTTCTCTGCATCTGGATCAGTTCGCGTGCGATAATGTCCGCCTTTTGATAGCGGGAGGTGTCATCCTGCGCCGGACCGGAAATAATCAGCGGTGTGCGTGCCTCGTCAATAAGGATGGAGTCCACCTCGTCAATAATCGTGAAATCCAGCGGGCCCTGCACCTGGTCTTCGGCCCGGACCTTCATGTTGTCACGCAGATAATCAAAACCAAACTCGTTATTAGTGCCATAGGTAATATCACAGGAGTATTGGGCCCTGCGAACCGGGCCGGCCGTATCCATACCCGACTGGATGGCTCCGACCGTCAGGCCCAGTGCCTCAAAGACCGGCCCCATCCAGTCCCGGTCACGCTGGGCCAGATAATCGTTGACCGTGATGATATGAACCTTACGTCCGCTCAGGGCCACCATATAGGTGCTCAGGGTCGCCACCAGGGTTTTACCCTCACCGGTTGCCATCTCGGCGATCTTGCCTTCATACAGCACCCCGCCGCCGATCATCTGCACATCGAAATGGCGGAACCGGAAGGGCGGTCGCTTGCTTGCATCATAATGGCGGCGTATTTCCTCATAAAACCGGGGCGGCAACTCAATTCGATGAACATCTTCTTCCTTTACGTTGACCCGCTCCTCAACATCATCATATATAGAGCGCATTTCAGGTGAAAAGATGGACGGATCGAAATTTAACTGTTTATCAAAAACGTTTCGCATTCCCAGATGCCGGTCCGATATTTCCCTGACCGTGGCAAACGCCTCGGCCAGGATGCCGTCACAACATTGTCGCAGTTGCTCGGTTAATCTTTTTTTAGCCGGCCGGCGTGCTTCTTCGGGCAGCAGTTGGATATCCCGCAGTGTTTTCCGCAGATCTGGACCGATGATCCTCTCTTCCAGTTCCTGGATCTGCCGGCGGAATTCGTTGGTCTTGCCATGCAATTGCGAGTCAGTAAGTCGGCTGTACTCCTCCTCCAACTCATTGATATAAGCCACAAAATCGTGCCGTTTCTTCACATACCGGTCACTGCTGCTGCTGAAGATCTTGAGTAAGGTCTTGCCGATGTATTCTGTAACCGCCATAGCTGTTCACCTGTTATTTTATTTGGGCCCCCTGACTTTTAAGAGCCGGGCCATAAATTATTCTGTTTATAATACTTAACATCTTTGCCGTCGTCAAGCAATGACTTTCTGGTGGACAATATCAAGTTTTATTCTGGGCCGACATGCAGTAGTTATTAAAAAACCCACCTTCTAACAAGGCAGGTTGGGGACTTAAATGGCTGCCATGCCACCATCCGCCGCAGGCGGATTCAGGTATGTGTATTCACAATGACCTGAATCATATTTTTAATGAGAATCAGGTATATTTGTTATCTGAGATTTCTTTATTTTTCCTATTGCTCTTTCGGCTCACTGCCCAGGATTTGTATAGAGGGAGGCCTCAAAGTTTCCAACTGGTCTCTGACACGCTCACGTTGTTCGGCGCTTCGTTTGAGTATGGAATAGGCCAGGTCCAGGTTGATTCCTATTTCCGTTTCATATTGCGTGGCCAGGGCCAGCAGGTCTTTGGCTTTGATCTCTTCCATTTTTTCTCTGATGAAATTCAACTGGACTTCGTTTCCCGTTAACTGCATGGATATATTGACCAGTTCTTCGTTCCATCGTTCCAGGGATTCACCGCCGGTCTGCATGCGGATCATTTCCCGCCGTTCCGCCAGCGCCATACGTGAACGGGCCAGTTCATCATGCAGTTCGTTCAATTCCTGCCGGGCCAGCTGGCCCTCTTTAACCATTCTTTCCGTCTCAGCCAGATGAGAAGTCTGCCTTTCCATAATGTCTTCAAGTTCTTTGATCACCGGATCATTAGCAAGTCTTTCATGAAATTGGTCGGCACACTTTTCGATTTGCCGCTGGAGGGCTTCACGCCGGGCCCGCATGCCTATTAAATTCATCTCCAGTTCCTGTTTATGATTATCCATATTCCGTATTTTTTCCAGGATATGCTCGCGAGACAGATCGCCGTTGCCCGCCTGCCGGCGCAGGGCATTCTCACGCTCACGTAACTCATCCATGTTTCTCCTGGCGTTATGATATTTCAGTTCGGCGTTTTGAAGTTGCATAACCAGCCTTTCCTTATAGGCTTCAAATTCATTATTTAAAACCATTTGCAATTTGTTGGCGATTCCATTCATGATGGCCGTGGATTCATCCGTAAACGCTATACTTTTAGGGCATTCAAGGTATAATTGGAACCATCGATGGTTATCTTTTCCTGATAGATATATAACATTTACTTCGCCGATAGATTCGCGTCGATGCGGTTCTAACACAAAAGGACTGTTTATCAGTGCACGCAGGATCTCCTCATTAACTTCCATGACGACAGGGTCCGTGTTTATTCTCAGCAGGGCAGTGACAGCCACTGTTTCTTCCTGCTCTGAGTATTCCTGCGCGGTGGCGGGTATTGAAACAAACAAAACAGTACAGAAGATGATGAGTCCGGATATAATACGTTTCATAATAGATCTCCTTTCCGGTCGGATTCGAGTTGGGCCAGAATCTCGCCGGCCTTTTGGGCCCAGAGGGTATGGGGATAGAGTGTGATAACCTGTTTATAATCGGCAACGGCCGATTCCTTTAAATTCAGTTCATTGAGTTTTCGGTCGGCATAATATACCGTGGTGAAAGCCGCGCGCTCCAGTTGAAGGTCCACCTCTTCCACGGCATCCGGCAGGGCGGTGAGCTTTTGTTGGAGCTGTGCCAGTTGTGCATTTTGTTTGAGCCGGGCCATGGTTTCTTCCACCAGCGCCAGGCGGGAAACCAAATCTGTTTTGGTTAGTGTCTCTGGAGAAGGCGCCGGTATTAGTTCGGCCGGACTCCCATTCGAACCGGTTGAGGAGGAGGAGGAAATATTCATATCTGTATCAGCCGGTACGGCAGGGGGGTCGGCCTTTAGCCAGAGACTAATTCCCACGGCTATTAACAGCATTGCCGCCAGTGTGGTTATTCTTGTTGCTGTCATTATCTGGTTACGGCGACGAGCTTTCCATCTGATGCGTCCCGGCAGGTCTGACGGCAGGGCCGGCAGGCCGGCAGATTCATCCGCCTGCTGTAATAATGTCATGAGTTGCTTGTCATTCATTTTCAATTATTCCCGATAGTTCGTTTTTTATTTGTTTTCTGGCCCGGTTGAGCCGGACGTGAACGGCATTGACCGTCAAATCCAGTATCTCAGCCACCTCTGTAATGGATAATTCTTCCAGGTACCGCAACACCACAACTTCACGCAGCCGAGGGGGCAAGCTCTGCACCACACGGCGGATTTGGGCGGCGGCTTCATTTTCCCATAGATTTGCACCCGGATTATACCTCGGTTTATTCGAACTGGATCCGAAAGATATTAGTTTTTGAATTAAATTCATTTTTAATAATCGTTTACGCTGCCAGGAACGGCACTTGTTGATGGTTATTCGGGTCAGCCATGTACTAATCCGACTTTGGCCCCGGAATTTGTCCAGATTTATGAAAACCGCCATAAATACTTCCTGCACAACATCTTCCACCTCGTCCTCCCGCCAGCCCAGCAGCCGATACACCAGTTGGGTGACCTGGGGCTGATAGTGAGCTACAATTTCCTCAAACGCTATATCTTCACCGCTGAGAGCTCGTGTCACTCGTTTTTTATCCACCGCACCTGCCGTTTGGGATAAACTGCTCAAAACCAATGTCCTGCTACCGGCCATTTCTATAGATTAGACTCCTGACAACCATAAAACTTACAAAAAAATCCAGATTCCGTTATTATACCATAATATATTATTCGTAATTATTTATACTAAAGTTCATTATGTAAAGATACATTTTAGTCCTTCTTGATAAATATTTCATTTTATTTAAGGATTTCAAATAGTATAATAAGAATATGAGTATCTTATAGATTTTTGTG
>JAFGHE010000051.1 GCA_016930295.1 Sedimentisphaerales bacterium
AACCCGGGCGCCTATAACTTTCATACGCCTGTGTGCACAACCCGGAGTCTGAATCTGAGGGACCTGGAAAGCATTTACTGGCGCACGATGTTCAATCCCAGAGCCGGGCGTTTTAAAAGAACGATTCATACTCTCTTTACGGAACGTAATCCGCGTAAACGCCGGGTCCACCTGGCCCTGCTGGGCCGGGGAACCAGCATAGCGGTTAAGAGTCTAATACGAAAAGTAACGCATCCCCAAAGTGACAAACCCGCCATTTATTCAAGGAGACCATCATGGTACGACAAATGAACCAACCAAGTAAAAAGAACTGGAAAGCTGTTTTAGCCATTATCGTGGCCGGCGGCGCCCTGCTCTGGCACATCCTGGCCTGCACCGAAAGCCCCATGAGCTTTTCCCCCGACGGCAAAAACCTCGCCTTCGTCGTTATGGAGCCTAAACCGGATATGGACGAGCTATATAAAGGCTCCGCCACCTTCCGGCTCATGATCTGCTCGGATAATAAAACCCTCTATACCGTGGAAGAAACTACAGAACATATCCTCTCCGGCCCGGCCTACAGCCCGGATGGAAAATATCTCTGCTATCTGCGCCTGCCCTTATTATCTAAAGAAGAAATAAATGCCAGAAAGGAACATTTCAAAGAACTCGACCAGAAACTGGAAGAAATCGAAAAAAGTGCTCAGCAGGATCTGCCCAAGTCCCCGGCTGATAACACAACCGATACTTCAGAATCCCAAAAATCCACCGACCTGACAATCCCGCCGGCGGAAACGATATACGAATCCATTAAATCCCTAATACTGGCCACTCCTTTTCCGGCCGAGCTGGTGGTCCGCGATCCTCAAAATTATAACATCCTGGCCACAATCAGGATAACTCTGCCGGTTCTGGAAGATTCGAATACGGAACTGTATTACAATCATCTTGTCATGAAACCTCAATTCAGTCCCGATTCCCAATGGATATATCTGCCGGCCAACAACATGATCCAGGCGGTTAATCCCGAAACCCGGGAGGTGTGCATACTGGCAGCCCCGGCCGGCATGGTGGCGGATAAATTAATGATCACCGTAGCAGCCCTATCGCCTGACGGTAAAAAATTTGCCGTTCTTTATGGAAGCGAGGAACCGGCTACCATAGCCTTTTACCAGACTAACGGCCAGACATCTTTATATCAAAAGATAGATTTCAAAGTATCCCTGAGCGGTATGGCCTGGAAAGATAATGAAACCCTGACATTGCTGTCATCCGGAGATAATGACTCAGAAATAATTCTGTATTTTATGAAAACCAACGGCGTCTTGTCCGACCCACTCCAGATACAATTGCCTCAGCTTACCAAAGAACAAAAGGATGAGTATATCCAACTGGCACTGGCACCCAACCGTGACTATATGGTCATCACCTTTGTAAAAGACGTATTTTTCCTGACAGGGGACGGTAAACTCATTAAACATCATTCAATAAAAGATGAAACCAGACTCACTCAGGCGGCCTTTACTCCCGATTCCCGGCAGGTTGCCTTTAAATCAGTCAATGAAGAGAATATATCCTACGTTAAGTCAATTATGTTCTTTAGCAACCAGGGCGAGGAAATAAGCAAAGTCGATATACCACTTGTTGAGATGCCCGGGACGATAAGCACCTCTCTCAGCGAAACGCCGAGAAATGAGCCACCCAAATAAGTAAAACTCATGGAATTCATAACAGAAATATTCTCATACATCTGCGGGCGCGAGCGCTGTTTCATGATGGATGGCAGTGCTTTGCCGTTATGCCAGCGCTGCCTGGGTCTTTATACCGGGGCCGGCCTGACTGCACTGTTTTTGCTCATTAGCCATCTGTGGCGCAGGGGTCTGCCCTGCCTAAGTATATTCCTGATCCAGACCGCCGGATTGCTAACCGCCCTGCTGGCCGGCCTGCACATCCTGGATTACGGCCCCGCCTGGCGTTTTGCCTGCGGGCTCTGGACCGGACATGTGGTACTTTGGTGGCTCGCCGGCGCCGCCGTACACTTACACATATCTCAATTCAACTTCTTAAAATCAGGCCCCTGGCCCCCCACCGATAAAATCAGAACTTTTAGCTTCATCGCTTTTATCACCATCTTATCCCTATTCATAGAGCACCTCATCCGGCCTGGTTATTACCTCTGGCTCACCCTGTCGCTGGCCGGCCTGATCGCATTAATTCTCACTCTCACCCTGGTTCTGACCGCCCTTATAAAATATTTCTATGGAATGCTCCCGAAACCTGAACACTAACAAAATCCACCTGATTTTTTTTGAAAATTTCTGGAAAAATCGATACGTTTTGTGGTAAACTCACTTGCCGAGAGCCTTCCTTTTAAGAAGAGGCTTATTATCCCCTGTTATATAAAGAGATAATCATGAAAAAGACTTATTTAATGACTGCCATAGCCCTGGTTATACTTTCCGACCAAATAACGGCGGCATATAATTACGCTGAAGCACTCCAGAAATCGATCTACTTCTACATGCAGCAGCGTACCGGTGATTTACCTGACGATAATCCCGTGATATGGCGCGCGGACTCATGCCTGAAAGATGGCGCCGACGCGGGCGTGGACCTGGCGGGCGGCTATTACGATGCCGGCGACCACGTCAAATTCGGGCTGCCTCTGGCCTCGACGATTACGACACTTTGCTGGGGCGTTTACGAGTATCGGGATGCCTACGCCGGTGTCGGCCAGTTGGATGAGGTTCTCGACGCCATCCGGTGGGGAACTGACTATTTAATCAAGTGCCACACCGGGCCCAACGAGTTCTACTATCAGGTGGGCGATGGAAAAGCCGACCACGCATGGTGGGGCCCGATCGAGGTCATTGAAGAGGTGATGAGCCGGCCCTCTTACAAGGTTACCACCGACTCACCCGGTTCATGTGTTGTCGGTGCGGCGGCCGCGGCTCTGGCCTCGGCCTCTGTCATCTTTAAGCAAGAGGATCCAAATTATGCTTCTACCTGCCTGGCCCACGGCCGGGAGCTTTTTGACTTTGCTTACACTACTCAGAGCGATGCGGGGTACACGGCCAGTACCGGATTCTATAATACCTACGGATTCTGGGACGAGCTCTCCGCCGCTGCCATCTGGCTCTATATAGCGACCGGGGATGAGACCTATCGGGATAAGGCAGAATATACTGCCGGTAACTGGCCCAGGCAAAAAGACACTCCCTATTTGAGCTTCAAGGGCACCCACTCCTGGAACCATATGAACTTTATGGCACAAATCCTGCTGGCACGCGCCACCGGAAAGCAAGTCTACCTCAACTCCATCGAACGCAATCTGGACTGGTGGCTGCCCGGTGGAGGCATTACCTACACACCCGGCGGCCTGGCCTGGCGCAGTAAGTGGGGTTCGCTGCGTAGTGCCGCCAACGCCGCCTTCCTGGCCTTTGTCTGGTCCGACGATTCTCTGGGGATTTTGGCTAACAAACCGGAGTATCGGCGTTTTGCCGAAAGACAGATTAACTATATCCTGGGCGACAATCCGCGTAACAGCAGCTATCTTATCGGCTTCGGCGTTAATTCGCCCCAGAATCCGCATCACCGGACCGCACACGGCTCGTGGTATAACGATATCAACGACCCGCCGGTCAGTGTCCACACACTTATCGGCGCTCTGGTCGGCGGGCCCGACAGCGGCGATAGTTATAATGATGACAGAACCGATTATATCTCCAACGAAGTGGCCTGCGACTACAACGCCTGCCTGGTCGGCGCCCTGGCTAAAATGGTCGCCCTCCACGGCGGCAAACCACTTGCCGATTTCCCCAAAAACTATTTCAAACCGGCAGACCAGCGCCGGGATGAATATTTCGTCCGCGCCGCTATCCTTTCCGAAACGCCCACCTCCATTGAAATAGTTACCCAACTTACCAACCGCTCAGCCTGGCCGCCCACAATCAAAGAAAACCTCTCATTCCGCTACTTTTTCGATTTGACTGAAACATACACCGCCGGCCTTACCGTAAACGATATCACCTTCACCCTCGCCGCCCACGAGGGGGCCACCCTCACCGGCCCCTTCCCCTGGAACGATAAGGTTTACTACATCGTACTCGACTTCACCGGCGCCAAAATCTATCCCGGCGGCCGGGACCAATGCGAAAAAATGGCCAACTTCATCCTCAAAGCCCCCACCCCCGCCGCCTGGGATACCTCCAACGACTGGTCACGACAGGGACTTACTGAATTCCCCTTTACCTACGAACCCATCGACCTGACTGGCAAAACCAACTACATCTGCGTTTACGATAAAGACACCCTCATCTGGGGCCAGGAACCACCCCGGAAGTAAAAGGGATCAGGTACTTCTATTAATGCTCGGCCGACCAGCAGTTTTATTGTGATTGGGCAGTGGTCGGAGCAGGAAATGTCATCGGCAATTTTATAACCATGCCGGTTCCCCAGACAGGTGCTGATACATACCTTGAGGTCGGTTTTAGCTCTTCCGCGGGTAGCATCCGGATAGTATGCGTTAATACATTATGAGTCGGGTATCCTTCATTTATCCTCTATTAGGTCTTTCAAAGGTACGGACGACTTTTTCGCCTTCCACCTGCCGGGTGCCTCTGGGGGTTTTGAGTTCCCCGGTCAGCTTGGAATCGGAGATTTTCCCTTCAAAGCTGACTTCGAATTTTTGCTGGCCGGCTTCCAGGGCGGCCTCGAAAATTACCTTATCGCCGGTGAGTTCGACCTTTTTGATGGGAATAATGCCGTACAAACCGCTCAAGTCCTGGTTAATCCTGAGTCTTTGTTTACTGCTGCGCTGATCGGATGTGACATCCAGATTCCAGTCACCGATAAGGGCGGCGCCGATCCGTGTACCCTCTACCGGAATCTCACCCATATCCGTCCTGAATATTCCGGTGAGAGTATTGGTCTGGCGCTGTATGGTCCCTTCAAAGGTGGATTCAAACTCAAAGTCCTCAATTCTGCTTTTTCTCTTGAAGGACAGGCGGCCGCGGTTGTACTGAACATCGGAAATTACATGTTCGCCCTGCTCGTTGAGCCATTCGGCGGTGAGGACACCTTCGGGAGTATCTTTGATGACCAGCATGGCGGTGATCTCCCGATCCATTACGTTAAACTTCAATTGCCATTTTCCGGCCACTCGGGGTATGCGCCGGCTGCGCACGCCTTCCAGCTTTGATTCCCCCATATCGCCGGCTAAAATCCCTGAGAGTGTGCCGTTTTCGAATGTTCCCTTGAAGTGTGAGGTCCTTTCATTGCCTCCGAACCGGAAAACCTGAATGAAACTGAGTGTATTTTCTTCAAGTTTGACATCCTGGAGTTCGGTGAGTCCCCAGAAATTGATCATCTGACCGGACAATACACCTTCGCTGTTTCTTGATAACGATAATATCGATTCCATTTGCCGGTCGCCAAACTCGATAGTGACCAGCCAATCGCCGTAGAGTCCTCTTGCCCTTCTACCCGGCGGCGGCATGGTTGGGGCCGGTTCCTCGAGAGGTGTATCAGAGGCGACCGGCGGTGTGTAAGCCGGCAGCGTGCCGAGGAGTGCCTGCTTGACGTAAACGCCAAAATCCGGGGTTGGAGTATAGTTCCAGTCAGAGATCAGGGTCGGGCCGGCGCCGGTATGTAAGTCCCATGCCGTCCAGTGCCAGTTGTTTTTCTGAAGAGCATCCATGACGTGCAGAAGCCAATCGTCATTTGAGTCACTGGTACGCCTTCTGAATCCCCAGCTCGCCCGCCGGTTCGGTCCACCTGAACCACCGTATTCAGAAACGATCACTGGAAATTTAGCGGTTGCCTCTTTCATTTTTTCAATCCAGACATCTGCGCTGTGGCCTTTATTGTTGTAGGCATGATTGGCATAGATTACGCCATTGCCGTGAGGGTCCTTAAGTTGTCTGCCTTCGAGGATGCCGGAAAAGTCATAGGCCCAGTCCAGGCCGCCGGCGACGACGACATTTTTGGCGCCTGTGGCCCGTATCGTATCCAGCAGTGTCTGCATGCCCACGGCCTCATAGGTGGCGGCTTCCATTCCTCGCCTGCCGCCCGGCTCAGAAACCGTACCGCCGTTGAGCCAGACATCCCAGGAGACATCATGCGGTTCGTTGTATAGGTCATAAAGGACCGCCGGATGATTGGCATAAATAGGAGCGAGGTCCTTCCAGAATATCACACTGTTCTGGTCAGGCATCAAATGCTGACCGATATTTTTTCCCCACTGTCCGCTATTGGACCAGTGCAGATCCAGGATAATATAGCAGCCTTTTGAGGCGCACAGGTTTACGATTTCGTCCACCAGTGCGCGATAGGCCTTACCTTCATCGTCCTGTTCGGGAGTTTTACCAAACCAGCGGTCCTGTGCCAGAGGCAGCCGGATGTGGTTGACATGCCAATCGTCAATGGCCACGCGTACGGTATCCAGGATATGTCCCTCGCCATCGCTGGTCCATTCCAGGGACGCGGTGTTTACACCGCGCAGGATTACAGGCTCATTTTTACTGTTTAGAATCCGGGTACCTTCCACCCTGAGGGGCAGGGGCATTGACGATTGATCCGTCGGGGCCTTGACCGCGGATTCCGCAGCAGCCAGGACCGCCCTATCGTACCCAAAAACAAGAGAAATCAATACGACCAGAATAAACACCAGACCTCTGAATACCTTCATTACTTGCATAATAAACACTCCTCTCAGGGGAAAATTATGTTTGCAGGCAGGATTCTATTTTATCAGCTCGCTACGTCGCGTGAAATACCTGCAACGTCCAAAAGCAATACATTAGCCATAATCATACCATCTTCAGGAGCCGGTTGCAAGTATTTGTTCTGCCAATATAAAGAGGCACTTTATCATTCTTCCCTTTTCAAGAGCCATGTCCGGGCTTCTTCTGCCGTGTTAAAGCTACAGGTTTGAACGCCCCGGTTGGCTTCGACGGTGGTAGTGAATCGGACATCTTTGATAGAGAGGGAATCCGTGGGCATGATATGGGCGATGCGAATGCCTGGTGATATCTTAGCCAGTGACTCGCCGAAGGAGAAGCATCCATTGACCGTACTGTGTTTAGTGCTAAGCTCATGTAAATCCACAAGTAATCGGATACAGTCGTGTTCCCGGCACAGGCGGAACGCTTCCTCACGCGCCGCGTAGTGCTCATTTTCGGTGGCTTCTCCCCAAACTCGTACTCCGACTATCCCATCACTTTCGTTATAAATAACTTCGTATGGCATACTACTATCCTCCAGTATTCCCGAACAGTATTTCCATCAGACATCTATAATATTACGGCAATTATTTTAAGCAGTCAATATATTTATCATCTCCCGGCAATCCGGCATACAGTATTTTGAAATTCGTAAAGACTGAATAGAGCGACAGTTACAGCCATTGGACCATGGCATGCAGAAAGATGTCGCATACACTTTGCCGATAATGTAAAATGGTCAACAAATGACCTGGCTACAGTACTTAGTAAAAATGTAGAGTGTTAGATGGGAATTCCCAGATAACAGGTATGGACTTGATAAACTAATAATTCAGGGAAAGGTTAGGGCCTATGCAAAGAAATTCATGTTCCAATGACAGTGATATCCGGCAAAAGGCAAATGTTATTCCACGGGGCATACTTTTGCCTTTTGTGCTGGTTACTTTTCTGTTTGCATTATGGGGATTTGCCAATGATGTCACCAATCCGATGGTGGCCGCGTTTAAAAAGATCCTGCTGACCAGCCATTTTCAAAGTTCCCTGGTTCAGTTCGCATTTTATGGCGGCTATTGTGTTATGGCCATCCCGGCGGCACTTTATATACGGCGTTTTTCCTACAAATCCGGCATTCTGGTAGGGTTGGCACTTTATGCCGTGGGCGCCCTGCTGTTTATCCCTTCGGGAATGATGATGGCTTTCTGGGCTTTTCTGGTTTCTTACTTTATTCTCACGTGCGGTTTGTCTTTTCTGGAAACCAGTGCGAATCCTTATGTCCTGGCGATGGGCCCGGAAGAAACAGCTACCCGGCGGCTGAATTTTGCCCAGTCTTTCAATCCGATGGGATCCCTAACCGGGATGTTTGTTGCCCAGAAATTAATTCTGGCCAGACTCAATACCACTTCGGAAGAAGAGCGCCGACTTTTACTGGCAACGGCCCCGGAACAGCTTAAAGATATCCAGGTTCACGATCTGGCGGTACTGCGTGTTCCGTATGTCGCTATTGGTTTGATTGTTCTGGTATTTCTGGTGATATTTCTGCTGAGCAGACTTCCGCGGTGCAAAGGGGAAGAGGGTACACATCTGAATCTGGGCCCGACTTTGAAGCGGCTGTTCTCAAATTCCAAATATATCGAAGGTGTGATAGCACAGGCCTTTTATGTGGGAGCTCAGATTATGTGCTGGACCTTCATTATTCAGTACTGCATAAATGAACTGGGCTTCTCCGCAGAAAAGGCCCAGGGTTATAATATTATTGCGATGGTGATTTTCTGTTCCAGCCGATTTATCTGTACCTACCTGCTGAAATTTTTCCAGCCGGGTGGATTACTGATGTACCTGGCGATGGGCGGCCTGGTTCTGATTTTAGGAACCATTTTTATAAAAGGAATGCCTGGTTTGTATTGTCTGATTGCGGTATCCGCCTGTATGTCGTTAATGTTCCCCACCATCTACGGGATTGCCTTGAAGGGTCTTGGAGATGATGCCAAATTAGGGGCTGCCGGATTGATTATGGCTATTGGCGGAGGTTCCGTTATGCCGCCGTTACAGGCTTCCATTATGGACATGGACACCTTTAATCTGGGCTTTATGACGTTATCGAGTACCCGAACATCTTTTGTTCTGCCGTTGATATGCTTTTTTGTGATAACGATATACGGATATAGAACATCCAGGGTACATCGTCATCAAGAGTAATCTTTAAATATACAGAATACGCTGACTGGTACTAAGTCAAGCTTTTATA
The DNA here is from genome assembly GCA_016930295.1 of Sedimentisphaerales bacterium. Classification (GTDB taxonomy): domain Bacteria; phylum Planctomycetota; class Phycisphaerae; order Sedimentisphaerales; family SM23-30; genus JAFGHE01. The sequence goes on from JAFGHE010000051.1 coordinate 8,947, forward strand.
GGCATTTTCGCCGCCGTTGAGCAGGTGCACCAGGGGCGCGGGTCGGTCAACGCCTTCGATAAAGGTTGGCCGAGCGGCCCAGGGGGTCACGCTCAGCACGCCGGAGAGGTCCATCCAGTACTGCAGGCGCGCGACCGGCAGGTTCCATGTCATATGGAAATGGTTGGCAGGAGCATATTGTTTGTATTCGGCCATGCCGGCGTATTTGGGCACAACAAAGGTGTGCGGCCAGGTCGGCGTGGTCAGATTGCACATAGCCTGGCCCAGGTTTTGTGGGACCTCGGTAGTATGTGCCTCGTCCCAGATCAGAGAGAATTTGCCGTTCACACAGCTATAGGCTAAGCGTGCGGCAATCCCTTCAATGCCGGCCGGGGTCATAAAGGTTACACTGTTGCCGCCGCCGGGGAAGTAGCCTTCGTCCGCCAGGGGCATAGCAATAGCCTTCATCAGTTGTTTGACACTGGCGCCGGGCTTACCCGCCCAGTTGAAGGAGGCGCTGCCGGAGTTGTCGCCATCGACCAGCCCTTTCTGGATATAGTCCGCTTTAGGCTCGACTTTTACACCGACTTTCTTTGCCAGGGCCTTGATTTCCCAGCTTTCCCAGACCTTTCGGAAGTCCATGAACAGGGGCGGATTTCCACCGCTGAGATAGGTCATAAACAGCATGGTCAGCAGGCCCTGCATGTCGGCCTCGGTGGCGTAGGGCAGGGGCGCCTTGGCGCCGTTATGGTCAAAGGTGCTGTTGAACATGGATTCCATGGCATCCGCCACGGGCAGGGGCAGACCGCGTGAGTCGCTACCCCATTCCAACTGGCTCATAAAACCACCGCCCACGGCATTGAGGTCTTTCATCAGGTTGCGGTTAATCAGGTACATGGCCAGACTCTGGTCAAAACGGTTACTGTCGGCTTCGGTCTTGAGTTCCAGGCGTTTGCCCAGGTTTCGGTCAATCCAGGCGCGCAAGTCCTTCAATTCTTTTTGGCTATAAGCTCCTTTACTGAGCATGTCTGAGAGCAGTTTCATATCCAGTCGCGTGATTTCCAGGCCAAACGTATTTCGGGTGGGAATGATATGTGCCAGAGCGGTTTCCATGCCCATGGAATCGTGGCCAAAGACCATGACGCGCCGGCCCCTGAGGGCTGTTACGGTCAGGGCGGCATAGCACCAGTCGATCAGGGCCGTGGCTGTGGGTGCGGACATCTTTGGATTCAGGCCGGTATCCGGCCAGTTGCCGACATTCAGGTGCACCATTTTCCCATATTGGCTGATGGCTCCTGATAAGGCATGGGCATACACGACGCCCGGCTTGGGGCCACTGTTGCCGCAGGTGATATTGATGGGAGTGTCTTTAGGGAACTGCTGGAGAAGCGAAATTGTGGTGAGTTGCGGAAACGCCCAGGTATCCGGCACGCACACCAGGATATCGACACCGGCCTTGCGGAATTGCTGGGCAACGATATCGGCCTGGGCTTCGCTGTCAATAAGTACATCCGAATAGACCACGCGTACCGGGTTTTTATCCGGCAGAAGTACCTGGCCGTTAATGGTATCGGCGGCCATGGCCACAATATTCCGGGCGCGTGTGCGACTGGCCTGGTCAATACGTGGATCACACGGAGAAAATACTCCGATTACGGGACTTTTAGGGATTGCTTTCTTGATGTTTTGTAAACGGTCTGCTTTCATGTTTCCCCTTTCATAATGGCAACAGTAATCCTGATTTAGATTTATTTCACAGACTGATATTTCAAGCCTGGATTATATACTGGAAACAAGTATACTGTCAAATATCCATTTGGTTTTAATATATTGCTGGTTTTTATCTCATTCGTCCTCTTGTTTATTTTTTATCCATTGAGAGAAGATGCGTCTTTGGTTTTCGGGTATTTTTTCGTTGCCGGCACCCTTGGTATAGACTCTCATCGCATCATGTAATTGCCCCTTTTGCTCGTAAATTTTCCCTAACATGAAATAAGCATCCGGGTAAGGTACTTCCCGGTCAATCATTTGCTGAAGAATTTCTATGGCTTCTTCTGTCATACCGGACTGGTACAGATAAAATGCGTAGGTATAGGCATATTTGGGTTCATCACCATCCAGTTGGTAAGCCTTACGAGACCAGCGCAGTGACTCATTCGGATTATCCTTAGCTAGAATCACTCCGAGATTATAAGCGGCTACGGCTGAGTTGGGATCCAGTTCCAGGACCTTTTCGAATGCCTTGTGCGCCTCCTCTATCTTACCCACTTCACCCAGGAGCATACCCAGATTCACATAGACTGCGGCATTACCCGGTTCTATCTGCAGGGCCCGGCGGAAACTCTTTTCCGCTTCCTTATTTTGGCCGGTGGCGTTATAGGCAAACGCGATATTGACCAGGGGCATAATATTATCAGGGCGCAGCCGGATAGCATTCTGGTAGGATTTTATCGCCTGCTGATAGTCGCCACGACTTGAGTAAAAATTACCCAGATTATAATGAGAAATATCGTCATCCAGATGAGCGTTCAGGGCGGCCATATATTCGTTGGTGGCTGCCTTAAGGTTATCCCGATACGTCTCGTCCCTGAGTCTTTCCGGCTGAACCGGCGCTAAAGCGCCCGCGGCCCGGACCCGGACCAGGCGATATTTATCTATGGTGGCGTCCAGTAAAGCCGTGGCCGAATCGCCCGTCAAATAGCCATCCAGCGCTTCCGCGGCTGCGGCTCTGGCCAGGGGCGATTTATTTTCCTTCAATGCATTAATCAGCACCGGCCATTTTTTATCTGAATCACATACTCTCAGCAATCGGATCAGCGAGACGGCAAACACCTCGTCATGGTCATCCGCCTGGATATAACCAAGCATCTCATCCAGCAGCGACCAGTCCTGATCACGTGCTGCCTGTATCAGCCGGGCCTGCTGCATTACCGGTTTCTGATAATCATTAGTATGCCACTGGCGCACCTGTTCATCCGACCAGGATGCGTCCTGGTCGTTATGACAGAGGTTACAGGCGTTCGGACTCTTATAAGCGATCGTGGCCGCCGGTGTGGGCGGGCGCATTGAATGATCCGTCCGGTTCATGCGCGCAAATTTAGTCATGGGCATATGACAGCCGATACAGGTATTACCGTCACCGTCGGGCGGATGATGGCTATGTTCGAATACCTTGTCCACCCGTTCCTGATGGCAGGGCAGGCATGCCCTGTTCGCTTTCGCCGGGTCCGTGAAACGATAACGACCGCTGGAGGTATGGCAGTGCATGCAGTCCAG
>JAFGHE010000052.1 GCA_016930295.1 Sedimentisphaerales bacterium
AAAGTGGGAATTTCCATTTCTTAGATAGAGTCTGAGAAATCATGTTATTCCTTTCGCGCGCGCTTTATAGGTATCATTTATATGTATATAATTATATTTAACGTATACAATTTTTTTTTCACCGGATTCCAGGGCCGTCGGCTCAGTACAAGCCGGTTAAAAGAATCTAACGGTCAGTTCCTCATCAAATAGTGTTTCCGTAATGGTTGTGACAACTTCGTTTTTCACATCTTTGAGTTCCGTGATTTCGTCTATTTGGATGGTGAGAATCTTGGGTATTTCCGTGGAAAGACCGGATTCTTTTATATAAATATCGAATGTCCCTTTTTCCATATCAAAGACCGCCTGTTTGAGGCCGCCCGCGGTCACGATGTTGGTATATTTTTGTTTATTATTGGCTTTCTTCATCTCTCCGCCGGAGAGGGTATAGCTGTCGGGGCTGGTATCCCCCCAGGTCACTGTAATATCCATGGTCGTCAGGTCAAGGGGATATCCAAAGGTGGCAATCTCACCTTTTACCTTAACCGAATCATTTCCGACGGATTTGTTAATATGCCGATAGGTTTTTTTCCTTAAGACATTTTTTTCTCCCCGCAGCAGCAGAATCGGGATATTGTTTTGACCTTTCAGCTCGGCCTCGGCCGCGGCGTGATAATTCCCTACTACCAGGTCAACCCGGACGGGTTCATCCATGCCCGTAAGGTCAACATCTTTCCCGAACGCCTCGAAGGTACCCTTACTCAAATCAATCTTTATGGAAATATCTGACACGTCTTCCGGAGGAGAGTTATATTCAAAGGTATCTTCGTCGATAAATCCGCCCGATTCCAGGCCGGACGTATCAATGGTAATTTGCCAGGGTGTCACCCGCAAATAGAGATCGCCCTTATCAAAGTCGTCTTTTGTCAGTTCATGGTCACCCCGGACATCGAATTTATCCATGGGATTATCCCGATCTTTGTCGGCCCTGACTTTGACAAAAACATCGTCCATCTCTTCCACCTCGCCCAATACCCAGCCATCACCGGCATAGTCGATCTGGTCCTCCTCCAGCGATCCATCCCACAGATCCAGCACGAGCCCCACTGATTCATGATAATAACTCCAGTCCGGATTAACGTCAGTGGGCCCGAAGGTTCGCTTGACCTGAACCAGATCATCGTTGGGATCATCCAGTTCATCTATGCTTACGTCCAATCGAATGATTTCCGAAGTGACAATAGTATCATCAATCTCTCTGTTGATGATCGTGTCATCATCAAAATTGTCGCTGGCCAGGCGTGTCAGGATGAGAGGATATTCGCTAAATGGAGTAATTTGATTCAATTCTTCCGCCTCGAAAAGGGTATTGGCATCCTGAACTTCTTTAAATACCCATAAATCATCGGTCCATAAATCATTTTCGATTGACCGGGCCACATATAGAATTGAATCGGGCTGGTTACAATCCTGGGCCGATGCCTGTTCGATTTTCAGGCATGGGACACCGAGAAGTGTTTCCTGAGAATAGACAACCCGATAGGAGCAATCTTCCAACCCGTCCTGTCCGTGAAAGACGCGCATATCTCCGGGTCTGGCCATGATATAGCTGACATCACTCAGGTCGGCGCTATCATCACCGAATTCCGGCAGCACCACGCCGGCCCGCCCAATTGTGACTCGCTGGGATTCGATAGGCAGGGCCTCGAAATAGAGTTTTACATTTGCGTTGTCCCAGATATCCACTTCCGCGATGGTATCGACTACATCTAAGGAATCTTCCGTGACCTCTCCAAACACGGCATAGCCGTCATTCGTGCCGTTGGGGTCCAGATGTGGATTGTCTTTATGATTGATAAAGAACTGGGATGTAGCTGAGTCAGGGTCGGTGGTTCGGGCCATGGCGACCGTCCCGCGAACATTTTCCAGGTCGGCATCTGTTTCCAGTTCAATAGGATCGTTGGGTACATGATAAAATGCCTCATCAAACGGATCGAAACTGCCGCTGAAATCGGCATCATACAAGAACGCATCATAAGCCCCGGCCTGAATCATGAAATTTTCGATAACCCGATGATATATCAAACCATCATAAAATCCACTGTTCACATAATTGAGAAAATTGGCTACGGTATTGGGAGCGTCATTCTCATACAGCTCAATGACAATATCACCTTCATTCGTTTCCAGTTTTACATAGGGTTTAACGGCTGCGGACACCGGGATTATCAGTAGTAGCGTTCCTAATACCATTAAAGTATAACATTTCATCGTGAGTACCTTTCTCAAATACGATACAAGCTAATATATTATCGGTCGTTTGTCTATAAATTCTTTTTATTCAGTAATATCTAAATTTACTACCATGATTACATGGTTAGAATATATATATTTCTCATAATTTTCTCAAAAACATATTTGGTGCCGCCTGAAAAATATATTCCGATAAAATCCATTTATCACGGTTGTATATTATCGCTGTTAGCTATAAGTTGTTTTTTATCATACAGTTAAGGTTTATGCCTACAAATTATATCATCATTGATAATTTTAACTGATAGGAATTCCGATGATTTAAATATCTTGTATAGGATTTTGTCATTCATAAGAGAAGCATTGCTTTCTCAGTACTAAGGAGATATTAAATTGCCTTTAATACTACAAGTCAGCGATTTAAAACCGGGGATGCGCTTGGCCAACAATATTATGAGGGATTTTAATGTCCTGATGGCTCGAGGACATGAGTTAACTGAAAAGGATATTAAATATCTCGAACGACTTGAATATTCTCTTTCAGTTCATGTCGATGACCCTGCCTTGCAGGAGACGATCGGCCTGGAAGGTCAGACGGAGCAGATCAGTGAGGAAGTCTCTCATACTCTCAAGAAAAACATTGACACGGTTGCTCAAAAGGTAAAAAACCTTATGAGTAACGGTAAAAGCCTGAGCAAGGCTCAGGTTACCGAGATAGAAAAAACCATCTTGGATATGCTTGACTATATTCAGAGTAATCCCCTGACAATGAATATACTTGAGGAATATACCAACTGGCATTCCTATCTCCAGGAGCACGGGATGACGGTGTTCAACTTAAGTCTCATCCTCGGCTATGCCTTAAAAGATCGTATGGAACAATTAAATGCCTCCGGGCCGGGAGGTAGCAGCCAGAATAAGGTGAGTACCCGGGGATTGACGCCCCTGTCAACGGCGGCCTTGTTCCATGATATTGGCATGATACCCATACAGCACCTGTATGATAAAACGGATCCTCTGGTCGATGCCGAGCTCAATTCGATCAAGGCGCATCCGATTGTCAGTGCGGAACTGCTGCCCGATGGTATAGATTCCACGGTTCGCAAAGCCGTGTTGGATCATCACGAAAATTATGACGGCAGCGGCTATATGGAAGGCTTAAAGGGCGATAAGATCAGTATTGGCGGCAGAATATTACGTATCAGCGACGCCTTTGCCGCAGCCATTTCCGAAAAGAAGTTCCACAAAGCGAAATCTCCCATTCATGTTGCTTATGAGATGTTACACGGGCAATATAGCCATTGTTATGATCCGCTCCTGGTGCATTTATTTGCCTGTACGATTCAGCCATTGCCCATTGGAGCCAAATTAAAATTAAATACCGGACAATTTGCGGTGGTGGTACGCCATAATTTCAAAAATCCCTTTGATCCTCAGATTATTATTGCTTATGACGACCAGGGAAGACTGTTGCCCAATAGTCAACTGGACAAACCTTTTTCACTGACTGAGTCTGAAGAAATCGAAGTTATCTCTTTTGGCAATATCGACCTTCGTTTCCTGAATACACCCATCCCTGCCAGCGATCTGGCAGATAACAAGTCGCTTATGCAAAAAGCCTATAACGAGCTATTTCAACTGGCGGGCGTAAAAGTCTGAAATCTCGAATAATTCTGATAAACGATGGCATTATCCGACCGGCACAAGTTGGTTAATGCCATTTTTTTATGGTTGTGCGGATGGCAACCTCCTATCATGGCCGGAGATGAGTCTTACCAGAATTTAAATTTTCGATGGGTATGACGCCGGCGTCAAAAGTATTGCGAGCGTTTTTTTCTGGATTAAAAACAACGGTTTTAAGTGCCAATATCCACTTTTGACGGTGGCATCGGGTATAACGCGGTATATTTAAATTTTATGCCGGAATTGACTTTTGACGGCAGCATCAATTATAATGGGGGAAAACTGTGAAAGTTAACTGATATAACGATGGATGTATTTTTTTACGAAGCATTTGATGAGGAAGAGCAGGCCCTGAAACGTTTTCTGCCGGCAGATATCCGGGCCGGCTTCACCTGGAAAACGATTCAGGAATATGGTGTTTCCGAGCCGGCGGCGCAGGTGATCAGTACCAGAACGCAGTCTTTGATACCGGTTGAATGGGCCTCGAAGCTTACTGCCATTCTGACCCGAAGTACGGGATTTGACCATATCCATGCCTTTTTAAAAAAGTCCTCCCATCGGATAGCATGTGGTTATCTGCCTTTGTACTGTCATCGTGCGGTTGCCGAGCAGGCCATGGTATTATGGATGGCCCTGTTGAGGAAACTGCCCGGGCAGATAGAGAGTTTTAAAGCTTTTCATCGAGACTGCCTGACCGGCCATGAATGTGCCGGTAAAACCTTACTGGTTGTCGGTGTGGGTAATATTGGCTTCGAGGTGGTCCGGATCGGGCAGGGGCTGGATATGGATGTTTTGGGAGTAGATATTGTCAAAAAACACGAGGGTGTCAATTATGTCACACTCGATGAGGGCCTGGCAAAAGCTGATATTATTGTCTGTGCCATGAATCTGACGTGTGATAATTATGGTTATTTCAATCACCAATTATTAAAAAGAGCCAGACACGGCGTCGTGTTTATAAATATTGCCCGCGGGGAACTTTCTCCCTCAGACGACCTGCTACAGCTTTTACAGGAAAATCATGTAGCCGGAGTGGGTCTGGATGTCTATAACCATGAGAGTGAGCTGGCCGTATCTCTGCGTAACGGCACTCCCACAAACAATCCGGAAGTTAAAGCCACGCTGGACCTGGCCCGACACGCCAATGTTATCCTGACTCCGCACAATGCATTTAATACCCATGAATCCGTGGAAAGAAAATCCGACCAGAGTATCCAGCAGATTAACCACTTGCGCCAAACCGGACAATTCCTCTGGCCTGTTCCAGAGATTTAATAGTGTTGACGCCGGAGTTAAATCCCGGCATGCCGGGATGCGAAGCATTGATTCCGGGCCAAAAACAAAGCATTTAATTGGAAATATCATCTTTTGACGTGAGTATCAATGTTCCGGCATTGCTCGCATAAAAAAAGCCGTTTTTTATTAAAACGGCTAATAAGGATTTCTATGAAAAAGCCCGCAGGGGCCCTCAAAGGCTCTGTTCCGGACCTTTGAGGACCTCTCTGCATGGGTTTGAGGCAAACTTCATTATTTACTTGTCGTCTTGGGGTGGTATTTAACCAGTTAATTCCGTTGATCAATAACCAGCTTACCACTTGGATCGACCTCGAAGAGGTCATCAGGTATATTCTTATTCATATCGAGTACTTCGACATGGCTTAACAGTTTACCTGTCGGAGAATATCGATCAACCTGATAGATAAACGAGTCTTTCATATCCAGATAATATTCAAAGCGATCACCTTCAAACTCGGATACCATCTTAAAACATTGCTCTCCTTTATAAAGAGCTTTTTCAGAATTTAGGATTTTGCTGTTATCGTTATGGCCATTCGGAAGAGCGGTATTATTGTCAAACAGGCTGCCCAGTTGACCCAGAATAGCCATTTCCGGACCCCGTTTATCCGCGTCCCGTATGGTTAAGGTGTTGCTGTCCTGATTATAGATGCAGCATTTATCCTGGTTGCCGGTGAATACCGTGGTACCGATGACCATCCGGTAATCGCCATTACGGCGCCACCACATTTCCAACTGTGTTTTGTTGTTACTGGACGGAGTGGACATGGTAAAATGGACACTCTGTACCTGGGCGACATTCTCTTTAGCGGCCGCCCAGACCTTTTGCGGATTGACCGCTCCGGTCTGGATAAAAAACACTAATCCGAAACCTATCAATAAAACCGCCGCTGTGGCCAGCGAGGTTTTGAAAGCAAAATGCAGCTTCGTTTGGGAAAATATGGAAGAAGATATTTTGCGGTAGGAAGCTGCAGTGAGATTATCTGCCTCCCAGGGAGCCTCCGGCAGTGACGCCAGAACTTGCAGGCGTAATTGATCGTGATTTCGATCAAAGCCCTTATAGCTCTCAGAAAGGCGATAAAAAAAGGAGGAAAGCATGTTATTGTGTTTATCGTTCATAAGGAGATTCTTTTTTCTCTAAATAGTTTTCGATTTTTTTTCTTGCTCGAGCCAATAAGCGGAAAAAACTGCTGCGCGAAACGTTTAAGATGTTTTTGGCACTATCCACGTCCTGTTCCTGTAGATAATAGACATGCAGGGCCAATCGTTCCTTCTCGCTGAGTTTGCTCATGGCATCTCTTAAATCCAGCAATTGCTCGTGCGATATTTCGACTGATTCTGGTTCATCCGGAGGCGTTAGTCCGACTAACTGGTGTCGGTCTCTTAATTTACCACGTCGAAATTCCCGGCATACGTTGCGAGCGATGCTCACCAGCCAGGCGCCAAAACGGTCCGGATCGTCCAGCCTATTCAATTTTTCGTACGCTCTTAAAAAGGTTTCCTGGGCCAAATCCTGTCCCTGTCCCTGATCTCTTGTGGTATCGTAACAAATAACTCTTATTAATCGGGCGTACTTGTCATAGAGCTCACCGAAGGCCATTTTATCGCCTTGCAGCGTTTTGAGGACCAGTCTCGCATCCGTTTCCGCCAAGTTGTTCACCTTTCTGGTGGGAGATCACTCTCCTGTCTCGGTCCTCTGTTTACTTAGTGGCCGAAGCAGGGGGATTTGTCCCAAAAAACAGGTAAATTCATCAGAACAATTTAATATTTTTAACTTTTTTATTAATAATAACTTACAAATATATCAGGAATGTAATAACTATATTTTTAGAAATAATTAAATTAGCAGCAAAATTTGCTTTAAGACTATATATATTATATAGTTATATTAAACTATCCTGTTCATGGTAATCGGGCTCTCTCCTGGTAGGTTTATTTATCTTGACATAATAAAGCGTTATTTTATACAATTTTATATGGTATTGTTCGGAATTATACAATCTGGCTCTTAAATTACAAATTATACCCGTGAGGGTGACGAGAATCTGCGATGATTTTGTAACTTCTGAAATAATAATAGATTAAAATCACGTTAGGATATAAATGTAGTTATAATTGGTATAATATAACCCTTGGAGAAAAAAAGAAATAGCCTAAAAGTTACGTGTGAAAAGGCACTCCTGGTCAATGTGGCCTTACCAGATAAAGCTATTGATCCATTACAATCCCTGTCTGAACTGGAATCTCTAACAGAAGCGGCGGGTGCCTATGTTATCGGACATATTCGCCAGAAGAGATCGCGAATCAATCCCGGTCTATATGTCGGCAAAGGCAAGGCCGAGCAGATAGCTGAAATCGCCAAAGTAAAAGACGCCAATGTGGTTATTTTCGATAATGATCTTTCGCCCGCCCAGATACGATGCCACCGTCAAAAGTATTACGTGTCGAAAATGGTATATAAGTGGTTATTTTTTAATATTTTACGGTATTTTTTGCTTTACTGT
>JAFGHE010000053.1 GCA_016930295.1 Sedimentisphaerales bacterium
ATCGTTGACCTGGCCTACCCGGTGCCGTTTTATCCGCCTCTGCGTCTGGCGTCACGGTTCTCCAACAATGTACAAATCACTCAAACGGATGACCGTGTGACAATTTTCTGGCCGAAACTGGGGCTTAATAAACAGTTTGACAATATCCCCGGGCACGTATCCGCTACGGTCGTCTTGAAAACTGCTCCTGACGGCAAATCTGTGATCATGACCTGTGAAATCGATAACCAATCAGAACATGATGTGGGGCAAGTTATGTTCCCTGATTTTATGGGGCTGCTTGCCTTTGACGGAGACGCTCAGACAAAATTTACTACCGCCGGTTGTTCCATCGCACCCTTTGAAATTCTCAAAACACCTGAGGAGCGGCTATCGTACTTTTATGCTGTAGATGAATTTTACAAAGGCAGCAACTGGATCGAGTTCATCGCTGGTTCCTATAATGACCAAAGTTATTATCAGTCGGAACAAAAGATCCAGGGTATTCCCCGCGCCCCGGGAATTCATAAAGTTCCGGGAGGCACCAGTCATATGATGATACTCGACTGGATGGACCTGGGAAGCAACAAGGGTGGGATCAGTCTTTATCCGCGACGGTGGGGCTGGGACGCTCGGCCCAAAACGATGCTCCATCTTTCGCCGCAGACCAACAAACTCAGGATGCTCTCCTGTCATTCAATAAAAATTCCACCAGGCGGAAAGTGGCAAAGCCAGGAATACTGGTTGACACCGCACCGGTATGGCTGGGCGGAAGGGATTACATCCTATGAGCAATGGGCCAAAGAACATATCCATCGTAAGTATGCCATGCCGGATCGAATCAAACAGGCGATGGGTTACCGAACGGCCCTGATGAGTACGATCACGTCCTGGTCGGATGAGCAGCCAAGCCTGCCCGTCTTCGAAAATGACAAGGATTTTGTCTATACGTACGGCGATTTGCCGGAACTGGCGAAAGAGTGTGCCGGACACGGACTCGATGAACTGGTGCTCTGGGTCTGGGGTGTGCCCTGGCATGCGAAAAACGGTTTGCAACTGCCTTTGAAAACAACGTTTCCGGCCATGGGAACCCTTGAAGAATTGGCGGATAGGGTGAAACAATGTAAAACAATAGGGGTCAATACGACCTTATTTATCAGCGTACTGGGAATGAGGGAGCCATTGGCATCTCGTTATGGCGTCAAGATCAAATCTGACTGGTCCTGGACATATCACCCGGATATGATCCCTCAGTTTAATCCGGAATATAAATTACGGGGTGGTTTCGGACTGGTTGATACGTCGAACGAAGCATGGCGCAAAGATGTATTGCGATTCATCCAGGCACTTGCGGACAGTGGTTTATCCTCAATTGCGTGGGACGTGTATATCGGATCGCCGAAAACGCCCAATGTCTATTCGTTGACCGATGAAATTCGCGAGATAACGGTTCGGCACGATCCGCAGGCGACCTTTGCGGCTGAATCGATCAACAACATCGAACTGGAAGCCGACCATCTGGACTATACTTGGAACTGGATGCGGTACGAGGATATTCGTCCGTTCAATCGCGTTTTTCCTGCCCCTCGACTCAATGCGAACATCGACAATTCGCCCCGGGAAGTCAAACTGTGCTTCGTTGATAACGTTATGATGAATATCATGCCGACCGTTCCCGGCAATGTCAATGGGTCCGACTCGATAGCGAATAATCCCGGTTTGTCGAAGGCGCTGAAGCAATGCAGCAATCTTCGAAAACAGTTCATGGATTATTTTACCGATGGGAAACTCATTGGTGATTGTATTTTGACACAGTATCCTCCGGAAGGATTTCATGTCAGCGCCTATGCACTTCCTGACAGCATACTGATGTTGGTTCTGAATACCTCCGGCGAAAAATCGAAAATACCTCTCGAATGTGATCTAGCCGGTTGGCTTGAATCCGATACGGGCAAATACAAGGTGAACATTTATAACAGTAACGGAAAACTCATCCGGAAAAAAGGAATTAACAAATCCATATGGAAGTCAAAGACTTCGAAGCTACCAAGCCTCGATATAGAGATATATGAATTTCGGGCCAGGTAGTATTACGAGTAAAATCCAGACAGGAGGTCAACCCTATGCAAAATTTAAAATGTAATGTATGCAGTTCCTGGTTATTCCACGCAGTTGTACTTTGCCTGGCCGTGACGTGGATGTTATGCGGCACGTCGGGTTGCCGATCCCCTATGCAGATACGGCAACAATCTCCAAACTGCTCAGACCTCGATGTGGTATTGGCCGGACAGCACGATCCGGCGTTTCGGGTTCTTCTACCGGAATTGATTTTTGAAAACGATCAAAAGATCAATGGATTTTGCCACATAATTCCCGGTGAATGGTCTGCTTCACGCCAAAAGATTACCGGACGGATCAACATCCCCGACACTGTGGAACTGACTGTCGAAGTGGTCAAACACGTTAATGAAATACACGTGGCCCTTGTGCTTGAAAATATTTCGTTGGAGGACCTGAATAATGTCTGGGTGGATATTTGCACCGGCCTTAATCACCTGCCCGGGAATCCCAGTTGGTGTAATACGCAGTTCTTACTAAATCTCCCACTCAGTCGAAGCGATCAGGGGATATACTGGTATGAACAACTAGCCCCCAAAAAATTATTCGTTTTAACCGATGAAGGCTGGGGTCTCATGCATCCCCATCCCAATGATCCTGATTCCACCAAGGTTCCACAATACAATTTCATTCTCAGTCCCCAGCCGAATGCACGGGCCTGCGCCGTTCAATCCCCTGATGGTAAAACCTGGTTCTACCAGTCGTGGCGGACGCATTGCTATTTTCTGACACCCTGCCCCGGTAACGCCTGCATGCACCTGAGACCTTTTGTTGCGGACGCCATTAAACCCGGCGGTTCCGCCCGGATCGA
>JAFGHE010000054.1 GCA_016930295.1 Sedimentisphaerales bacterium
GTCCTTAAATCATCCCGTTTAATGTTAAAATTGGTAATTTCATTCGCAAAATCTTTGGCTTTGATCGTAATGGTCGGAAGAAAATCCGCCAAGGGCCGTACTTTGGGTACACTCAGTCGTTGCTTCATCTGTTCTGTAGTTTTTCCAAACAGAGCCTTGTCACCTTTGCTGCGAATACGGCCAAAACCTTTCGCGTCACCAATGCGCTCATAGATAATTCCCGACAATTCCTTTTCAGATAGCGTCAGTTTTTTCCGAGCACCAAGCCGTTCAATCTCACCTATTCTTTTTTCGATAATTTCCTGTTTGCGTGTCTGGATGGCAAAATACGTCTGGGCAAAGGCTATGGGATCTTTAGATGGATCGCCATTCTGGGCAATTAGATAACAGGCATAACGAGTCAGGGCCATATCATCGATTTCACGCTGGGCGCCACTACCCAGATCGACCATTTTGCTGACCCGCGCAAAATGGTCATCTGGATCATATCCCGCGTTTATACAAGACGTTATAGCTTTCTCAATAACCGACTCAAAACTTCTCCACTGGCTGTAACCCAGTAACTTCTGCAGGTCTCTGGCCAACCAGAATTCGACACCTGTGTCTTGATCCGTATACACATTTTTTTCAAAGTCGGCATGAAGTTGTACGATAATACCCTTTTCCATAAATATGATTCCTTGAATATTTTACATTATTTTCAAATTAATCTTTATCATATCCATTATCTAAAAATGAATTCCACCGCTGACCGGAAGGTTTTCTTCTGATATTCCCAATTGGTGTCAAATTGGAGTTTCATTTTTTATTCTTTTTATTTTTGGAGGGAACTTTCTTTTCGAGCTGTTTGGTTTTTTCCACAATCCTGTCAAAATCGGAGATATATTTTTTGTCCTGTTCCACGCGGAAGGTCTCATATTCTTTTTCCGCCAGGGCAATGGCGACCTCGTGTGAGACTCTACCTTTATCCTGCAATATCTCCTGCTCATTGAATTTGAGAAAGGCATCCAGCTTTTGGGTCCAGTCCTTCATTTTCATCAGACGGCCGCGGCTTGCCTGAAACTCCGCGTAATCAAGGTACATGGTAACGATATGATTGAGTTTTTGAATCTCCTGCTTCTCAAGATAATTTTTCGCTATCTTGATATCACTGGGTAATATCTTGCCCTTGGGAGATTTTCGCCACGTGGTAAGCCCCATAAACGGCTTCTTACTGTCTGCGCGGTCGGCGATAATCTCCGCCGCCGTACTGCCTGTTATGGCAAAATGAAGCTTATTTTGAACGTGTGCGAAAAACTTCTCCGCCTCGGCCGTTTGGGGTGAATAATCTATGGAAGTCGCATAAATATCGGTTATTTTCTGATACGCCATACGCTCGCTGGCCCGGATCTCCCGGATCTCTTCCAGCAGTTCGTCAAAATATCTTGCGCTGAATTTTGTGCCTTTGACAAATCTGTCTTTATCAAGGGCAAAACCTTTCAGAATATAGCTTTTTAACTTATCCGTTGCCCAGATTCTAAACTGAGTGCCTCTTGCCGAATTTACCCTGTAGCCGACGGCGATTATGGCTTCCAGGCTGTAAAAAATTACCTTTCTTTTAACCTGTCGTTGCCCTTCTTTTTGAACTACCGAGAATTCCTCGGTAGTTGATTCCGGCTCAAGCTCTCTTTGGGTGTAAATATTTTTAAGATGCAGCGAAATATTGTCCGCCGAACAGTCAAAAAGCTCCGCTATTTGTTTTTGGGCCAGCCAGACGTTCTCATTCTCAAACCGAACCTCTATCCGGGCCTTGCCGTCCTCCGTCTCGTAAATTGTGATTTGATTGTCTTTTTTCATAATATACTGATCTTTACAGACATAAAACCTTTCAAGACAATTTCATTCACCTTTACCCTACTTTCATTATATTCATTTGTAGTAATTGTTCTTTCAGTAAATAGAATGGTAGTATCAACGGTTGCTGATCCAAATACTTTTGATGGTAAAGATACTATTTCAAGTATTTTTGTGTGTTGTAATATAAATTGCCTTAATGATAATGTGAATCCCAGATTCAAATAAGTGTCAGGTATGATATATCCAAAAAAACCGCTATTTTTTAGTAGTTTTGTGGCCTTTTCAATAAATATCAAATAACTTTCACCTCTCCATACATAAGTCACATAATTATTTTTTAAGTATTCGGGAGTATCATTAGGAAAATCGGCTCCGTACGGTGGATTTCCTATAACAGCATTAAATCCAGAATTTTTACTTTTAAATATCCCCGGGAATTCGGCTTGCCAATCGAAAGCATTAATACGGTACATCTCTTCTTCATCGAACAGGCCCAATTGTTTTCCTTCATAAAAATCCGGTCCGATGAGGGAGTTGCCGCACTTTATATTATTGGAGAGATCGGGCAGGGCTCGTTCGTGAAAAAGTTTTAATTGATTGTCCAAAGATGCCTGGGTTTCTTTTTCCAGTACTTTCAATAGTAACGATAGTTTGGTGACTTCTACGGCCTGATTGTCTATATCCACACCATATATATTATTCAATAATATTCGTTTTCTTTCAGCGGTGGTCAATTTCCATTCGTCTTTTTTATCCTGATATATGCGTGCCTGCCTTTTGCGGGCCCAGCCTTCCGGATCATTTTGGGTATAGTATTTTAAATGCCAGTCCAGCAGATATTGATACGCCCCTATTAAAAACGAGCCCGACCCACAGGCCGGATCAAGTATCTTCAGTTTTGCGGCTGTGGTGGGATTCTTATTTTCAAGCAACTTGCCCACCGTATTTTCCACGATATAATCAACTATATAAGTTGGTGTATAATATACTCCTCCGGCTTTTTTAACTTCGGGCTTTTCCTCCACTTTAGCCCGATGACCTTTGCTCAGAGTAATAACTTTTCCAAGAAACTGTTCATATACCTGGCCCAGTATATCCGACGGCAATACTGAAAACTCGTAGGGACTGTCGGGGTAATAAAGCTTCTTTAATATCTCTTTTAATATTTTATCGTCTATGGTCAACTTATGTGTAAGTTCGTCCGGCGGCTCTTTGCGGTCCTTCTCCGGCATAAAATGAAAGAGTCCGGAATTGTATCGCTCGTCCGCACGGTCATAGATGGTTAATAGCCTCTCATAGGTTTTCGTTCCGTTTAACAGGGATTGCAATTGACCATAATATTCAATTCCCCGATCTTCACATATTCGTAAAAAAATGATCCGGTCTATGGTCCTTTGCACTGCATAATTGAGTTCTCGGTTACTTAAGGTCTGGTTTCGTAAGGCGATATTTTTCGCCAGTATCTCCCGCCAAACTTCAATATCACTCAGAAACGCAGTGTCAACTTCTGCGGTCCCTTTCTTTTTCTTAGCTGAGACAGCATATTTATCAAAAGATCCTTTTAGAATCGCATCTTTGGAAAATATCTCGGCGATCTCTTCCCAACGATCCGTATACTCCCGGTAAGTAATGTAAATCGTCCGTGCAGTAGAGGCTCGATCAGTTTTTTTAGGCTGTATCCGACAGTCATAAATCGCGAATTCCTCGAAGTCGGTTAAAATTGACAAGGGCAGTTTTGCTGACCATGCGTAACGTCGTAATTGGAATGCCGGAGCAGGCTCATTCTTTATGTTTATCGATGGTTTTTTGGCTTCCACAAAAAACTTGCGCATTCCGCCTATCCGAAAACAATAGTCAGGCGCTTTTATAGCAGAGCCGATTTTAATCGAATCCTCATGGATGACATCTTTATAGGCTTCTGCATAACCACTGGTATTATTTACATCCCAGCCTAATTCAATAAAAAATGGATCCAGAAACTCCCGGCGTAATTGTGTTTCATTGTAATGACCGGATCGGTAAGCCTCAATATTATTTTCAAATATCTCTACCAGTCGTCTAATTTTATCCGTAGCTTTCATTCTATTAATCCATCTTAAATAATATTCAAATTCTCAGCCCGCTTCAAAACCTATTGGTCCTATACGTCCTATAGGTCCTATCTCTTCTTCGCCCGAGCCTTGACCCTCGCCCGATACATTCGCTCCCGCAGGCCGCCGTTCTCCAGGAAATCCTGTTCGAGCCGACGCAGTTGCTGATCGAGCAGATAATTCACCTGATGGATCAGGCAGATAATCATATTGGCAACCGTGTGTGCACTGCGCTGCTCAATATAAGTTCTATAAGTCGCATATGAGTTATTATTTTGCTTCATTCCCAGCCGGCGCACGGCCAGTGCGGCTTTGGAATCTTTATGCCAGATTTCCAGATCACGCACGCGTAGATAATCCTGATAATCTGACAGTAACTCTTCCAGTGAGGCCCGGGCGACATTGATGAGTTTGATCTCCATCTCTTTGGAAGTCCCGGACGCCTGGGTACCTTCGATGATATTCTGTTTGCCTGAACGGGCTGCCTGGATCATCTGATCAACCGTCCGATCACGCTTATCAAGAAAACGTTTACAGAATCGAACTGTCGCATCATAGACAATCTCCGCTTTCTGATACGAGAGCAAGTCCTTATAGCCGCCATGAGGCGGGATAAAGCTTTGGGGCATTGAATAACTCCTCAGAAAAATATAGGTCCTATAGGTCCTATACGACCCATGGAATTTATAGCATAATGTCACTCCGAGATATAGACTGCCTTTCTGTCACTATTAATTAAATATAAAACAATCCCCCCATTTTATCAAGCCGAATCTCCCGTATTCCCCTACAATTCAATATGACATCAACCCCCAATCAAGCCCAATTCCAAAATCCTAAATCTAAAATCCAAAATTCGCGTCCATCAGCGTTCATTCCCCCTCCGTAGCAGCTACTGCGGAGGACGGGTCGCGGTTAATCCCCGTCATTTCCCCTTTTTCTTTCCCCTGTTCAACTGTTCAACTGCTCCAATTTCTAGTGTGCTTCGCACACTCCGCCCGCTCTAACACCCAACCTACCAACCACTTACACCATCAGCTCATAACTATTTGTGGGACAAGGCTTTATGGCGGATTCTGCAAGCGTCTGCCTCCCAAGAACTTACCCGAAAATCACAACAAAACTGTTAATACAAAAACCGAATGTCCCACGTGGGACATTCTTAAACGTATCATGTCAAACACCAAAAATTACGATTGTCCCACGTGGGACATTCGTCAACGGTCTCGTATCAGTTCACTTCGATATGATAGTTAATCCGCTTGGTGCCTTTGGGGTCGTAGAGTCCGACACGGATGATTTTTCCCAGCCATTTTTCGGCGTTATCGATCAGGTAGTTTTTAGTCACGGTGTTGCCCGGCTGCAGGCGGGGGATGGCCTTTTCCACGTGGTCCTGGTCGGGTGTGTCCATAAAACTGTTCAGGCTGATTTCATTTTCCGACTCGTTCGTAACCACCTGTTGAATCAGCAGATCGGAATCATTGAGCAAGCGGGTAAAAATGTTGACTTCTATGCCGGTCAGTTTGATTTCGAAGGGAACGGCCGTCCGGAGATTATAGTTACGATCCGCGTCAACACCGATAAATACGTTTAGCGTTTTGGGTCCTCCCAGTTCATTACTGGGCAGTTTGATCGTTATATTGCGTTCAAACGACTGACCTGCGTCCAGCACATAATTGAAGGAGAGGGGCTCCACGAGCCAGTTTTTATGACGGCGGTCATCCAGAATAAAGCGTGCGCTGCCTGAGATGGTTGTGTTAAATGGATTGATAAACTTTAATTTTAACTTTTGCCGGGAGATACTGCCGTCGATCTCATCGGGTTCTAATCTGAGCGTTGATCGCAGTCGGGCGATACGTGTATCCACATTGCTTAAAAAGACCGGCCAGTGGTCTAATTTCAGTCGGCTTCGGCCATTCTGGTTCACCAGTTTTTTCCGGTTCCCAAAAAGATCAACTATTTCCGGCGACTCGCCCAGGTACAACTGTATCTCCGGTGGTTCCTGGCTTTTTAAAGGATCATAATCCTGGTTCCAGGTAAAAATAGTGCCTTCACCGTCCCGGTCAAAAATCAGGGCCGGTATGCCGGGGGCAATCTCGAACTCTCCCACATAGCGGGTCAATCCCAACTGATCGGATAGCGTTCGAAACACCAGGAACAGTTCGGATGGTTCCGTAATGATCCGCCCGTTGGAATAGCGTTCTTCCCACGGATGTTCGATAAAAATGGATTCTGCCAGGCCTTTTTTGGAAAAGGCAATTCGTTTGGCAAAATCGATAAGAACCTGTTCCCAGTTAAAAATCTGGTTATTTATCGGTTCCACCGTTACCCAGATGTTATCCAGTCCTCGATTCTGACAATCTTTCAGATAGGCGGGTATCTGCTCCGGCGGGACTGCCGGGGGGATCCCCAGTGCAACATAAGGGGTTCCAATCTGCCTCTGGTGCACTGCGAACATGCAGTTTAAAGGGACTGCTAATATCGTTTCACTCACCAGCTTATTGAACTCCCCCCGCATGGTATCCACCACCATGCGTGTACGGGGGTCCCATACCTGTTCCGTATGAAAATCGCCGCCAATCTGCCAGAACGGTACCTGCTGGGCATAACGGGCCAGGGTAAATGCCACCTGTGGGCGCCAGAGTTTGACATCCTGGCTGAGAACATCCAGCAGCCCCCTCTGGCTGATATCCATCTTTAATGCGATCTCGTCCGGGACTTCAAAAAAGGTCGCTACTACCCGGATTTTTTGAGTCTGCAGGCTGATCAGTTTTTCATCAAATTCAACTTCAGAGGACAACTTTATGGTGGGTTCTTTTTTCTTATGCCAGACCGGGAGTTTCAACAGTTTGGAATTGGAGTTACGAATAAGTTCCATCTGGGTTGACCATTCGGTATTTCCTTCATCCATCAGTATAATCCCGAACCCTTTGCCGCTCCAGGTCGATTCCTGGATGATGGTTCCCATCCTGGCAAACGTGATGGTCCGGGTGGCAATCAGTTTTTGCATGGTCATTATTTCAAGGCGTGCCATATAACGTTGCGCCGGTAAAGGTCCCAGAGGTATCGTACGGACCTTGGTCTCTCCTTCCATGCCGGTCAGCACCCAGTTCTTCCTCAGGATTTCCTTGCCGCTTTCGGACTGAACACTCAGATTGACATGATAGCTCAGCGACCCAACGCCCTCCACTTCCACCTCCAGGTGGGCCTCTTCATCGTTATTAAATATATTGCTCGGCCGATCTGTTCGTAGAATCACCCGCGGCAACTGGTATATCGCAATATCGTCAAACCAGGCTTTCACGTCAATATTCTTTTGGAATATCCCCTGTTCCCTGCGGTCTTCTTTATTCCATTGTTGTTCCTGCAGTACCCATACGCCTACGGTAATATAGCGTGCGTCCGGGAAATTGCCGGGTATATAGGCTTCCATCACGGCCCAGCCGTCGGGTTTGTGGTCCAGTTCACCCACCAGTTGAGACTTTCGCATACTCCCCGGGATGATCTGACCTACCCGGTCGGTAAGCGCACATGACAGTTGTGCCCTGCAATTACCACCCTGTTCCAGGTGCACATACCCGGTCACATGAAAATCGCTGCCTGCCTTGGCCCGCAGCCGGCGTCGGTCATACGCAAATCCCACACTTCCGCCATCCGGCCGGAGTTGAAAACTATAGTCACCGCTGTGCCGGAATGTACTGTCAAATCCACCATTCGAATAATGCGGAAATCCTTCCTCGTACCCCATCTCCCGCAGGGATTCGCTCACCACCTTGCTCCAGTACATCGGTATCGGCTCAAAATGCACATCCCGCTCCTCAAAATCAAATACCTGCATCACCCGCTGACCCGAGACCTTCTCCTGAGTAGTAAGCTCCTCCTGCAGCCCCTCCATATTTTCACTCTGCCCCAGACAGAGATTGATTCCCCAAAGGTATAAGACAAATAAACTTATATATAGCAATAACTTATATATCATAGCGTGTGCCCGATGCTATCCGTCAATCCATACTTCTCCTGCAATTATAGGACTTATTACTATATCGGCCAAGTTATTTAGTTCACTTGACTTACAATCTCTTTACATATTCAATTCCCGGCCGTATTATATAGGCTCGCAGGTAAGGGGGGTAAACTCGCAGAAAGGCAAACTGGCTTGAAAATAATATTGACCAACTCATTAGCAGTTGAATGTACGAATATTCTTTAATTATGAGTTACGTGTAAGGAGAATAAAATGGAGTCATACAATTCTGAACAATCTGTCCATACCTGGCGAGATCGTAGTCGTTCATATACCCAGAAAAACAAATTATATCAGCCCTGTTTTATGGGCTGTGTTCTTCTGTGCATACTCGTTTGGTTGTTGCCTGCCCCGGCCGGCCCTTCGGGAGGCCCTTACGGCCCGATTCAGCAGACATATGATTTGCCCGAAGACGCCGGTAAGATTTACTATGTAGCTCCTGACGGCAAGGCCGAAAATTCAGGCGAAACACTTGGCCAGCCCACCACTATTGAAGTCGCCATAGAGCGGGTCGTAACCGGGGATGCCATCGTGATGCGCGGCGGCATTTATCGTACCGGCGACCTGATATTTAACCAGGGCATTACGATCCAGCCTTATCAGGATGAACAGCCTGTATTGAAGGGAACCCGGGTAGCTTCACAATGGCAGCTTCAGCCAAACGGATTATGGACTATTTCCTGGGACCGATTATTTCCTCAGAAACCGGACGACTGGTGGCGGCGTGGAAGTCATGGCAGTTCAAC
>JAFGHE010000055.1 GCA_016930295.1 Sedimentisphaerales bacterium
CGGTTAGCTCAGTTGGCTAGAGCGCCTGCCTTACAAGCAGGAAGTCACAGGTTCAAGTCCTGTATCGCCCATTAATGTAACTTACTGCTTCTAAAGCACTTGCCCGTCCTGAACTCATTGTTAATTACCTCCCAAATTGCTAATTTCGGCCTCCGGCGTCACTTGGGCGTCAGTCTTATCCGAAACCGTATCTTCATTTGACTGTTCAAGCAATATCTGTATAACCATTGCAGCCTTGTTCTCATGGTCTGCATCGACCTGAGTGTAATAGGTCTGAGTCGTTCCGATATCGCTGTGACCCATCAACTCTTTGACCACGTTCATAGGCAGGTTGTCTGCCCAATTTTGACCACAACTTTTTCTGATGGTGTGAATTGACAATTTACCTACCGGCTTGATCCCGGCATGGCGGCATGCGCTCTAAGCGCTAATAGGCACTAATATAGACACCTTGTGTCTGTGGCTATACCTTTTATTCACAGTACTTTGTCTCTTTTTCAAGCGTTTAAGCGCTAATTTACAGAACATGGTCACTGAAATTCTCCTTATAGGCGCTTTTGCCGCCTAGATTTATACTGGTGTAACGGTATAACCCAATACCGACGACAGTAATTCCTATCGTTATACACTGCATTTATTTTCTCTTGTGTGAACCCCATACGGCGTAATACCCTGGTAACATCCCGAAGCTCGTAATTTTTATGCTGGATGCAAAACCTAATGAACCGTAAAAACTCCGAAGCGTGGACACAGATATTTCCATTGCGTTTGAACGGGTTGTTCTGAGTTAAATGATATTCCCACTGGTCACTTGTTTGGTCTTCATCATTAATATTGCACGAATATAACCTGTCATCAAAAAACTGCTCTAGCCATTCCTTAGCCATCTCAACCTCTGAGGCCGCATCATCTTCAATAACATCAGAAAGCCGGAATAAGAATTGACACAACCTGTACCAGGGCCGGGGTTTCATGGGAGGTATGGCAATACCTGTAACATTAAACATTTTGGCACGAAATTTTGTAATACTCAGCAGGTCACTGCTTGAGCCTATCACTACTTCACGCTCATTACCACGCTCGTCAAGTACTATAATTGAGTATTGAGTGTTTTCGTTCCCTTGCCTTAAGACTCGGCTAACAGAAGAACCTAACGCTTCAGCTATTATTTCAAGGTATCGTTGTTTTTTTTCACTTGATAA
Source organism: Sedimentisphaerales bacterium (assembly GCA_016930295.1). Classification (GTDB taxonomy): domain Bacteria; phylum Planctomycetota; class Phycisphaerae; order Sedimentisphaerales; family SM23-30; genus JAFGHE01. The sequence continues at coordinate 1,203 of JAFGHE010000055.1, forward strand.
ATTATCTGACTTTTCAACTCTGTCAACGTCACTTTCTATAGAAACAGATAGCCGTGCCTTGGCAATCGTCCGCTTAACATAGTCAGGCCGCATTACTTTTTGTATATTGGCATTATTCCACGTTCTTTGCCAGGCGATTATAGCGTCAGCTATTTCTTGGTCATTCCATCCTGCATATACTGCTATACTCGCTATAGACTGATGGTATTCACTTGGGGAGGGCAAATCAGGGCGTTGATTGCTCCATGTATTATTAAATTTATCGTGATTCTCAATCAAGGCATTGAGTTTTTTGGGACATGGTACAGCATCATGGTCAAGGATTATCTCATCAACCTTAACCTCCGATTGCTTTTGCTTCGTATCTTTCTCAATCGAACCAGTACTGTTATGTAACTTTTTTACGTTATACCTGACTAATGTGCTTAGGTTGGCCATCTTACATCTACTCCAATCTTATTGCCATGTTTATGATTGAGAGTGCCTGGTATCCGCAGCACTCTGCTCAGGTCATGCGTTGCGTCCAGTTCATAGCCTGCCTGCTTAAAAATAGACCTGATGTGATTTTGCCACTGTTCGACCAGTTGTGCCGCTGCTCGTCGCTCGCCGTCCGTCTCAAAGATGTAGGGCTTATCCAACAACCAGTAACAGTGCCAGCCGTTACCGCTGTGAACTACAAGAGACGGGTGCAGCCCGCAGCTACGCACTAGCTCGCCCGCTGTCTTTTCGTCGGGTGGCACTTTCTTACTATGCCCCGGTCCAAAGTCAACATCACACCAGAGGCATGTGATACCGGCAACTTCGTCAGCTTTTAATCTCTTATAGGGGCCGTACTCTTTGTTAGCCAGACCCACACTGAAATAGACATCCTTGCCCCCTAATGTAACTACTAAAGGTGCTATACTGATAATTCCTTTGAACCAGTAACTACGTTTGTCGGGTAAAGTCCAGATGTTAATATATAAGTTATCAGGTATGTCTTTGTAGATAGCCGCAAAGAATTCTGTGATTTGCTTTGATTTGTCTTCCATGTTTTTTACTGCCTTTCCAAAAATCCATCCAGCCCCCCGTTTCTATCCACCCGCTCGTATTTCTGGTAGGTGCTACAGATAGCCTCATAGATGTATTTATTATCGGGAGAATAAAAATCATCGGCGGAGAGGCTATCAATGACCTGATCGATAAATTTTTGGTCCTCTTCACCGTCGAGTACAAGCCCGCCTAAGACATTGGTTTCCGTTGGTTTATTTTGTGGTGGCATTTTTTGCATGATTAATTCCTTCCGTAGAATCCATTTTGCAATTTTTGTTCGATGTCCTTCAATCTGTCTTTTGCTCGATTGGCAATTTCGAGATAACTTTCGTCGCCACCTTCTCGCCACAACAACTCAGCGTTTGTGGCTATTTCCGCGAAATGCTTCATCAATTTAATGGCTCTTGTACGTGTATTGTTCATGCCTACAATACTAAATCACCTTTTTATACTAAACGTGGCGCTAAACGTTTAATATAGACAATAAAACGGGGAAGAATTGTAACTTATTGGTTGAAAATAACTTGCAAATGCTTTTAAAAGATAATTATTTGAAATATTTTTTCGCTAAACATGGCGCTAAACGTTTTCTACTCCCTACGTCGGTTCGTTTTTCTTTCATCACGGGCAATATTCGCAGTATCCCTTATCTCATCATACCCCACCTTCAGAGCCCTTTTATAATTCTTTTGTTTATCTTGTTCAGCAAAATATGTTAAGGCCGAAAGGCGGCTAACTCGACGATTTCTACCCTTAGCTGTACATTTAATTTTATTCATGTTACATAGCTGGGTTATTCGACTTGAAGATTTATTACATAGTCGCGCTATCTCACCCACGGTAAGCATATCGTCAGTATTATAAAACTGAGTTATCCCTTGTGACTTAACAATCTCACTATTAATATCAGAAGTATCATCCTGTAATTTTGCTAAGTCAGCCTGGACTTCCTCCCAAGCTCTATTCAAATCCTTGATTAATCCTTCAATATTTTCACCACTCAAGAAACCGGCCATCTTATCTAACTCGCTACATCGATCGGCTAAGTCAAACGTAGGACACAAATCATAAATATTAGGATATACTTCTGCCATCTCTGCCGTAATTATGCGATACTCCGTATCTTCTTCGTAATGGTCGTGACAAAGGGCAGTTAGAACGTACATAGCCGGCAAATGATAACCATCACGTCTAAGCAAAAATCCTCTTTCTTCACGACTATTACCACCTAAAAAATGATATGGCCAAGGAATATCTTCGCGTTTGATATTTACAGCTTTCGACTTGGGAGCCCAACCTTGTTTTACTGTTACAATATTATCTGAAGCGTCCTTTATATATATTTCTTGCCATTCCCAGTCAAGATTATCGATGATTTCTTTGATTAGGTGACTTACTCTTTGCTTGCTAAGATGATAGGGGTAATCAGGATATTCGTGATACTCCTCATACCACGGGGTGCCAATAGGCATATACTTATCGATATACCTCTTGGGGTAATTCATCACAAATTCATTAAAGGTATTAATTATACTTGGATCAGGAGGTTTGTTAATTAATTGTAAATGAGGGAATCTATCTATTGCATCGCAATATAAAGAGCCTTCAAAATGCCTTAGCTGGCCTAATTCATCATATTCCCGCATACTTTGCGCAAACTCTAAGCACTTTTTCCGATATTGTTGGAGATGTAATTGAGACTTGATCTTATTACTGATTTCTTGGGATATCTCAATTGGTTTTTTAGGCTCAGTCATATTTTCCTGCCTTTCTTCGGGCCGGACCGGACAAGACAGCAAAGGCAGGATGCTGCCAAGTCCGGACCGCTCGGCTGGGAGCTACCCAGCTACCCGCTATTTACTTTTGTATAGATATTATATGTACATTCCCCGGCGGATGCAATAGATAGGATAAGATATTTGAGTTGTATCCCCCCACAAAACGGCACAAAAACCGCCTCAGAGCAACGATCTCCCGATAAACGGCCCTGAGTATGCGTGTTTTCAGAATTGGCCCTTTAAGTGGCGTGGTCGGCATTTTTAGAATATGCCCTTATGAAACAAGTTACTCGTTGAAAGTAATACTACAGGTCACAGGGCTTGCCTGTTGTCCTATGTCAACATTTTTAATAGAGAGACTGAAATCCCCATTGTTTAGATCAAATATGGCAGACATGACACCGCTTTTTAATCCCTTGGGTTTTTGGTATTTATAGACATTATTAGATTCATTGAGGTTTTCATTCAGTATTGACGTTTCATATTCTCCATAATAGACATTGATAATCTGGCTGGAAAAATCAGCCCCATCTTGCATATCCAACTTTCCGGATAATGCCAGAGAATCCGTCCCCGGCTTTTTCCCCTGCTTGAAACTGCATGAATTCACATTAAACACTCCCACACTTTCAGATTGTGCCGGTTGTTCATTGCTGTTATCTGGTAACGGAGGTTCCTCACCTTCATGGAGGATAATATAAGCATAAGTAGAGTATTCATCAAGACTAGCGTTTATATAAGAATCGTCATATAGATAGCCATTTACATAACCAACTTCTTCAGTGCCTCCATATGGTTGTGTATGTAGAATAGTGCCGTATATATTTATCTCACATCCAGCCGGTAAAAATTCGTGGCCGTCCCGGTCAAAGGATGCTTCTAAATATTTAATATTTCCACCTGAAATATAACCCTTAGAGGAATAATATATCCCTATATCATTGACCGAACCTCCTGCAATATATAATTCGCTATATTCATCTGCTTCGATATTATTTATAGTTCCTCCATCCATATAACATATAGCCTTATTTTTCAGCAGAATATCAGAAGATTGATAAGGAACCCCAGAATGGACATTGACGACAGAATTATCATAGGCATATAGGTTACTAAATGAGCCGCCATAGTAATATAATACGCTTGCGACACGTAATGTAAACCCACCTGTTAAATATCCAGAAGTATTGATATACCCAACTGTCCCACCATTCATGGTTATTTCACTGTTACCATATGATTCAACTTCTCTGATTGATACGTTTCCTGAAATAGTCACTATACCGTTATCATAAATTAGTAAATGACCGCTCCTATCGTCGATATTCTCAATGATACCTCCATACAGATAAGCTGCACCAGAATTCCGAACGATAAGCCTCTTGTTGATTAATCCCCCTGTCATATTCAAAACAGCGCTATCTTCAACAACTACTGTATCGTATATATCCCCGTCACTGATAATACCTGCCTCAGAGCCTGAAAATATCTTGGTATCTCCCCAAGCATATCCTATGAGGCACAAAGATAAACCGACTATAAGACTTACCCTTTTCATTTCAAATCCTCCAATATGGAATTTATTATTGAACAAAATATCCTGTTTTAACCAACTTATGGTAAATCCCTAACCGGCCGGAATCCTGTGCCGTCATTTCGAGTTGATGGATTATCGCTACTTCGTTCTATAACCGCACATCCATTGGGGCCACTGGCCCAATCGCCACCGCGTTTGACACGATGAACATTAAATTCACAATCAGGATATAAGCAGCTATTTGTCCATTCCAATGAATTACCAGCTAAATCACATATACCATACCCGTAAGGTAGATAATATCCTACAGGACTTGTATAAGGATAACTCGTTAGGGCAAGCGGATTAACTGAGCCATAGGTAGCTTTAATAATATAAATCACTGTTCCGCAGCCGTAATTAAAAGTGCCATCATAATCCGCCACGGCCTGCCATTCCCATTCGGTCGGCAATCTATAGCCGTAATAATCACAAAACGCTGTGGCACCATACCAACTGACCTCAACTATCGGATGATTGCTCATATCATAGCCATCCCGGATGCGAACGCTGAAAGCACCATCGCTATAAACAATCTGGCTGTGTGAATTTGCTTGGTAAGTATCGAAATAAGGCTCATTGTAGCAGGGATCACTGACGGCATAAACTGTACCGTTATAAACCGTTATCAGGCTTTCAGACAAGGCTGAGTTGAGATATTGGCAATACTGACCGTTTGTTGTCTCATACTTACTCATTTGGCCGTTAAAAGCCTCATGGTCTGGTACTCCAGGGTCATTGATAGTAACCCAGTCCATGCTGTTTGGGTCTTCAGGGACAGGCCCCTCCAGCCATTGACAAGCCATAATCGCGAAATCTACCATATTGACATAACAATCACCGGAAATATCCGCCGAAGGACATACAGCCAGGGAAACGGGCGAAATAAATATCAATCCCATAAACACAAATCCAGTTCTAACCGACATTATGACTCACCTGCCTTTATAAAATAAGCCATACATTCAGATTTAAAGAGAACAAAGCCTTTTCAATTGAACCTGAACAACACCCCTTATGATACCCATTTGGGCCGACGTGTCAAGATATTACTATTTTACTGATAAGACTGATCCCGGCGTCATTCTGACGTCAGTTTTGTTTCGGTTTCCTGTTTTGAGGTGGTAATGAGCAGGTAATGAGTGAGGCCGGAACCCGTTTTTAACGCCTAAAAACGCTTATAAATATAGGACGAACAAGTACTTAAAAGCAGAATGTGGACCTTACAAGCAGGAAGTCACAGGTTCAAGTCCTGTACCGCCCATTGAGGGATTTTTTCTGGGGATAAGCTTATTCTGTTCGTGGTCATTTTATTGAATAATGTCCGATAATACCTTTCTGTCCATTTGCCACAATAAATTTATGATTTAATGAATCATTATGATCTTATTGCCTGTTAATCTAATGCGCAAGCCACAATCTCAGAAGTTTTGGGGGAAAGCTCAGATAGGTTTTTGCCAGGTCAATAGAGTATAAATATTAAGACGAAAACTAACTAAACAAGCAAGATAGGTAGATTTAGAAAATAAAAAATGGGCAAAAAAAAACAGGGCGGCTCATTGGGTTTGTTGGGATCTTATCGGTTGGGATTTTGTAAAAGAAGGGGGGTGAGCCGCCCCTTTTTCGGAGGTTTTCATAATTATATCAATTAAAGATATAGACGTCAAGTAAAGTATAGAGAAAAATAAAAAAAAACTTCATTAAAAAATTATGGTTAATAGAAAAACTATACAAATGACGTCATAATGTGAATTAAAATTCACCTTCCTAATTATTAATCAGTAAATAATTTTATAAGTTACTGGAAAGCCGTAATACAGGACGGCCCGCTAAGGGATACGAGGTGTATGCGATTTCTCATATTTGAAAATCTATATATTCAAATAGGTGTTAAAAAGGTTGAATACTCATAAATAAACGCAATATACCTAAATAAAACAGGTGAATTACTTTCCGGTCTTTCTTTTGATTGCTCGGAATCCCGTGTCTCGTCTAAGAGGGATAAGCATTCCGCCGGTTTTTTCGAGCCAGTCGAACATGCGTTGATTTAAGGACTCAATCAGGTTTTTATATTCAGGATTGTTGATAAGATTATGCATTTCTTGCGGGTCATTTTGCAGGTCATAGAGTTCATCGATATCCCAGATGCCGTGGTAATGGATATATTTATAGCGATCGGTGCGTATGCCGTGCACGGTGGGTGTCTGGGGGAAATTACGCTCCCAATAGTATTCATAAAAGACGGCGTCGCGCCATGGGACCTCCCTGCCCTGAAGCAAGGGCAGAAACGAGAGGCCGTCCATGTTCTCCGGGGTCGTAATGCCTGCCAGGTCTAGGATGGTGGGTGCGATATCGATATTTTGTATCATCTGTTTGATGGTGGATCCGGGTTTTATCATGCCGGGGGCGCAGGCCAGGAGCGGGACGCGCATGGATTCTTCATACATGTGGCGTTTGTCAATCAAGCCATGCTCGCCAAAACAAAAGCCATTATCGCCCATGTACATAACCAGGGTTGATTCGCTCAGTTGGTGTTGGTCCAGATAGTCCAGAATCCTGCCGATACTGTCGTCAATTCCGAGCAGGGTTTCGCAGTATCTTCGATAAAAGGTATCATAATCCATATCGCCGTGGTACATGTAGTCAACGCCATGCCAACTGTTACGCTGCTGTTTGACCCAGTCGGGTTTATCCTTGTAGTTTTCCGGGGTATCGGCCATACTGGCGGGATATTTGAGGGGATCATTTTCGTATTTACCCAGATGGCGAGGCGCCGGTTTGAACATGGCGTGTACGGCCTTATGGGATAAATAAAGGAAGAAGGGTTTGTCCCGGTCCTTTTGGAGCCATTGGAGGGCATGGTCTGTGAGGATATCGGAGATGTACCCCTGGGCAAATACTTTTTGGCCGTCAATATTGAGTTCGGGATCAAAGTAAACGCCCTGGCCGGTGAAACTTATCCATTTATCGAAACCCGGTCGCGGCTCATCGGAATTGTGTCCCATGTGCCACTTACCCATGAAGGCGGTTTCATAGCCCTTTTTCTGAAGAAGCTGCGGGAAAAAGGTAGTTCCGGCCGGTACGCGAGAATTGTTATCCACCACGCCGTGTTTGTGAGCATACTGGCCGGTGAGGATAGAGGCCCGACTGGGTGAACATAATGAGGTGGATACAAAAGCATTTTGCAGATGTAATCCTTCGCGGGCCATACGGTCCATATTAGGAGTCTGTAAAAATTCAGGGGTTCCCATGAAACCCATGAAGTCATAGCGATGGTCGTCACTGAGGATGAAAATTACATTTTTCGGTCTTTGTGGATTTGATTCAGCCCCGGGAAGAGCGGCATAGGCATTGAGTAAAGGCAATGCGGCTGCCCCCCCTACCGCGAATAAGAAATCTCTTCTTGAGGTATCCGGACGGAGTTTAGAGGATGGATTCATGGATGAACCTCCCGTTTAAATGACAGACCATAATTTCAGCCGGATAACGGCAGACAAATAAAAACTGGGGAATAGGGATTCGAACCCCAACTAACTGATCCAGAGTCAGTTGTGCTACCATTACACTATTCCCCAGTAACTGCTTTATTCACAGGCAGTTAAAGCCTGGGTATCATATTTTTAAATTCAGGTAATATTTTTTAGCGTTCAAAGCCGTTTTATGCAAGAAAATAATCTATCTGATAATTATTCTGTTTTGTTCTGTTCGACCAATTTTGTGGTGTTTTCCGCAATCCTGAAGAAAACGAGAATCATTTCAAGCCATACTCTCACGAACAGGACATAGAGGATAAAGAAAACAGGTGATAACAGTATGTAAAAGACTTTAGCTGCTCCGGAACTTGACGCGAGCCCGCTAACAATCAACATTAAAGTTGCTATAACAGCGCCAATGATGCCAATAACAAATAATAATTTGATAATCCTGGTGGTGATAAATTCAGAAAAAGATAAATCAAAGAGAGCAGAAAAGAATCCTTTTTGTTCATTCATGGTCATTTCCTTTCAAATAATTGGCCTTAAGATGAAATAAGTAAACATGTTATTTTAATTGTATACATCTCTTGTGATGAAATTAAACAACTTTTTACAGGTCTCGATTGAGTGTTTACGGCTCGAAGCAATTTAATATTTTGAATGCAGCCGATGTTGCACCTTAATATATTGTTATATATGGACTTATAAATCCTGGTCTTTGGGGTAGGCATTACCTGTTTTTCCTTAATCCGGGAAAAATTTAAATATCCCCTTCTAGGATTACAGGTAAAATTGAATTCGGGCGCCTATTAATTCTGATTATAGTTTACTTGAGAGTTTTTGGAATCTGTGGTATGATAGCGGGGCTTAACTTAAGTGGTTAAGAGGTTAGCCCCCTTAACAACCTATGGGAGGGGTAGACCCAGGAAAGGCGATTGTTACTATAACGTTTTGTTATATAGTTAGTTAGGAGAGTGATGTGACTAAGGAAGCCAGATTAATAATAGATGGTAAGGAATACACATTTCCGGTAATAACCGGCAGTGAGAATGAGGATGGTATTGATATAACGCAGTTACGCAATCAATCGGGGTGTATCACGCTGGATCCGGGTTTTGCCAATACTGGTTCGTGTATCAGTTCGATAGCGTTTATAGACGGGGAGAAAGGAGTATTGCGTTATCGGGGGATACCGATTGAAGACCTGGCCCAAAACAGCACTTTTATTGAGGTGGCCTATTTATTAATCTGGGGAGAACTTCCCTCGTCGAAGCAGTTGGCGCGGTTTTCCGAACTGCTGACCGACAATGCGATGCTGCATGAGAATCTGAAGAATCATTTTGAGGGATTTCCGTGGAACGCTCATCCGATGGCCATGCTCTCGGCGATGATCAATGCGTTAGGCTGTTATCATAAGGAACTGTCTGATCTGGACGCTCATGAAGCGATGGAGGCGGCGGCGGCGCGTATCATCAGTAAAGTACGTACCATTGCGGCGTTTTCGTATAAGATGACCCTTGGTGAGCCCTTTATATATCCTGCGCCGGAATTGCGTTATGTTTCGAATTTTCTTCACATGATGTTTTCTGTGCCGCACAAGAAATATGAGGCCATGCCGGAAGTGGTGCGTGCGATTGATCTGATGCTGATGCTGCACGCGGACCATGAGCAGAACTGCAGTACATCCACGGTTCGGATAGTGGCTTCGGCCGGTGCGAACCTGTTTTCATCTATTTCGGCGGGTGTATGCGCGTTGTGGGGCCGTCAACATGGCGGTGCGAATATGGCGGTGATTAAGATGCTGGAAGATATCTATGACGGCGGCATGGATGCCAAGCAATGTGTGGAAATGGCCAAGGACAAGAACAATCCGTTCCGGTTGATGGGTTTCGGGCATCGGGTGTATAAGAATTACGATCCCCGGGCCCGGATCCTGAAAATGGCGTGCGACAAGCTTTTTACCAAGCTCAAGCATTCAGATCCTCTGCTGGATATTGCCCTGGAGCTGGAAGAAATGGCCTTGCAGGATGATTATTTCCAGGAGCGAAACCTTTATCCGAACGTGGATTTTTACAGTGGATTGATCATGCGTGCCATAGGTATTCCCACGAACATGTTCACGGTGATCTTTGCGATTGGCCGTCTGCCCGGCTGGATTGCGCACTGGCGGGAGGTGGTCGAAGATAAAAAAGGCCGCATTGCCCGGCCGCGTCAAATTTATACCGGCTATAACGAGCGGCATTATATTCCGATTGACAAACGTGAAGATAAATAGTGATCAAAGGTTCGATAGTACGAAAGAGACAGAACGAACTCAGGAGGCCATGGAATGAAGACGATATTTAAATATTTTGTCAGCGGACTCCTTTTTTTGATCCCCGTGGGAGCCACGGTGTATGTTATCTACTGGATCTTTACGACGATTGACCGTTTGGTCCGGGGTCCGCTGGAAGAGATTCTGGGGATGTGGGTAACAGGTCTGGGAGTGGTTATCTCCCTGTTGGTCATATTGTTTGTGGGAGTATTAACCAGACTGTTTATCACGCGGCCGCTGATCCGGCTGATAGAGAAGCTATTTGAAAAACTGCCCCTGGTGAAACTGCTTTACTCATCGGTCAAGGATTTGATCGGCGCGTTTGTGGGAGACAAGAAGAAATTCGATCAGCCGGTGCTGGTCACTATTGTACCGGACAGTAATACGAGGGCCATGGGTTTTATTACGCGCAAGAATATGGATTTCTGGAATCTGAAAGACGACGTGGCGGTGTATTTTCCCCAGAGCTATAATTTTGCGGGGAATATTATGATTGTGCCCCGGAGTCAGATCACTCCCCTGGACGTTGACAGTTCGGATGTGATGGCCTTTATTGTATCCGGTGGTGTGAGCGGGCCGGGTCTTGACGAAAAAGGATGATGGTGTATGTTTACCGGATTAATAGAAGCGGTGCAGCCGGTTAAGTCGAATGTGGCCGGCGGTGCAGGCCGGCGGATCAGTATTCCGCTGGGTGAGCTGGCCGATGATGCCGGGGTGGGTCACAGTATCTGTGTCAACGGAGTGTGTCTGACTATCAGTAAGCTGAGAGACCGGACGGCCGAGTTTGACGTGATGGCCGAGACGACCCGGGCCAGTACGCTGGAGCATTTAAAGACCGGGGACATGGTTAACCTGGAGCGTGCTTTGGGCGCAGGTGATCGATTTGGGGGTCATATGGTGCAGGGGCACGTGGATGGAATCGGCACGGTGGACCGGATTGAAAAAGGCAGTGCCAGCTATGTGCTCTGGATTGCGGCCGGGGCGGAACTGATGAATTTTATGATCGAAAAAGGGTCGGTGGCCATTGAGGGGGTGAGCCTGACGATTGTCAATGTGGAGGAGCATCGCTTTAGTGTGTATCTGATCCCCACGACGCTGGAGGAAACGAATCTTAAACTCCGCCGGGCGGGTGACAAGGTCAACCTGGAAGCCGACCTGATCAGTAAATGGATCTGTAAACGATTAGATCAGATTCTTGGCCATAAAAAAGGGGAAGGCAAATTAACTATGGAGAGTCTGCGGGAGATGGGATTTTCCTGAGGCAGCAGCAGTTTAATTTTTTTGATATGCACTCATTTACAGGGACAGGAGCCAGGTTTGGGCTATGTTGTTGAAGTGGTTCATGGTGTAGGAGCTGAGCCAGGATATGGCCAGGATATTGAGGTCGTCGATATCGACATTGCCGTCGCCGTCGAAGTCGCCAGCCAGACGTGGGAGGATTACTTCGATATAATCGACATAGAACCAGCCCCAGTAATGTTCGATGCGGATGGTGTTGGGTCCGGCATTGAGTGATATATCTCCAAATGGGAAATCGGTCCAGACACTAGCGGTATCGGTGAAGGTAGGCGACCCCTGCAGTACGTCGTTTACATAGACGCGGTTATCCTTGTTTCCCCAGCCACTGGGGATGAGATAGCGGATGTTCAGCGGAGAAATAACTGCTTCGCCGGCATTGACGGTAAAGGTAATACCGTCGCCTTCGTCACTGTTAAAGTACATCGAGCCGGTGCCGGAATAGCCGGAGTAGTTCGTACTGAAGGAGGGTCCGTCGCTGACGGCGTCTTCGGCTTCGAATTTCATAGTGACCGGCGGGAACGGGTTACCGACGGTAATATTTATTTCCAGAGACTCACTTTTGAATCCATCGTTATCGGTGGCCACGGCCGTGAGGACATGAATTCCCGTGGATGCACTAAGCCAGGTAACGCTGTACGGGGCGGAGGTATCTTCTCCCAGTTTGATGTCATTCTGGAAAAACTCCACAAGGGTGACCACGCCGCAGGGGTCCGAGGCATCGGCGGTAATGGTGACGTCGGCACTTTCAGGGAATTCTGCGCCTTCGGCAGGCTGCGTTATTGATATGATCGGAGCGCCGCCGGCCACCGGATAATTTTTCCAGTCGATCAGTTCATCCAGGGTAATGACATCCGGGTCATGATAGACCGTATTGAGAAAGGTCTGATCCACATTATGAATGGAATCGCCATTCCACACGGAGAACCAGCTCCACCATACCTCATCTTCTCTGATTCTATCGGGGTCGGGCAGGATACCGCATTCGGAGAGGGCAACCAGTTTAACTCCTTCATGGCGAGACTGGGTATTGTTCCACTCCCAGACCATACTGGTGTCCGGGTCGGGCGGATAAATATCCATGGATGCGACATCAACATAGTCATTACCCGGATACCATACGGGATCCCCAACGGTATAGACCCAGATCAGGTTATGCAGGCCGTGATAATTGACATAGCGGTCGTACATAAGCTGCCACAACTCGATAAAGGGGCCCGGGCCTTTGGCCCCCCACCAGAACCATCCGCCGGAGGCTTCGTGGAGCGGTCGCCAGAGAACGGGCAGGTCGGCGTCCTGGAATTTTTCCAGTTCCACGGCAATGGCATCCAGATCACGAATCAGAAGCTGGTATCTCTCACCTTCCGGGTCGGCCAGTACGGCTTCAATATCAAACGTAGTGGCGAAGGTGTAAAATCCGCGCCACCATTCTGCGCCTGGTTCATCGATCAGATCGGTAGGCGCATTCCAGTGCCAGCTCAAACTGACCATGCCGCCGCCATAGTCGGCCCATTCAATACAATCTTCGGAATAGCCGGTGGGATTGGCGCCGTGTTCGATACGTGAAGGTGAGTAATCCATTAAATCAAAGACACCGATGGCGGGTTCTTTTCCGGTAACAGACTGGATGTAGTTAATTTCGTTCATATCCTGCTGGCCGGAGAGGACTTTCTGACTGTAATGGTCCACCAGAAATGACATGAGCGATTTTGTTTCGTCAGTGGCCTGGGGGTCGGTGAGTGTTTTTGGGGGGCGAATAAGTCCTACTGTGGCGTTGAGCAGGAGATGGCTGATGGTTAGAGTGTTTGTGACCTGTTGTGCATAAACGATTTGTGTCGAAAAAACAAGACCTGTTAAAAGGATTACGGCCAGGAAACGTCGTAGGAAAAGATGGATAGAATGCATCCTAAGCAACTCCTCAGTTAACCTCACTTTGCATTGTCAGGCTTTGGTATATTTCTCTTGAAAAACACTATTTTCTATCTAACTGCTTTAAAAATATAGTCTTATACTGCAATATATTATATAAAAAATTTGTCGACTTGTCAAGGATTATTAATTCTGGAGGGGTTGCCAGATTTCTGAGAAAGGCACTTCGATTTGTTTTCCGTCCATGAGCAGGACCATAATGCGTCGTTTGCGTCGGATACGCTGGACAATGGCTTCGCGATGAAAGGTTAAGATATACACCGTATCGCCGGATCGTACGGTTTCCAGAAATTGCTGCTGTCGCTGGGCCAGTGGGGTGGCGTCGGCCGCCTGATGAATAGCGTCTCTGAACTGCTCGGCTTTCTGGAGCCAGGGATGGGGAGCGTTATGCATTTCATGAATAAAATTATCCGTCAGGGTACGTACCTGGCGTATGGACTGGTCAATCATTTTGTCGGCCTGATCTCTGAGTTTTTTACCTTCTTCCGAAGCGCGTTCGAGTCGTTCCGAGGCCAGGATCTGCATGCCCTTTACTTCATCCAGTAATGTTTGTGCCTGTTTTCTGTCGTGTTCTGCCTTTTGGCGAGTGGCCTGGACCTTGTTGATCAGATTAGAGGTGTTGTCTGACTGGTGGTCGAGCAGTGTTTTGGCGCGGGTGATAAGTTTTGCGCCCATGCCCAGGCGTCGGGCGATGATGAGCGCGTTACTGCTGCCGGGCGTGCCGATGATTAATTCGTAGGTTGGTTTCATGGTGTTGACATCGAATCGTACGGACGCGTTTTCCACGCGGTCGGTGGTGTAGGCGTAATTTTTCAGGGTGCCTAAATGGGTAGTGATGGCGGTATGGCATTTATGGGCGAGCAGATTATCGAGGATAGCGGTGCCCAGGGCCGCCCCTTCGTTGGGGTCGGTGCCGGCGCCCAGTTCATCCAAAAGGACCAGGGTTTTGTCGTTGGTTTTTTCCATTATCCTGACGATTTGGGTAATATGTGCGGAAAAGGTGCTCAGGCTTTGCTGGATACTCTGTTCATCGCCGATATCGGCAAATATCTGTCGATAGACGGGAATCTGTGAATCGGGCCAGGCCGGGATATGCATGCCTGCCTGTGCCATGAGGTTGATCAGTCCGATGGTCTTGAGGGTTACGGTTTTGCCGCCGGTATTCGGGCCGGTCACCAGCAGCATATCAAAATCTTTACCTAATCGCACATCGACAGGCACTACTTCATCGAGAACGTCCCGGACGGTTTTTTCGCCTTTGGAAGCGGCCCACTGCAACAACAGGGGATGGCGTGCGGAACGTATGAGCAGAAAACCGTCCGGCTGAACCTCGGGAGCCGACATATTAAAGGCTATACTGTAGCGGGCCTTGGCACAGGTCAGATCAATATGACTGAGAACTTTGATGGTCTTGAGAATGTCGTGGCGATGTTCGAGGACCAGGCGGGTTAAATCTCGCAGGATGCGCTCGACTTCCTTCTTTTCGGCGAAGAGGGTATCTTCGAGTTCATTACTGAGCGAGGCGAGTTCATAGGGTTCGATATAGAGGGTTTCACCGGTATTGGAGCGGTCCAGGATCATGCCGGGGATGTAGTGACGGTAGTTGGTCTTGACCAGCACGACGGCGCGGCCGTGCCGGGTGAGGAAATTTTCATTGGCCACGGCCCGGCGGATCTCGGGGTTGGCCACAATCTCCCGAAAGCGTTTTTGAATCTGCGAGGCCAGATGGCCGATTGATTTGCGGATTTCCTGTAGTTTTTCGGAGGCGTTATCACGTATGGTTTTTTCATTTTCGATACAGCGGTTTATTTCGCGGACTATGTCCTCAAAATCCGCCAGGGTATGAACCGAGAGCATCAGGGTATCGACATCTTCGACATCCTGGATTTGGAGGAAGAAATTTTTGAGTTTGCCGCTGACCGCGATGGTATCGCTGATCCGGATGAGTTCCTCGGGTTCCAGGACGGTCTGTTTTTCCCCGATATGGGTTACGATTTGGCGGATATCATACAGGCCGGCCAGGGGCAGACGGTAGCCCAGTTCGAGGAGCTTGCGGAGTTCGGTGGTTTCGGCCAGCCGGGCCTTTATCCATTCGGCATCCACGGAAGGATAGAGCCCCCCTGCCGCCTCGCGCCCCAGGTCGCTGGCGGCGTAGGACTGCAAGATCCGGATGACCTGTTCAAATTCCAGGATTTTAATCGTATGACTGTCTATTCGCTTGCCGGGCATAATTAACAGGCACCACTAATGATAAAATTAAAAATAGCATTTTAGCTATTATAGCGGGAAATAAAAGAGTTTTAAGTAAAATATTACTTCCACAAACGCCTGAAACTGTCAGTTGCGAATATCAACAGAAGACTTTATTTTATAATAGGACATTGGTTGAAGAGGAAGTTTAGGATGCGCTGCCGGGTTTCGGGGGTGATATGGTTGGAGAATATGTATTTTCCGAAGCGGAGTTTAATGGTGGTGTGTTCGAGGCCCAGGTCGGTGAGGAAGTGGTTGATTCTGACTTTGTAAGGTTTGAGTTTTCCTTCGACCTGGATGTTTCCTGGTTCGCGGATGGTTATCTTGGCGTCGGAGAGGAAAAGCATGTTGAATCCTCACGGAAAATAAAGTACTCCGTTTACCACGGCCGACACGACCGTGGTACAATTTGGAATGAGCATGCCTAAATCCACCTGAGGCGGATATAGGCATGCCACCCATAAATTTTAATATTATTGTGATAACTGGAACCAGGCCGGGTAACCGCTGAAGCATGAGGCGCCGGCGGAGTA
>JAFGHE010000056.1 GCA_016930295.1 Sedimentisphaerales bacterium
AGATTTTCCTTTTCGTAATACACCGGAATTACCAGGGATAATTTTATGGCTGTTTTTTCGGCCTTGAATTCATCTTTTTCCCTGCCGGGAGTTTCATTTCCGGAGACTCCATTCGCCGACCTTCTATCGATAATTAAGCCGGAATTCGCGGATGTGTCCTGGCGGCTCGGAATTATTTCCCGCCGCTGTCCACTATCCATGCTTCGTATTTTTTTGGGGTTTGTTCCCATGGATAAATTTTCTCCTTTATAACCAAATGCGTTAAAGATTCTTTCGAAAATAAGTTGGCCAGTTCAGCGTAATATTTACTATGTACCACCAATATCTTTTTTTCACCTTCCGAATATAAATAACTTCCAAGGGATTCCTCATCAGTCAGTTTTGGAGCCGGTTCAGGCAGGCCAAGATAAAACAACATTTTGATGGGAATCTTATTATAGAAAGCAATTTGACAGGACGTGTCCTTTTCCACCTCCGCCCTGACTTCAAGGCTAAAGGATTTCATGGAGCGATACTGATCCAATATCCGATGTTGCCATACGAAAAAACCTCCTATTAAAATAACCGACATGAGAATCGGAGCACCTAATGATTTTTCTGATCCCGTCAGATAAAGTAAAGGTCTCGGATAAAGAAACGACATGATCAGAACGCCCAGGGCCAGGAACCCAAGCAAAAACGTTGAGAATATAAATTCGCCGGTGAAAATAAATTCCATGCCGTTTTTTAACCTTGGGGCCAGGGCCGGACTTAACATATCCGCGATTAAAATCGCTATTATTACACCCGTCTGAATTTTCAAAACAAGCTGTTTCCATTTCTCCTCTTTTTCCATATCCAGATAACCAGCCGCCAGCAGGGCGCAAAAGGGAAGAATGGGAAGGATATAATAGCTCCTGCGTGAACCGGACAGGGCGAAAAAGAGAAAAATTAATACCGTTGAAATCGTAAGCCATTTCCGGGGCCATTCCAGCTTCTTCATGCTGATGGCCGCTTTCCAGAGCCCGGCGGCAAATAACGGAATCCACGGAAACAATAATTGCGGTACACTGTAAAAATAAATCGTAAACGGTTCCTTATGATCGAATGGTTGAAAATAACGTTCGATATTTTCCCGAAATATCATGGACAAACCGCTGATCGTATAGCCGCTTCGGGTCATTTCCGCATAGATAAAGGGAGCTAAATACAGGGAAATCCCTAAAACTAAAGCAAAACCATGGGAAACAGAAAAATAAGACTTCCAGCGTTTCTCCCTCAACAGGTCAGGAAAAACAACAATAATGGGAATCGCCACGGCTGCCAGACCTTTGGTCTGTGCTCCGATAAAACAAATGAAGTAAAAGACCAGGTAACTGAAAAAACAGGGTTTTTCCCGCCGGGACCAGTACCAGGCCACGGCCAGAATGATAGCCGCCATGTTTTCCATATCTGCCTCGCCGGTACGGGCCCAAAACAGAAATCCGTAGGAACAAAGAAGCATCCACCCGGCGCCTTTCGCCGCCTTGTCCGACCACAACTTTCGACCCAGGGAAACGGTGGCCCAGAGTGCGACCAGACCGGCAAGGGCACTGGGAATCCGTACTACCGCTTCGTCGAGACGACCAGTAATTTCAGCCACGGCCACGATAAGCCAGTAACTTAAAAGTGGCTTGTCAAAGTAGGGTTCACCGTTCATACTGGGGTGAAAATAATCGCCGGTAAGCATCATTTCCCAGGCCACTTCCGCCCATCGGTCTTCCGGACCCCATAATCCTTTATTGCCCAGGGACCACAGGGTGAGAAAAATCGCTACAGCCCAGAATATTATGGTCGATATATTGTTCTGAAGACGCTTCATAACCATGCACTCAATAGCATTAAATATTTCCTCTGACCTTGAATATAACTGTAAATTTCTTATATTCCCTTTTCTGACAAAACCTCTTTAATTGATTCCACGACATCATCAATATCTTCCGGCTCCATATCCGGAAACAACGGAAGCGAACAGATTCGATCCGAATTCCATTCCGTATTGGGCAGTTTTCCGGACCACATGGCCATATGGTCCTGATAGTATTTTTGCTGATGCACTGCGCGAAAGTGCAGGCCGGTGCCTATATTACGTTTTTTCAATTCACTCATGAAATCATCCCGGCTCAAACCGGCCCTGTCCATGTCCACACGCACGATGAACAGGTGCCAGGTATGTCGCATCGAATAAGAAGGCTCGCGCAGCGGTATAATCTCCTCGATCTCACTTAATTGCTCCTGGTAATATAGCGCCAACTGCGTGCGTTTGCGATTAAACTCATCCAGACGCTGCAGTTGTCTTATCCCCAGAACTGCCAGGGTATCCGGCAGGTTGTATTTATAACCCGGCTCCAGGACCTGGGCCTGGGGGGACCGGCCCTGGGTCTGCCGGTCGTAGGCATCGACTCCCAGGCCATGAAACTTCAGCCGTCTAACCCGCTCCAGCAGTTCCGCATCGTCGCTGCAGAACATCCCTCCTTCGCATGTGGTTATATTCTTGATCGGATGAAATGAGAAAATCGCTGTTCCGGTATGGCCCACCGGCTCGCCGTCATAGTACGTACCCGCCGCATGAGCGGCATCTTCGATGATGCCAATATCATGGGCCTGTGCCAGTGCCCGGATGGAGTTCATATCCGCCGGGGCCCCGGCAAAATGTACGGGAATAATCAACCGCGTCTTGTCGGTCAGGCATGGCCTTATCGTCTCCGCATCGACCATCAGCGTGTCCCGGTCAATGTCAGCAAAGACGGGAGTCGCCCCGGCCAGAACGATTAGATTTACCGTGGAAACCCAGGTCAGGGAGGGCGTAACCACTTCATCACCAGGACCGATACCCATCGTTTTCAGGGCCAGATGCATGCCCGCCGTGGCGGATGTTATAGCCAACGCGCCGCGGCTATCGACATAATCACGGAAATGGTTTTCAAATTCCGCGGCCCGGGCGCCGGTGGTGATCCAGCCCGAACGCAAAACATCTGCGACGGCGGCAATATCTTCTTCCGTGATAGATGGCCGGGAAAAAGGTAAAAATTCAGTTCGCATAGCGCGGCACCTCCTCTCTTTTGGTAATGGAATCCATAACGTCAGGCTGACCCGGTAAAATCCATACACGCCACTTTTTACGCCGGGATGATACCGAATCCCAGGGCTGAGTATTTTCCTCTATATCCGGCAGCATCTGTAAAAAATGCTGATATTCCGGTGGAACCTTTTCCTCGTACTTTCTTTGCATAATCAGTAATTTAGCTCCCGGGGCAGATACGAAATGATCCCAGTCTGATGCGGTTTTTAATCCATGGATTGGTTCTGTCTTACCCAGATAGAAAAGCAGTTTGGCATCGTTTTTTGGGAAAAATCCAATACTATCGGTAGGCCAGTCGGCTGACCGGGCTTTTACTTCCTCAATAAAGGGACGCTCAGTCCGATAGGTATCTATGATCGGTTGCTGCCATAGAAAAAAACCGGCGAAAACAATCGTAGTTATGGCTATCAGACCTGCCATAGATTGAACCTCCCGGGAATCGCCCTTATTATGTCTTGCCGTCCATCGGTCGGCCAGTAATTGGCCCAGGCATACGGCGATAGCCACGATAATTCCCGATTCGCCCACCCTTATAAAAAATTCAAAATGATTCCTCATTTTTAGAAACAGTAAAACAAACGGCAGTCCTATTTCACAGAGAATCAGTCCGGTACCCAGATACTTCTGTATCGTGATGCCCCAGGCACGCGCCTGTACTGTCCGTTCGTGGACGATGTGGATCAGAAAAACCGCCATGCACAGGGCGCACAGCGGGATGATGGGGAGTATATAATACTCACGCCGGGAACCCGATAAAGTAAAAAACAGAAATATCATGCCCATCGCGGCTATCAGCCAGCGGGTCTTCTTATCCAGTTCTTTCCAGATCGGCAGCATGCCCGCCAGACTGGCCACCCAGATTGGCGCCCACGGCAAAATCAGCAGCGGGACCGCATAAAAGTAAATATAGAAAGGATTTTTATGGTCGATAGGATTGAAAAACCGTAAAATATTTTCCTGAAAAACCAGTGCCAGTCCGCTGGATTGATAACTTTCCGTCTGGCTCATCGAGGAATAGACAAAAGGACCAAGATATATCCCGCCTGCCAGGACCAGAGCCAAAAGATGGGAAATCCGCAGCAGATGCTTCCATCGCTTCTCCCGCAGCAGATCGGGCAGAATGGCTACGATGGGTATCACCACGGCGGTAAGCCCTTTGGTCAAAGCGCCCAGAAACGCTATCAGATAAAAGATAAAAAACGTGACGAAGCCGGGCCGGTCCCGCCGTGCCCAGTACCAGAGGATACACAGGGTAATCGCGGCCAGGTTCTCCGTATCGGCCGCCGCCGTCCGGGACCAGAAGATAAGCCCGTAGCTGGTTAACACCAGCCAGCCAGCCAGCCGACCCACCCTCGGGGACCACAAACGCCTTCCCAGTTGAACCGTGGCCCAGACAGTTACCAATCCAAAAAAGGCACTGGGGATTCGTACAATCCATTCATTGAGGATTCCCGTTATCCCAACCAAGGCCGCGATCAGCCAGTATGTAAGTAACGGCTTGTCGTAATAAGGCTCTCCCCCGATTGTGGGATGAAAAAAGTCTTTGGTCAGCAGCATCTCCCGGGTCACTTCCGCCCAGCGGCCCTCCGATCCCCATAAACTACGACCACCCAAACCCCAAAACAGGAGAAAAAACGCCACCAGGTACAGAAAAAGAGTCGGCCATTGAGAGTCCTTTTCAGTCATGGTATCAGATATTAATTTTTTTTTATCTGTAAGCATTTAAAACTCTCTGTCTCCTAAACATCTGTAATCAACGGATGTTTTTCTGTAGAGGTCAGTTCGTATTTTATTTTCGACACGTCTAATTCTTCGATATAATTCTCCAGCGATCCCCATATCTCATTAAAACCAAAGGCCTTCATCTCCGCCAGGGCCCGCTCTTTGGTCCATCCTTCCACCACGATTCGGTAAACTGCCACCATCATACCCGTACGGTCGGTTCCCTCATGGCAATGCAGGAAAACCGGCCGATTAGATGGCTCCGTCACAATCTTCAGGAACTTCATCACATCCTCATCTTCCGGATGGTAATTCTTGAATGAAATATGCTCATACTGCATGTCAAGCGGCACGAGATACTTTCGGTCGGAACCAAAGACTTTCAAAGATATAACCGTTTTAATTCCCATTTGTTTTAGTTCTGAAAAACCCTGCTCGCTCGGCTGTCCTCCACGATATAATCCGTCGTCAACCCGGCCAAAAGCCGGAATCCCGATGGGGACAATGCCATCCGAAGAAAGATTTCTTAATCCGTCCTCAATCTCCGGAAACGACCGACAGCCTGTTGCCAGAGCAGCACTTAGCAGTGCCAATACGTAATACCATATGGAAATGTACATCCTGGTCGATTTCATTTATTCTTTCTATGGCCAACAGGAAAATATCCCCGATCCCCGACTGAGTTATATTAGTGACAACGTCACCCGGCTGTGCCTTCTCATTTAATTTGCCCCTTTTTGGCATAAAAATCGCTACACTGCGGGCATCCTCTCCCACACATTTCATCAAACGTGGGTTAGTTTACCTGAAAGAACATTAAGCCAACCTTAAGAACACAAAAAAATGAGAAAATATATTCAATAAGAGGATTTATAATCTGGGCAGCCGTACATAAACCGACGTGCCTGTCTGAGGCTCTGAAGTAATTTCAATCTTTCCCCTGTGACGATGCACTATTTCCCGGGCAATAGCCAGCCCCAGCCCTGCCCCCCCCGTAGAACGCGATCGCGACGATTCAGCCCTGTAAAAACGGTCAAATAAATGTGGCAGCACCTCCGGCGGGATAGCACCCCCTTCATCATGGACACAGACAGTCACATAATTATCCTCGTTTTCAATGGTTACATGTATTGTTCCGTCGAGCGGCCCATATTTAATGGCGTTGTCCAGAATATTCGTGAATAATTGAGTTAATTCGTTTTCATTTCCCTGGATACAGGTCGGAATAGGGTTATATGTTACCTTTCCGCCTTGTGATGCTGCCCTGGCATTAAAGCTCTCCATCAGAGGCGTCAACAGGTCATCCAGTGCTATCCGGGTTGTTTTCACTGATCCCCGGTCTTCATCAATCCGGGCCAGGCAGAGTAACTGTTCAACCAATTGTTCCATACGATTCACATCCTGAAGGGTATCTTCCAGAGCCCTGGTATAGTCTGTCACGTCCCGTGCGGTCATGCTCGTTGTCTGAATAGTACTTTTGAGAATCGCCAGGGGGGTACGCAGCTCATGCGAAGCATCGGCCGTAAATTGTTTTTGCTGCTGTATCGCCTGATCCAGCCGGGCCAACATGTCGCTTAATGACTCCACAATAGGTAATAATTCCTGCGGAATGTCCATATCCTGCAGACTATCCTGTCCCAGGTTTTTGTAGGTAATGTGTCTGATCGACTCAGCTACCCGGTCGATGGGATTCATCCCCCAGGCCACAATCAGGGGCACCAACAGCAGGGCGCCCAGCAGCAAACTCCCGCCCAGGATAATTAACAGTTGGAGAAACTCTTCCATCTCATGATAAGCATAACGACTGGAACCGGCGACCAGAATATTGGCTATTCCCTGCCGGAAAGGAATGCGTGTCCAGACCGCCCGGTATTGGTAATCCTTTCGATTCAGATTGAAAAACGTAAATTTGCTGATTTCCGGCCGATTATCCTCAGGCAGGTCCGTAAACAGACGACCATACCTTTTGTCGGATATATCACTGGCGAGCAATTTTTCCTTACTTCCATCCATCCAGATACGATATTGATTGGAATAACGACCGCCGGTGTACCACCCTGTAATGGAAGGAAATTCAGACTGGTTAGGCTCAAGGCTTCCCGGTTCATCAAGTTTGGCCAGAATCTCCTCGGCCATTGTTCTTAGTACAGGATCTATATTTCTCAGCAGCGCCTCTTCCAGTTCCACATAGGCAACGATGGATAGTGTGATAATCGTTGACATGAGCACAACACAAATCAGCAGGGACAAACACCATTTCAAAGGCCGATTCTTCATTGCGGTATGTCTCCTAAGATATATCCCTGTCCTCTTACCGTATGAATTAATACATGGTGAGGACCCGGATCAAATTTCTTGCGCAGATTTGAAACGTAAACCTCCACTACATTAGAAAAATTCTCTGCATCAAAATCATACAGATGTTCAAGGATCTCCGTTTTGGACACCAGTTGATTAAGTCGTAAAGCCAGATATTCCAACAGTCGGTATTCCATTGCCGGCAGCATGACTTGCTTACCCTTAAAGGTTACGGTGTGACTGGCCATGTTAATGGATATATTGCCTATCTGTATGACGGGATTGGGACGGTCATACACCCGCCGAATCAGTGCCCGACAGCGGGCTATTAATTCTGCCATCTCAAACGGTTTGGTGAGATAATCGTCACTGCCCAGATCCAGGCCTCGTATGATATCCTCCTTCATGCTTTTGGCGGTCAGGATGAGCACCGGCGTATGGTGTCCTCTGTGACGCAGGTTCTGCAGGATTTCCAGACCGTTGATTTTGGGTAGCATAAGATCGAGAATAATAAGATCATAGGGATTGGTGGTAGCCATATGTTGGCCATCTTCGCCGTCGCTGGAAATATCTACCGCGAAAGAAGCCGCTTCAGTCAGAGCCCTGGCAATATTACGGGCCAGCTTGTTTTCATCTTCAACGATTAACACGCGCATTCCAATGCTCCAGCTATACTACTCAATGGATAGAGGATACTCCAAGAGAGGCCTTCGTATCTCCTGACCTCGGTCCATTTTGACCTGTCTTCAAATTCCAAGGGACTGAAATAGTCTAAGGTCTCCTGCTGCCGCTGACAAATATAAAAAATTCAATGTATTCTCAATGCGCGGGCTATTCGCGAGTAAATCGGTACATTCTGATATAAAACAGCACGAGTCAACACACGATATAATTTCGATAACTATTGTGCTGACTTGTGCTTAAGTAAATTGAAACAGAAGGAAATGAGCATTAAATCAGACTCATAATCCATTGGTCGCAGGTTCGAGTCGTATTGATGCCGTCCACCTCATTGGGCAGGCCGGTCTGGCCGTCGAAGGATTTACACAGGCCCGTGGAATTATATTAGAGTTTCTTACGCAGTTGGCCCCAGATGACGGTGGCATCCTTGCACTATCAGGTGATGAATAACCTACTTTTATCAAAATGGTCCCAAATCGGCATGTTCTCCCCAGGCGGCTGAAATTGTAAAGGATTAAATGCGAATGAGTTACAAAATTACGCTTGGCGGGACTCGAACTGACGACCTGAGGTTCAGGAAGATGCGTTATCGCCGTAAAATACTTTATGATAAGCAGTTAAGCTGCATTTTTAATTACCAATAATCATTTTTGAGGGCAGCTCATGGAAGGAATTGGCCTGAAGTTTGAAAAATTTTAAAATTGCCTTCAATTTTTGTGACATTTGGTCCATTTGTCCGATGGTCATTTTAACAAGTATGATACCTATAGTGATTATGATGGCACAGAAAAGGGGGATGCTCAATGCCTATGTCACTTATATGGAGACTATCAAGACCGCCAAGAGCGTTCCGGCAGACGTGTATTAGCCGCGGTCGATTTTTGGGCGCGTGCTGCGGGGTCCCGCAGCTCACTAATGGGTTGTACGGTGACAGGGCAGAAGTGCACTGTTTTGCGCAAAATAGCTTTAAAAAAAACGCAAAATACACTTGAAGGGAAATCCGGAATTTTTCTATAATATAGGTTAGAATACGTTATTTTGGAGTGATATTAATTCAGTCGAATTGAATTATTTTTAACTGAAAGGTGGATTTGACGATGTGTAATCGAATGAAAAAGAGACATGCATTCACATTAATCGAATTATTGGTTGTTATTTCGATTATTGCGCTGTTGATTTCTATACTCATGCCCGCCCTGAATATGGCCAGGTCCCAAGCCAAAATTACCGTTTGCGCCACGCGGCTTCACCAGGTCGGGTTAGCCATGACCGAGTATTCCCTGGCTTTTGAAAAACTTCCGGCAGCGGAGGATAAATACGGTAATCCGGAATCACATGCTTACGCTGCATACCGGGGTGACTCTAATTACCTTGATGACAACGGAGATCCAATCCCCTTGCGATGGGCCCTGCTGTATGAAGAAGGATTTATGGAAACTCCGGAATGTTTCTATTGTCCGGCAAATAGAAATGATTGGACACGATATGAATCCTATACCAATCCACTGCCGTGGGGTTCACTGCCGCAGGTGTATAATACGACTAATGGAAGTAATCAATGGGTTCGGATTGGATATACCTATTTTACAATACCAAAAAGTGGAGTCCAGTGGGACGATTACAGGTTAAAACCTGCCCAAAAGTTTGATTCCCTTGATCCTGATTTGCCATATGCTACGGATATCCTGCATGGTCGGAGTAATCTGAGTCATCAAAAAAACAAAAGCTCTGATAATTTTTATCATAAGTCCAGTAATTACAGTGTTAACGCTTTATATCCCGATGCTCATGTCAGCCTTTGCAAAGATGAGACGGTCTTTGACGAAAATACAGCATGGGAATGGTTTGCCAACGAGAGTATAGACCTGAGCAGTTCGAGCGATGAATATACCTATGATGCATTCTATTATGAAATTTTCAAGTTGATCGGCAGTAGATGATTTTAAATAGTTGATTTAGCCTGCAATTTTTTTGCAGAGTGATTATAGACGCCAGCGTCAAAAGTATTGCGAACGCTTGTTTCTGGATTAAAAACAACGGTTTTAAGTGCCAATATCCACTTTTGACGGTAG
>JAFGHE010000003.1 GCA_016930295.1 Sedimentisphaerales bacterium
AGCCGTATCTCAAAATAGGATTTTTTTTGCTATATCTATGAAATATCCGGGTTAAATAAATTATACCTCTTTATTTACCTTTGGCAAATAAAAAATTAATAAATCCTAAAAATATCCGATAGTATCCTAAAAACAAAACACATTTCTTGATTTACTTGGGTGAATCGGAAAGTATATCGCGTCTTAGTTTGAAGAGTTCTTTGAAGGCGCGGAGGATGACTTTGAGTTTGGCGCCGCTTTGTTGGCCGGTGGTGCGGGGCAGGTGTGTGACGCCGCGCTGGGTCATGGTGAAGCCGGCGCGTTGGGCGCGGGCCAGTATTTCAGTGTCGATTAACGCTCCCATGCTTTTCATTTGAATGCGGTCAAATATCTCCCGGCGGTATAATTTGAAGGCACAGTCTATATCGCGGAGTTTGAAGTTGAAGACAAAACACACCAGCCTGCCCCAGGCCCACCCGTTGAATTTACGCAGCCACGATTCCCGGCGATTGATGCGATAGCAGGTGATAATATCGAATTTTTCGGTCAGATCGAGCAGGCCCGGCAGTTCGTTTATATCAAACTGGCCGTCACCATCGGTATAAAAGACCCACTCTTTGGTGGCTGCGCGAAATCCGCTTTGCAGGGCGCCGCCGTACCCGAGATTATGCGGATGATGCACGACCCGGATTCGGGGATTGTCCCGAGCCAGGGTATCAGCGATTTGGGCGGTATTATCCGTGGAGCCGTCATTGACAATAATAACCTCGAAATCATCGCTAATGGAAGAAAGCACCTCGAGCGTTTGACGGGTCAGCGTTTCTATGGCGCCTTCTTCATTATGGCAGGGAAAAAAGACCGATATACTTATTTTGGATTCAGTCACCAGAACCATGCCTTTATTTTATTAGTTGAGGATTGTTCTTCCAGCAGTTCTTTATAGTGCTTGGCTTCCTGCCGGTATTTTTGAGCCTCCTGGAGTTGACTCTGACTTTGAGAGAGCTTGGCCAGATACTCGCAGACAGCGATCATGGAAGTCACATTAACCAAGCGTCCAAACGGTTCCCTGTCGTCCACCAGTTTTTTATAATAGTCCCGTTTTTGACTATAGTATTTGAATAGCTCATCCTCCATGTTCAGGCTTTTACCGAATCTGTAAATCAAAAAATATTCATCGCGCACATAACGATCAAGAGCCATTAATTTTTGAACGCCGTCCCGGGCAATAGTCCGATTTGTGCTATGGGAGAATATGTAGCCCAGGGAATAATTACGGACAAGATCCCCGGGATAAACCAGCTTATCAATGTTCTGGAGGATGATATGACTGTTGCGCGGGTCATCCAGTCTCATAAACAGGGCATTTCTGTCGTCGATATAGATTAAAGACCATTTCGGCATACGCCCGAATATATTGAACTGGGCCTGGTAGGCATCCCGTTTCCGTGAAATCAGAGCCGCATTGACACCCTCAAACTCCAGGACATTTTCTAACAGGATCGGATTACTCTTGGCCAGATAAAGATATTCATCTCGTTTTTCTATAACATTGTTATAGATTCCGGCGTTCGGAAATTTCTCCGGCGAGGGATAATAAAGTAATTGATAAAAATCATTACTTGTGGGAGACATATCCAAATATTTGGCCAGGACCTCAACCTTGTCATATTGTTCGGGTGATATTTTTCGAGGCACGTTTTTCAGCGTGGACCAGTACTCAAAATGGTCCAGGGTATAAGCGGCCTGGGCCCGGCCGTCCATGAACACCTTACAGGGAGGGGAACCGGTCCGGGCATCCGGCGTTTGACTGAAGCAGATAAATCCCCCGTTGGTCCATTCATTAAAGACCACGCCTTTGATCCGGTTGGCGTTCATAAATTTCATGGCTTCCACCGGCTGGTCGGTAATACCGACCATACGCCGAAATACCGTACGTTCCTGACCATCCGCCGGAGGGCCATAATAAATATCCCGCATCGCCAGAATAAAAATCAGCGATACAGCCGCCGCCGCCGTGAATGCCAGAACAGCTCCGACATGGGCCAGAGAACGAGGCATAGGATTCAATTCAACGGTCTGTGACTGATAGTAGGACCTGCGCAGGCGGATCATATCAATAATCTGTTGGGCCATCTGAGCCATGAACGGCGCCAGAACCACACCTCCCAGAAAAACAAAACGACGCGAGGTAATGGACATATAAACCGTCAGGGTTATTATACCCAGAAAGCCCAGGTCAATTTTAGGCCAGTATTCATTTAAAGGAGACGATGGCGCTCTTTTTTTCCGGGTCTGAACCGGTGCGGGTCTGGTAAAGAATAGAAACCACTTTACCAGAAAGAGTGTGAAAAAAAGAGCCAGAAAGACCACATAGCACCGTGCCTCACCAAAACCGTTGATGTCCCAGATAGGACGCCATTCAATGACCCGGCGCCATTTTTCTCCCTCATCACCGAACATAACGATTAAGGGGTGGGTCAGGTTTTCCCAGCCAAAGGGAGTAAAGATAGCCGGGATCACGATAACTGCCAGAAGGCCTCCAAGTATAAAATGAAGTCCGCGCGGTTTGGCCTGATAAAAGCAGGAATTGTCTATAGAGGAAAATCGTATCAAAGACATTAATGCGACCGCCGCGGCGCCGATAATAAATAGTATCCACATTATTTGCAGGGAATAACACATTATTTTTTGTTCGGTGAAATCCTTATCAGACTTTATCCCTGCTTCGTTTAATTTCTCAAAGTTGTCCAGATAGTCAGACAGATGTGATACACCAATGATAAAGAATACGATAATGACAATGATTCCTCCCAGAAAAAGGAAGTAGGACCATTTACCCAGATAGGTTTGCAGAATATGACCGCCGGCCATGATGATAAAACAAAAGATGGCATAAATAAAACCACCATGGACATTCGTCCAGAGAATCATAACCGGTATCATTACGGACAGGGCCCAATATCGATTCTTTTTCCAATTCGCCAGTGCCCATATCATGATGGCGGCGAAGAGAATCGTACTGACATTAGGTCGCAGATCCACAAAGGATCTGCTCAGCAGAATGCCAAATGCCGCTGCGACAGAGGCCAGTAAGGGATGAGCCCCCAGAACCCTGGCCGCCCAATAGGCAAATAACGCCGTCAGAACAGCCTGAAGCAGTTTATAGATGACAATGAGACCCTCCCCTTTGGAAACAGTTTGATCATCCTCACCCCAGGCACTTTTCATTTTATAAAACATAACATGAGTCAGCCAGTTCTGGTTGACCCAGCCGAAATTTTCCTTGTCGCCGGGAATAAAAGGCCTGGTTTCGGCTCCCAGCGGGTCACGTTTGGTCATATGGATTCCGAACAGGTCAAGGAATTTCATCTGCCAGGTGCGATCCGGCTGACCAGCGGCCCATTCCCCGAGCGTATAGCGGCCGCATGCCATGGCCACCCAGGTATCTCCCCCACCGACAATTCGATTGGCACTGTGGAGACCGGCCGCTATAACCAATAGAGTACAGCCTAACCAAATCCAGCGTGAGGGTGGTTTGGTGGATTGTTCTATTTCATTATTAACGATTTTATTATCCATCACGATTCCCTGGTGTTAATAGAGACGCCATTTAAGGTAAAAAATCCTTAACTTTTTTCAACTTGGCCGGTAAATAATTATTAACCACAAAATCCAGACCATATTTGGCAAAGGCCTGCTGTTCCACACGCACACCGGCTTTGAGCATCTGATTAATGGCCTGCTGCCAGGGCTTATAATGCTGGACAAAGGGGTCATTTTTCAGGGCATCTTTGGCCCGTTTGATATCCACTTCCTTGAGAGGATGGGTGGGTAAATCATAATCTTTGATATCCTGGGGAGTCACCCCGAGGAAATGGGCCTGGGGTACACAGAAATACTGATTTAAATGAGCGGCATTACCGGAACCCACTTTCAGGGTACGGTAAATATTAAAATAGCCATAGGGATCACCATCGACAAAGGCGTAAACCGGTATTTTAAGGCTGTCACTCAACCGGCGGATAAATCGACGGCAGGCACGGGTAGGCACACCTCCCATGCTGATTAAGATAGAGTTAGTTTTGTCCCAGTAGTCATATTTGACCAGACGCTGAAACATACCGGCGGTTTCAATGGCCAGGATAAATTTGGCCCGGCTGCGAAATTGCAGATGTTCCACGTCGATAGGGATGGAATAAGCCCCGGAACCGAATCGGGTACAGTCGATTTCCAGTTTTTTACCCTGACCGTCACGGTCGATGACAACGAGGCGGCCGGCGATTTCACCGCCCTTTTCTTCCGGCACAAACCGTAATTGTTCCCGGATCACCAGGAACATGGCCTCGATATCCTCCATAACCGTATCTGACTCGGGCTGTTCCTTGAAAGCGGCCTCCGCCCAGTTTTTGCTGATATAATAGGCTTCCCTCTTGGTGGCAATGTCGTCGCTTTGAATTAATTCTTTGCTCAGAGCCATCATTTTAAGGGTCTGAGCAAAGGTCTTGACCGTATTCACGGTTAATGTCCGTTCCTTAACATTGCCCTTCAGTTCGAAATAACCCACACGCGGCCGGAACGCCACATTGGATAGGCTGCGCACCGGGATTCTCATCTTAGGCTTGCGCCGCCGGTTGATTTTGTCATAAACATCCTGGGCGTTACCCATGATTTGTTCGATAATGTCAATTTTCTTTCTGGCCATCCTTGATCACCTTTATTCCCATAAGTAATTATTTTGCTATATGTTAAACATTTTATTTAAGATTGCAAGCCTAATTATTTCTGCTGATTTTCAACATATCTTCTATTCCAAATTTAAATCATGCAAGAAATCCGTTAACATGGAATTGAAGAATCCCGGATTGTCTTTACAGGCATTATGGCCGGCGTCCGGCACAACAATATAACGACAGCTTGTTTCCTGTGCCGCCCATTTGGGCATCAGCCGTTTGATAACACCCAGTCCCACCAGCGTGTCATATTCTCCATGGGTGAGCAGTAACGGTGGTTTGATATGATAATCCGGCTCATAATGATCGGAGCAGGTAATGGCTTTCCATATGGCACAGGCATCCTTTTTAGGTACCTTACGCGCAAGTTCCCGGGCCTGTTTTCTGGTTTGTGACTGTTTCCCGGCGGCAGGCCCGTTCAAGTAGGAACGCACAGGTACGGGGATCAAACTCAATAATAACGGGGAAAATCGCTTCATTATTCTGACGCTAAATGGTTGTTTACTGGTTAAGCAGATGGTCCCCAGCAGGACCAGGGCCATCACCTTGTCCTGCCGGCAAAATGTAATCTCCTGAGATATCAGCCCGCCCATGGAATGTCCGACAAAAATCGCCTGTTTGATACCGACAGAATCGAGTATGGCGATCAGGTCTTCGGCTGCACCTTTTATAGAAAAGTCCTGACCCAGAGGTCGGGAGAGACCGTGGCCTCTGACATCCCAGAGCAAAATCCGGTAATCCTGCGACAATTCCGGGACCTGCTCATCAAAGAGTTGGTGAGCCATGGTATATCCGTGGGTAAATACGACAGGAAGGCGATTTTCCGGACCGGCAAGCCAATAATGTAATGGACATCCTTTGTGGTTGAGAATGCGTTTTTCCATATTTACTCTAAGCGCAATTTATAAATGTACTCAATGATACCGCCGTCAAAAGTCAATCCCGGCGAAACACCGGGACAGGCTTTATAAGTCAGTATCAAAGCTGCCACAAACTTTTGACGCCGGCGTCCTCAATCGTTTTCTGCGTCAACGACAGCCAGAAAGCTATACCCGGACGATGCCCTGAAAATAACTCCCTGCCGTATTATTTTTTGTTCGCCTGTTTGTACCATTCCTGGACATTACGAGCAAGAATCTCCACATTACGGCGGCGTATTATATGTTCCATGATTGGTGCGGGTATCTTGAGTTTGATCATGGCTTTTTGTACTCTTTCCCAGAGACGATCTTCTTTGGGAGTATTCAGGGCCAGGTACAGTTCGGTTACCAACTCCTGCAATTTCTGCAGCATGATGGCATCAAGGTTTTGATAATAGCTCTGAATCAGATTCTGCTGATATTTGGTATGTTTATTATCCGCCATTACTCTAATCTGAATTTTCCCCGATAGTCATCAGCGGGGTATTTCTCCTCGTTTCTTTTAAGCTTTTCGAAAAAGGCTTCACTCAGGTCGATATTCATGGTATGCGCCAGCATGAGCAAATAATTTAGAACATCGGCTATCTCTTCCCGGACCGCGTCCATCTGCTCCTGATCCCGGATAACTTCGCGCGATTCCTCAGTAGTCAGCCAGAGGAAATGTTCCATCAGTTCCCCTGCTTCGATCGATAGACCCATGGACAGATTTTTGGGGGAATGAAACTGTTGCCAGTCCCGTTTTTGCTCGAATTGGACAACGCTTTCCATAAGTTCTTTAATAGTGGTTTTATGGTCTGCCATGATATTTTATCTTCCGATCAGGCTCATGACTTCCAGACGGCTGCGCGCATCACTGCGGAATCGGCCCAGCATGGTCGAGGTCACCATCACACTTCCCGGTTTTTTCACGCCGCGGATTGTCATACATGTATGGGTTGCTTCAATGACAACCGCTACGCCCTTGGCATCGACGGTACTCATAATAAATTCGGCAATATCCGTGGTCAGCCGCTCCTGCATCTGCGGCCGACGGGCAAAACTGGTCATAATTCGTGCCAGCTTGCTCACCCCGATTACCTTGCCGCGCGGCAGGTACGCAATATGTGCTTTTCCCATAAATGGCAGTAAATGGTGTTCGCACATGCTGTGAAAAGGAATATCCTTTAACAATACAATCTCATCGTAATTCTCCGTAAACACATTCTCCACATGCCGGCGCGGATTATCATTTAAACCGTAAAACAATTCGGCGTACATCCGTGCCACTCGGGCCGGCGTCTCCTGCAGACCTTCACGATCGGGATCCTCCCCTATCGCTTCCAGAATCTCTCGTATCGCCTTTTCTATCCGCTCCATATCTACTTCACTGTTTTTTTCCATAGTCACTCCAACAACTTGCAGATATTAAACCTGTTTATAGTGTCCGCAAATATTCCAGAACCAAACGCACGGAAAAGCCCGTTGCGCCAATACTGCGATACGGTTTTTCCTTATCCGTATCCGCCACCGCGGCAATATCAATATGGGCCCACGGTATATCACCCACAAAGGCCCCCAGGAACGCAGCCGCCGTGCAGGATCCCCCTTCACGCCCCCCGGCATTGCACAGGTCCGCTATTTTGCTTTTCATCTGCTCCAGATAATCAGAGCCGCTCGGCATAGTCCAGACCAGATCCCCGCTCAACTGGGCTGCCTGCTGTATTTTTTTTATCAATGCGTCATTATTGCCGAATAAACCCGCATAATGTTCGCCCAATGCGATAACACATGCTCCGGTCAGTGTAGCCATATCCACAATAGCCCTGGGCTTCATTTTTACCGCGTAAGCCAGTGCATCACACAGTATCATCCGACCCTCGGCATCCGTATTATCTATCTCTACGGTCTTGCCGCTATAAGTCCTGATTATATCGCCGGGCCGATAGCTGGTATGACTGGGCAGATTCTCTGCCGACGGCACCAGACCAACCACACGCAACGGCAACTTCAACTGGGCGGCGGCGGTCATCACGCCCAGTACCGCACAGCCACCACTTTTATCAAATTTCATGTCTCCCATTTTTGCTGAAGGCTTGATGCTGATCCCCCCGCTGTCAAAAGTGATTGCCTTGCCTACTACAATTAAATCGGGTCCGTCTTTTGCCTTACTTCCTCTTTTTCCGTTGTATTCGAGCATAATAAGACGCGATTTATTCACCGAACCGCTACCTACCGCCAGCAGGGCATTCATCCCCATCTGGTTTAACTGTCGATCATTAAATACCCGGCATTTAAGCCCGAATCGTCGGGCCAGCCTCTGTGCTTCTCGTGCCAGAGAGGGTGGATTGATCTCGTTGCCCGGCTTGTTTGCCACAGCCCGGGCCTGATTCTGACCCTCTGCTAAAATAGTGCCTATCCTCCGTCCTCGATTTAATTGTACAGCCGAGCGGGACTGCGGCTCTATTATACTCACGCGCATCAAAATCTGCGATTTTTTCTCATCTTTCTTCTCCGGCAGGTAATCCTGATAATCGTATCTGCCGATGATTGCCCCCTCTGTTATAGCCTGACCCATCCGTTCCAAATCCACCTCCTGGTCACCTGCTTTGGTTATCGTGCCGGCGAGCAGATGTAATGCTAATCCCAGTCGGCCCGCTCCCAGATTTTGTGCCTTTCGGATCGCGGTACCCGCCGCCTCCCGGAGCCCTTTTAATTCAAACTTTTGTTTGTCTCCCAAACCAACCAGCATAATCCGGTTACAGCCCGATTTGCCCTTTAGGTACAATACGGCTGTCTCATTGGCCTTACCAGTAAAGTCCCCCAGTTTCAGGATATTTCGTACTGCCCCCTCGGCTGAAACATCTAAATCGGTCAGATCCCGCGGCAGACGAGAGGTCTTCTCAAACAATCCTATTGCCAGAATATCACCTTTATAGGCAGGTAATCGCAGGGTGGATACAGTCACAGTAATCCGCTTTGCCTGTCTTGCCATCTTACGCAACTCCTTTC
>JAFGHE010000057.1 GCA_016930295.1 Sedimentisphaerales bacterium
CCCTAAAAGCCTTTTACTCGATATAAACAAATATATGGTATATTATAATCATCAAACTTAAAGATATTATAACATTTTTTATACTCAATAAATTGATACTATTCCGGCCTGATTTTAAACAACGGTGTTTCCAGGGCCTTGATGTAATTGGTCCAGTTGCTCTTGTTGACATCTTTATTGATTTCGTTCTGGACCAGGGCGATCTTGGAATCGAGATTATCCAGGTAATGTACCATGAACGCTTCCGGAATGGAAGGCACGACCGGACAGCCGAACTCGCGCGTGCCGTGGTGAGAGACAATAATATGTTCCAGGCAGTCGGCCAGAACCCGTGGGAACGGTTCGCCGCTCTGCTGATTTAATGCATTGATCTTTTCTTCTATCAGCATGGTACCTTTAACCAGATGTCCCAGCAAATGCCCCTGGTCACTGTAAGTAAAACTGATATCGTAATCGATTTCCGTGGTCTTGCCCATATCATGCAGAAACAAACCGGCCAGCACCAGGTCGCTGCTGAGCTGAGGGTACTGAGGTAAAATCAACTCTGCCACTTCAAGCAGGTTCAGGGTATGTTCCAGCAGTCCGCCAATATAAGCATGATGCAGCAAAATTGCCGCAGGAGCGGTTTTAAACAGACGCATTAACTCCTCATCAGCCAGAAACGCCTCCATCAGGCGATGCAGATGGGGATTTTTTATCCGGCTGATTATGGTTTTGACCTTGTCCATCATCTCGTCAACATCCCTGTCAGTACAGGGCATGAACTCGTCCAGCTTAATCTCTTTGGGATCGACCGGCTTGATGGCATCAATCACAATCTGCAAAGCACTCTGATACGTTTCGGTCCGGCCTTTGAGCCAGACAAATCCCTCATGGGGCAGACTGTTGTAGATTACCTCCGACGCCTGCCACATACGCCCGTTCACACGCCCCGTGCGGTCGTTTAAAAAAGCCGCAATATAAAAATCTCCCCGTGTTGTAGTGCGCAGCACGGGCTGAGAGATCATAAATACCTGTTCGACCGGGTCACCGGAAGTCAAATCCGCCACGTTTTTTCGCTGATTCTCTGACATAATAGTGCTCCAAACTTACCTTAGTTTTAATTGCTCCAAATATAAACAGTACTATCACAAGTTGCAAGAACAAAGGTGAAAGTGAGATATGTGGTAATATGGATAAAATGGCGAACATGGATAAATAAAATTAGTATTGAATCTTTGACATAAACACCCGATTTTGTTAAAATCAAACTTTATGGAACAGATGAAAAAATCCCGCGTTGATTGCCTGCTGGTAGGCGTTACGGAAAATCTACGCACGCGGATCATTGACCAGTTAGAAGGTTTAGCCAAAGAAATAATCTGGGCCGCCGACATCTATGACCTTATGGCCAGTGCGGCTATTTTAGGGTATCAGGGAAAATCAATATTGGCGATTATCCGGGTGGATTGTCTTACCACCGACCAGATGCAGATTTTCCAGATGCTCAAAACGATGGACCATATTACATCCCTGGCTGTATCAACGACAGGATGGCAGACCATAATGAGCCAGACCCGGGCAAACGGTGCAGATTTGGTCTGCCGAGAGGAGGATCTGCCGCACGTATTAAGCCAGATTAATCATCTCGAAATTCACTCCCGCCAGCCGGCATGCATGTCATCCGTGGAAGAAATTACTCAATCCCTGGATGAATCGATCGAGGAAATGATATCCCAGACCATGGAATCAGCACAACAGAACCTGAGTAACGATATCCCGGCTGCCACCCCCCCGCAGATAAATTCACCAAAGCAGCCTTCGAAATCCGAACCTGAGCCAATGTCATCAAAAACTATGTCAACACCTGAGCAATCCGAGCAGCCGCTGCTAACCCAGGAGGAACTGGATGCGCTTCTCGGATAAATACTAAGAAATAAACGGAAATCCCTATGTCCGCGGAACAGTCAAATCAAAATATGAAAGAGCGAGCGGCCGTGGAAAACAGAATTCTGCTCCTGGCCGATGACGGACGCATTGCACAACTGATGGAAAGACTCAAAGACAAATATTCAATTTCCAATGAATCCAATGTGTTTGCCGGCATTGCCCAATTGGGATTGACTCCTTATCAAGTCGTTTTCCTCAATGCCCAGCGCCTCCAGGATAATACAATACAAGCAGTCAAAGCACTCCGTCGGGTGAATCAGAATGTACCGATATATTTATATGGCGAAGCCTTTGCGGAAGTCTATGCCCGGCCGGCCCTTAAGGTCGGAGC
Source organism: Sedimentisphaerales bacterium (assembly GCA_016930295.1). Lineage (GTDB taxonomy): Bacteria > Planctomycetota > Phycisphaerae > Sedimentisphaerales > SM23-30 > JAFGHE01. Next base: position 2,261 of record JAFGHE010000057.1, read on the forward strand.
CGGCGATTTCCTGGTCTGGCCAATCCCCGCCGAGGAAATAAAAGCTATTCTGAACACGATCGATAGTAAGCACCCACGACAGGATGAAAATTCTTTGCACGACAAATCCTGCCCCACTTCTGCCGGCCGGATCAATGATCAGGAACACCGAACCGCCAGGGCCAATAGTGCAAAAAACGCTTTTGAAATATACCAACAACTCGCTCAGTGTGTCTGGCGGGGTACATCCTATCTGGTGGAGCAGGCCCAGTCACTGCTGCCGGAACTCCTCCAGGTCACATGGGTCAAGGTCTATACCCATGACGCCCAAAAAAAAACCGCCGTTAAAGAACGTATTACGCGGGCGGAAAAGGCCATACCTTTAAACGGACCTTTCGGAAATGTAGGGCAATTGGTTTTGGGTGAACCGATACAATCAAATCAGAACATTCCCGCAGATGAGACCGCAATGTATTTAGCCACCCTGGTGCATCTGGCCCAGCGCGACGAAACCCTCAAACATCTGGCAACCATCGACGAGCTTACCGGTGCTCACAATCGCCGCTACCTGGAATATTTTCTGCGCCAGGTGATTATCCAGAGCTCTCAGGAACCCACGGAAATGACCCTCCTGCTATTCGATATTGACAACTTTAAACATTATAACGATGCCTACGGTCACGGCGCCGGGGACGAGATATTGCGACAGGCGATAAAAATGATCCGTCGCTGCTGCCGGGAACATGATGTTGTGGCTCGTTTCGGCGGGGATGAATTTTGTGTCTTATTCTGGGATACCCGGTATCGGCGTATACCCTACAGGCGCGATGAGGACGAAGAAAACGCCTCGGTCATTGCTAAAGGTAAAGCCGGCAATCTTTCCGGACCTTTAAAAAGTCACCCGGAAATGGCAATGTTTATGAGCAATCGTTTCCGCCGCATGATGATGACCCGGGAGTTTCCCAGCCTGGGACCAGCCGTGAAAAAAGGCGTACTTACCATTAGTGGCGGTCTGGCATGTTATCCCTGGGACGGTAAAACCGCCGAGGAACTCATCCATGCCGCCGATGAAGCACTCCTGAACGCCAAACGCAGCGGGAAAAACCGCATTTATCTGGTCGGCCGGCCACACGAGAATAAATAGGTCACCATAACACATTATGATACACCCGCGTATATTCCCCAACACTGTATAATTAATGAAAATATATACCACGGCCGTGTCGGCCGGGCAAACCGACTGTCGGGAATCAGGCAAACTCCAGAAAAAAAATAAAGTAAAAATCCCTACCATGATCTCACAACTCACAATCCATAACTCACAACTTTCTTCCAGGGGCCTTATCAACAGAAAAAGATCAGGCGCATTTATCTCCGGTCTCTGCTATAATAACCTATATGTCCAACCGACTTTTAGAGTTAAATCTATATCATCTGCGTATCCCCCTGCGTAGCTGGTGTGCATGGGAGTACCCCCCGGGAAAATACGTGGATACCGTCATATCCGCGGCCCTGCTGGCCGACGGCACCGTGGGATATGGCGAGGGCGTCCCCGGCCCGCACATCACCGGCGAAACCGTGGATTCCGTGTTTTTTAATATCGGTGATTCCTTAGTTGAATCCCTCAAAAACGTTGAACCGAAAACCCTTTCCGATATCTTTGACCTGGTCGATAACCTGCCCTTTACCAACCCGCAGGGCCAGACGATTAATGCGGCGCGATGCTGCGTGGAACTGGCGCTGCTGGATGCTTACAGTCACTATTTTAAACGCCCTTTGACCACTGTTTCCGACTGGCTGGGATATAGCGGTTTCTCCGCGGGCGGATCCATAGATAAAATTCGTGTCAGCGGCGCCCTTTTCCCGGGCACCTGGCCGCTTGGCACGCAACTGCTTCTTATGCGCTGGTACGGCCTGCGAGATTTTAAGCTCAACCTCAATGGTCAATACGATCAGGAGAATCTGGAACGTGTTTACTTCTCGTTAAAACATGCCCTCCAGAGTCTGGACTTTTCCCTGCGCGTGGATGCCAATGGCGCCTGGGATATCGATACCGCTACGGCCCTGAGTAAAAAACTTCATGACTATTCCATAATCTCTCTGGAACAACCACTTTCCCCGAACGACCACTCCCACCTCCATACCATCGCAAGTTTGTCTCCCGTGCCACTGATGGCGGACGAGTCTCTGGTATCCCTGGAAGACGGCCAATTCCTGGCACAAAATGATTTTACCGACTATTTTAATATCGGTATCAGTAAAAATGGGGGATTATTACCGGCACTGCGACTGGCGGAACTGGCCCTGAAATCTTCGCTGGGAATCCAGTTGGGAGCAGCCCCGGGCGAGACGGGAGTCCTGGCCGCCGCCGGAAGGAAATTTCTGCAAATGATTCCAAATATTGACTTTACAGAAATTTGCTATTCCTCATTCATGCTCGACCGAGAGATCGTAACACCAAAAATGAGGTTCACCTACGGCGGACGGCTTATACCAACAAAAGGACCGGGACTGGGAATTAGGGTCCGTAGAGATAAAATTGCACAATTTCTTGCCAAACCCCCCGGAAAAATCACACTGGCGTGACTAAAATAATATAGATAAGGAATTTATGATTATCACAGATTATTCTGGCTAATTAATTGACATATATTCGGGAACACGTGTAATTAGAATTATATAATACGCCATATGATACCAGACGACCATTTGATTGAAAAAGGATTACTGATCGTTACCGGCTCGACACTTCGGTCCGAGCAGGCCGATCGGCCCCTGGCCTATTGCCTCAAAGAAAAAATCGAGGAAGCCATTGAGGGGCAGGATAATGATTTTACCATATTGGTTATCAGTGACTTATGGTATCTCAATGGCGAAGCGCTTCAGAGACTGCCCACTATCTCCATTGGCGGACCAGGCGTTAATGCCCTTTCCGCTCATCTGTATAAACGATTGACCAACGCGCTGGTGATTGATAATACCCTCTTAATCCAGATGGATCCCCAGTTGAACGATTTACGGGTCAGTATCTGGGGCATGGACCATCAAACCACGGTTGAGGCCCTGGAAATCTTTATTAATAAAGGGTATTTGACTCGGTTTCTGGAAGCCGTTACCGCACGCCTTTCATAATAGGGGTTTCAAAATTCAAAATAAAAAGGGATTTTTGGTAAAATAGATAAAATATCAATAATGAATCCTTGTCTAGCGACAAAACCATTGGTACACTATTTGACTATTGTGCCACATAATGTAGGCCCATTATAATATTATAAAAAAATTCATAACCTTTCTAAATTATAAGGAGATGTACTTTGGCCAAGAAAGCAATAAAAAAAAGCGGAAAAAAAAATAATCCGGCGAATTATCTCTTCACCAGTGAATCTGTGAGCATGGGGCACCCTGACAAGGTCGCCGATCAGATCTCAGATGCTATCCTGGATGCCATGCTGGCCCAGGATCGCAACAGCCGGGTGGCCTGCGAGACCATGGTCAGCACGGGCATGGCTGTAATCGCCGGTGAAATCACCACCAAAGCCATAGTGGATATCCCTTCCATTGTACGCAAGACCATTTGTGATATTGGCTATACCAACACGAAATACGGCATGGACGGCAACAATTGTGCCGTACTGGTCAATCTGGACAAACAGTCCCCGGATATCAGCCAGGGGGTAACACTCGGTCAGGGTCTCTATAAGGACCAAGGCGCCGGAGACCAGGGATTGATGTTCGGCTATGCCTGCAAGGAAACATCGGTTCTGATGCCGCTGCCGATCCATCTGGCCCATCGGCTGGTGGAGCGCCTCTCCCACCTGCGCAGAACCAGTAAATTTTCGTGGATACGACCTGACGGGAAAAGCCAGGTGACCGTGGAATACAACGGCCATAAGCCGGTACGCATTGATACTGTGGTAATTGCCGCTCAACATGATCCAGATATCCCTTATAAAAAATTACGTAAAGAGATTATTGATAATGTTATTATGCCAATCCTGCCCAAAAGACTGGTGGATAAAAAAATTAAAATGTATATCAATCCTACCGGCCGGTTCGTTATCGGCGGCCCACAGGGCGATTGCGGTCTGACCGGACGAAAAATTATCGTCGATACCTACGGCGGCGCCGGCTGCCACGGCGGCGGCGCCTTCAGCGGTAAGGACCCCTCAAAAGTGGACCGCTCCGCATCCTATATGGCACGCCATGTGGCCAAAAACATCGTAGCCGCCGGACTGGCAACCCATTGCGAAGTGCAACTGGCATACGCCATCGGCGTGGCGGAGCCCGTCTCGGTCAAGGTCGATTCCGAAGGAACGGGCAAACTCCCCGATCATGAACTCACCGACCTGGTACGCGAGGTGTTCCCACTTACGCCACGCGGCATTATCAAACATCTCAACCTCCTGAGACCCGTTTACCTCAAAACCGCCGCCCACGGCCACTTCGGTCGCATCGGCCCCGGTTTCACCTGGGAACTCACCGACCACGCCGCCAAACTAAAACGACTCTCCGGCGTAAAGTAAGTGCAGGTATGAGATACGAGTAATCCAGCTTCGTTCTGACGGACTAAGCCTGAACATAGAATTCAAGATAATTGAGAATGTCCGGAAATTCAACATTTATAACTTGTTGAATGAAAGTAGATTACAAAATTGAAGATCTAAATATAGTATAAAGTGTTTTTGGGATTTTTAGGTTGTACTGGAAAGCCCATATCGAGGTTAAATTTGAATATTAATTTCCGGACACCCTCAGATAATTAGCAAATGTTGGATAGTATGGACAAATGTTACTTATCTATTCTAATTTTCGAAATTCAAAGAATATTTATTTAATCTTTTTTAATTAATGTCAACAGAAAATGAACAGTCTGATAAACCTAAATGGCCTGAAATAGCTTGGGATGAAATCGTAGATCTTGCAGAAAAGATAGTATTTCAAGTTGTCACTGAAAGTTGTTCTGGAACTTGCTTTGCAGTTTCATTAGGAGCTGAATCGGGGAGTAAATATAAATATATATGTTTTGTTACTGCATGGCATGTTATTGAGGATATAGATAAGTCTAAGGATAAATTAACGCTCATTTCGTCGGATCGTAAAACAGTAATCGACGCAAAGCCAGGATATTATGATCTTTTCTCTTTAGGGCCAAATATCTTTGATACAGCATTATTTATTATAAAAAGTTCCGAAATTATTGTTAAACAAGAGGAATTACTTCCAATGCTTGGATATCAATGGATAATGCCACGAGGTGCACAAATTAGTTGGGTTGGTTTTCCGGGCATAGTAAAAACTGACCTTTGTTTTTTTAGTGGTCATGTTTCAGGTTATATTAATGAACCACCAACATATTTAATTGATGGAGTCGCTATTAATGGTGTAAGTGGTGGACCTGCTTTTGATAATCGCGCTCATATAATTGGACTTGTATCTGCATATATTCCGAATAAAGTTGATGAGACTACTACTTTACCAGGACTTATGGCTCTTGTTCCCATTTCTTCGGTTAGATATTATATGGAAAATATGATGAAAGCAAGGATAATTTAATATAATAGACAATGGGTATTACCTTAACGGATATTTAATGCAATAAAATATATTTTAAAATGTTTAGAAAAATTCCATCCTGGCTATCAAAATCTATTTTTTATCAGGTGTATCCGCCGAGTTTTTATGATTCCAATGGTGATGGGATTGGTGATATACCGGGAGTAATCGAGAAGCTCGATTATATTGAATCACTCGGCTGTAATGCTCTGTGGCTGAATCCCTGTTTTGATTCGCCCTTTCGGGATGGGGGCTATGATGTGGCGGACTATTACAAGGTCGCGCCACGCTATGGCACGAACCGGGATTTGCAGCGTCTGTTTAAGGAAGCCTACAAGCGCGGTATCAGAGTATGTCTTGACCTGGTGCCGGCCCACACTTCGATCGATCATCCATGGTTTAAGCAATCCTGTTCAGCAAAGAAAAACAAATACAGCGACTATTACATCTGGACCGACGACTGGGTCGAAGATACCGGCGAACTTAAAGCCGTGCGGGGCTATGCCGAAAGGAACGGCAGTTACATCGCCAATTTCTTCTGGTCACAGCCGGCCCTGAATTACGGTTTCGCCCAACCCGACCCGAAAAAGTCCTGGCAACTGCCTGTAACCCATCCGGCCTGTCGGGCCGTACGCGCGGAGATGATTAACATCATGCGCTACTGGCTGGATAAGGGCGCCGCCGGCTTCCGCGTGGATATGGCCTATAACATGGTGAAAAATGATAAAGACTGCCAACAGACCGCCAGGATATGGCGCCAGGTGCGCAACATGCTCGATAAAAACTATCCCGACGCGGCCTTCATCGCCGAGTGGTGCAATCCGGCACAGGCGATCCCCGCCGGCTTCCATGTCGATTTCATGCTCAACTGGATGTCATTAACCGATAAAACGCTTTTGCAGCAGGGCAGGCCCCGCGATGTCCTGCCGGATACGGAAGATAAATGCTTTTTTACCCGCACCGGCCACGGCGATATCTCGGGATTCCTCAAAAGCTATCTCCATCATTATCAGCATACCAGAAATCTGGGTTATATCTCCATCCCCACCGGCAACCATGACCTGCTGCGCCTGAGCCTGGGACGCACCCAAAAGGAAATCGAACTGGCCTTTGCCCTGATCCTGACCATGCCGGGCATGCCCATAATCTATTACGGCGACGAAATCGGCATGAAACACCTGAGGAATCTACCTTCCAAAGAAGGCGCCTACACCCGCACCGGCGCACGCACCCCCATGCAGTGGGACACCACCTCTAACGCCGGCTTTTCCAAAGCCGCCGTGCATAAACTCTATCTCCCCATCGACCCCCATAAAAACCGCCCCACCGTCACCGGCCAGGACAAAAACCCCCGCTCCCTGCTCAACACTGTGCGAAAACTCATTACTCTGCGTAAAACCCACCCCGCCCTCAGCGCCGACGGCGAATTCATCCCCCTCTACGCCGAACCCAAAAAATACCCCTTCGTATATCAACGCCAAATGGGCAGCGAAAAATTCATCATCGCCCTCAACCCCTCTAATACCCCCGCCGAAGCCATCTTCACCTATCCCTACCCCATCAATCCAACTCAACTAATCATGGGATCAATCGACACTATCCACGAAAAACACGCCCACTATCACCTCAAAATGCCACCCATTTCTTACGCCATCCTGAAAGTATAAATGCACGATTAAAATATCCCCACACACGACAGTCATCCCTTCGCAGACTTGCCATCTCCAGAAAGGTCTGTCATCCCCGCGCAGGAATAAACTTTTTAGTGGCTTAAAAATCCGTGAAAATCCGTATTATCCGTGTGCTATTCTTCGACTCACTATTAACAACTAAACCATAACATCCCAGATGGTGGCCCCCGCCAGCAGAATACTGATAATCCCATTGATGGTACCAAACGCAATCCTGATATGCTTCATACCGGCCTGATAGATTAAAACATGTTCAATAATAAGCAGCACCGCAGTAACGGTTACAGCGACGAGATAAATATATCCCAGCCTGGCCCTGATACCCAGCAACAGCAGCAGGGTAATCACCAGGCAATGACAGCACCGGCTGATCCATAACGCCGTGTCTTCACCCAGATTCGCCGGCAGCGAATACAGCCCGTCCCGCCGGTCCACCGCGATATCCTGACAGGCATAAATAATATCAAACCCCGCCGTCCAGAGCAAAACCGCCCCGCCCAGAATAAAAGCCGTCATCGAGACCACCGCACCCCCCGGCGGGCTCACCGCAATCCACGCCCCCACCGGCGCCAGCATCAAAGACGCGCCCAGCCAGAAATGCGAGCCCCACGTGAACCGCTTGCTAAAACTGTAAAGACAAATAAACATCAAAACCGGAACCGACAATAGCACCGGCCAGACATTACCATAACCAAACCACCCCAACACCGGCCGCCAGAATAAATACGTACCCACACCAAATAAAAACACGCACAAATACAAAAAAATGGTCGCCTGTTTCATGGTCAATTTCCCCGCCGGAATTGCCCGCCCCGCCGTCCGCGGATTACGCCCATCCAGCCGCGCATCCACAATCCGGTTAAACGTCATCGCCACACTCCGCGCCCAGACCATGCACCAGACAATCAGGCCCAGCCGGCCCCACCCGCAAAAACCAGGCCGCCCGGCATCCCCCGCCAAAAACGCCGCCATCACCGCAAACGGCAACGCAAACACCGAATGAGAAAACCTGATCATACCTAAATACACAACTGCGTTTTGTAATATACTCTTCATTATGAAAGAAATTATATAACATAATTTCTCTTTGTCAGTTATGTTAAATTGGCCCGCAGAGCCCAGGGCCTGTTCTGAACCTGTGGAACTCTGTTTGTGAGTTTATATGCCGATATCATTAAATACGTTATCCAGGATTTAGATGAAACGCTGTATTTAGCTGCAACAAAAGGACTTATACGACGCCAAACTCTGAATGGCCTTTTATCACCTTTCTATTTGAACTATCCATATAAAAGTAATAGAATATAGAGTTTACGGTAAAAAATATTTATGGCAGTTGCAATTGAAATTGACAGATTCAAACAGGACTATGACCGGATCGTAAAGACGATTGAAAATACCATGGACGGGTATTTATCGCATGATCCGGGCGTACCCCAGCGCCTGCATGAAGCCATGCTCTATAGTCTGCGCGCCGGGGGTAAACGCCTGCGACCGGTCATGGTAATCCTGGCCTGCCGGGCCTGCTCCGGCGACGAAATCGTGGCCATGCCGGCCGCGACCGCCATAGAACTGGTCCATACCTATTCCCTCATCCATGACGATCTGCCGGCCATGGATAACGATGATTATCGGCGCGGCGAACCCAGCAACCACAAGGTCTTTGGCGAAGCCATGGCCATCCTGGCCGGCGACGCCCTGCTGACCTATGCTTTCCATATCCTGGCCATGCATGTAAAAAATGATACTCTGACGCGCAACCTCATCCTGGAACTGTCCCATGCCGCCGGCGCCGCAG
>JAFGHE010000058.1 GCA_016930295.1 Sedimentisphaerales bacterium
AAAGTGGATATTGGCAAATAAAACCGCTGTTTATAATCCAGAAACAAACGCTCGCAGCACTTTTGACGCTGGCGTCATCTTTGCCTTGAAATAATTGATTGCAGGAAGGTGAAATATATGAAGTTAATGATAAACGGCCAGGAAATCGAACAAAAGCTGCCCCCAAACGCCAGTCTGGCCGGTGTCCTCAAGGTTGTTGAAGATGATCATGTCGGCGAGAATGAAGTCATTGTCAGTATCACCGTGGACGGCGAACCACTCACCGCGGAACGACTGTCTATCTGGAAAGACCGCTCCGCCACGGATTTTGACCAGGCCGATGTCGAGGTCCTGGCCCGCAATCTGTTTGCCGCCCGGGGACTGCGTATCATTGCCGATAAACTCCAGGAAAGTATAGATTTAAGGGATGAAATTGCCGAACATCTGGGCCAGGGCCGCTCCCAGGAAGCCATGCAACTCATGCCCAGATATCTTCAGGTCTGGAGCGCCGTTCAGCAGAATCTCGGCAGCGCCGCACGTCTATTGAACCTCGATGTCGAATCCCTGGAAGTCTTCGACCAATCCGATCCTCTCTCGCCCCAGTCTCGACCGGTGATTGATGTCATCCACCACCTCTCCGAACAACTCGAACAGATTAAAACCGCTCTCGAAACCGGAGACCTGGTGTTACTGGGAGATATTCTCGATTACGAATTTTCCGACCTGACCGATATCTGGCAGGATATGCTCTTACAACTGGCCGACCAATTTGAACCACAGGAATAACCCCCCCCAACCAGGGTGACATGCTTACGCGCAGTGCAGCGGAGCTTAAGCATGTTGAATCCTTCATATATAACAAATTCATATCGAATCGTGGCAAAAAAAGATAAGAGCAGAAACTATACCCGATTAAGCCTTATTCAGCGGTAACAGGAGTTTTTGCTTTAGCAGATTTGCGGGTTGTTTTTTTGGCTGTAGCCTTTTTTTTCTTTTTCGTCGTCTTTGTGGCTGCGGCCTTCTTTTTGTTTCGGCCAAGCAGTTCGTCGGCTTCTTCAAAGGTCTTGGGCGGCCAGATACCCTGCTCCTGGAGTTCCTTGAGATGATCAAGTTGCTTGATACTGATTATGGTCCGGCATTTGGGGAAGCTGCCGCAGCCGAGGAACTCGCCGCGTTTGCTCTCGCGCACGACCAGTTCGCCCCCGCATTTGTAGCAGGTTATACCCGAAGGTTTCGGCGGCGCCTTGGGTGGTTCAGGGTTGCCGTCCTTGTCGAGTTTCTGGGTAGTCTTACATTCAGGATAGCCACTACAGCCGAGGAACTCGCCAAACCGGCCTTTACGAAGAATCATCTCTTTTCCGCACTCGGGACATTTGTGGTCGGTCATCTCCGGCTCGACCATCTTGCCGTCGCGGTCACACGGACTGGCAAACTTACAGTCAGGGTATTTACTACAGGATAAAAACCGGCCGTTCTTGCCGAACCGATAGACCATCGGCTCCTTGCATTCGGGACAGGTATATTCCGAAGGCTGGGTTTCGGCCTTGGCGTGGTTCATCTCTTTATGGGCTCGTTCCACGTTTTCCTTGAACGGATCATAAAATTCATGCAGTACTTCAACCCAGTTCAGGTGCTGCTCCTCAATTTTATCGAGCTGTTCCTCCATATGACTCGTAAACGCCACATCCATCACACGCGGGAAATGTTCCATGAGCTTTTCCGTTACCACAATACCCAAATCCGTAGCATGAAACTTTCGCTCGAGTTGCTCGACATAACCGCGGTCCTGAATCGTGGATATAATATTGGCGTACGTACTCGGACGCCCGATACCTTCCGCTTCCAGGGCTTTCACCAGAGAGGCCTCGGTATAACGGGCCGGCGGTGTCGTGAAATGCTGGGTGGGATCCACCTTGATGGGCCAGACCTGCTGGTCCTGTTCCAGACTCGGCAGAATCTGATCGCCATTGCTGATGCCCGCTACTTTCATAAAACCGTCAAATACCAGCTTGCGACCGCTGGTCCTGAATATCGCCTGTCCCAGTTTGGTATCTGCAGCTATGTTGACCGTGGTCGAATCCCACTGCGCCGGGGGCATCTGGCAGGAAACAAAACGCTCCCAGATTAATTTATATAGTTTATACTGGTCAGGAGTCAGATCCCGCTTGACCATGGCCGGCGCCAGTGTTACATCCGTGGGCCGGATGGCTTCATGCGCTTCCTGGGCCGATTTACTGCTTTTCGCGTAAACATTCGGCCTGTCCGGCAGGTAAGCGTCACCAAAGTGTTCCTTAATATAGTCCCGCGCCGCTGCCACAGCTTCCGGGGCAAGATGGGTACTGTCAGTACGCATGTACGTAATCAAACCCACACTGCCCTGCTCGGTAATCTCTATACCTTCATATAGATTCTGGGCGGTTCGCATGGTCTTTTTGGTGGAAAACGCCAACCGATTGGCCGCCTGCTGCTGAAGCGTCGAAGTGATAAAAGGAGCGCCAGGATTGGATTTGGTTCGCTTGGTTATAACCTCGGCAACATGATACGGGGCCGACTGTAAAGCCTGATAAATCCTGCTCGCTTCCTTTTCATTGTCCGGACGAAAGTTATCGCCCGAAACACTAACTAGCTGTGTCTCCAATGCTTTATGCTTGGTAAGCCACGTATATTTATCTTTAGCCGTTGGAGGCTTATCTTTAAATTTATCCAGAAATTCCTGATATTTCTGTACGAGATCACCATTTTCAGAGGTTGAAAATATGCCGGTGATTTTCCAGAATTCTTCCGGCACAAAGGCACGAATTTCTTTTTCACGTTCAACTATCAGTTTAACAGCCACCGACTGAACCCGACCGGCAGATAGACCTCGAGCTACCTTTTTCCACAGCAGCGGACTTATCTCATATCCGACAATACGGTCGAGAATACGACGGGCCTGCTGAGCATAAACCTTTTCCATGTCAAGGGTTAAAGGATTGGCAAAGGCATTTTCGATACTCCGTTTCGTGATCGAGTTAAAGACGACCCGACGATAACCATTCTTCTTTAGCTTTAGTGCTTCAGTAAGGTGCCAGGCAATCGCCTCCCCTTCCCGGTCCATATCAACCGCCAGATAGACCATATCCGTATCTCTGGCCGCCTCTTTCAAACCGGATAATGTCTTTTGCCGCTCCGGGATTATCTCATAAGTTGGCTCAAAATCATGACTTAAATCCACAGACATGGTCCTGCCGGGCAGGTCGCGGACATGACCCATACTGGCCATAACCTTATATCCACTTCCCAGATATTTATTTATTGTTTTGGCCTTGGCCGGCGATTCCACAATCACCAGTGACTTGCCCGAAGAATTGTTTTTCTTTGTTGCCATCGTCTTTTGTTTTTTTAACTTGCTTTATTATAATAGTTTATAAATTATATGAGTTCAGCGGCCAAAACCCGATATAATCGTCAATATGATTATATCACACTAACCAGGCCATAGTCCTGGCTACGCAAGAGACTATCGGCTATACCGACTCACTTCTGCAAAAACCAACAAAACATTTTCCTTTTCATAAATACATAGAGTGCCAGCAAATATCAAAGCATTACAACTCTGTCAAGCTATTTTATAGGACAAATCCCTATTCAAAGAATCCATATAAAACCTAAAATAACACGTAAACGTCCATATAAGCAAGAGTTATGACAAAGGAAAAAAGGGTTGAATAATTGTGGTTAGACCCGCATAAAGCTTAGCGCGCCTTCTGAGAAGGGTTCGGGCGGAGTCTTTGGGGGATCGATTTCTTTTTACACGTATGTTTTTCGAGTATTTTCATGGTTTTTTTCAGATCTTCCACTTTGAGCACACCCGTGGTTTTGCCGCCGTGTGCCCCAGCCGTAACATAACAGTAATTTATATTGATATGTTCCTGGGACAGCTGCGTGGCAATGTCCGCCAGGGCCCCGGGCTTGTTCGGCAGGGTTACGCAAAGTACCTCCGATTCCGTGACCTGCATGCTGATACGCTTGAGAATCCCGCGCGCATGGGCCGGCTGGGCCGAGACCAAACGGAGCACGCCGTGTTCTCCCGAATCCATCAGGGTCATGGCTATAATATTGACTTTACCGTCCGCCAGGGCATTTAAAACCTGCGCCAGAACGCCCGGCTTATTGATTAAAAAAATGGAAAATTGCGTGTCAATGTGCATGGCGCTTCCCTCTATATATTGCCAAAACAGACCAATTATTGTCTTTATTTATTAATATATTTTTCACATTTAAATGCTTTTTAAATCTTTAAAAACTCTGTGCCACTGTGCCTTATCAAACTCATGAATCCTTAAGCGCGGCAATCGCCGAGTCCGTGTCATCATAGAAATTGAAGATACTCTCCAGTTTGGTCACTTTAAACACCCGATAGAGTCCCGGCTCAATACCGCTGATAGCCATCTGAGCGCCGCCTGCAGATTGCAGCTCCTCCCGCATTTTCAACAAAACACTGATGGTCTTGCTGCTCAACATTTTTATCGTCGAAAAATCAAGCACCAGCCGCTTCGGCGATTTTTCCTCGATTAAGGCAAATAACTCTTTCTCCGCTTTTTCAATATGATGGGAACTTAAAATAGTCGGTTCGGTGAACTCGACTATCATAACTCCATCACGCTCACTGCTTTTTATAAATGACGGCTCACTCATAAAAGTGCCTCCCGCTAATTTGGAAAAAAAATGAAAATTTCACTTTAATAGGCGCCATGCCACTTTATTTATGCTTCGGTTCAAGTGCAATGGGCAGTACCTTTTCTACATGTCGGACAAACTCGAATTTTAGTCCCCTGGTAACCTCTCGGGGCAGATCGATAAGGTCTTTTCTGTTTCGGTCGGGCAGAATAACGGCTTTTATGCCGGCCCGCTTGGCGGCCAGAAGCTTTTCTTTGACCCCGCCGATAGGCAGCACTACACCACGCAGGGTTATCTCTCCTGTCATGGCCACGTCAGATCGCACCGGACAATCGGCCAGTAAGGATGCCATGGAAATATACATGGCCAGCCCCGCGGATGGACCATCTTTAGGCACAGCGCCGGCAGGAACGTGAACATGAATATTCTGCTTACTGGTAAACTCTTCGTCTGCCATAATACCTGCCAGTCGCGCCATGACAGAGTCTCCCCGGAATTTGCGGTGCGCCAGCCCCATACTCTTCAATACACTTAACGCGGCCTGGGCACTTTCCTTCATGATATCTCCCAACTGACCGGTCAGTATCAATTGTCCTTTGCCCGGAATCAGGGTGGATTCTATAAACAATATTTCTCCGCCCACCGGCGTATAGGCCAGCCCGGTCGCCACCCCGGGCACACTCGTCCGCAACGCCAGTTCCGATTCGTACTGAGCCGGACCCAGAAGTTTGTTCAGATGACGGGCGGATACCCTAGCGAATTTACGCTTGTTCGAGGCAATATCCGACGCTATCGAACGGCAGATGGCAGCTATCTTACGCTCCAGTTCTCTTACACCCGCTTCCCGGGTGTACGACTCGATCAACTTGACCAGACCATCCTCTTTGATCTTCAGAGTTTTTTCAGTCAGACCGTTCTCCTGAAGCTGTCGCGGAATAAGATAACGCTGGGCTATCAGTAATTTTTCATTGGATGTATAGCCCGGCAGTTCCAGAACTTCCAGCCTGTCACGCAGCGCCACCGGCACCGTGCCCAGGTAATTGGCCGTGCCGATAAACAATACACGAGAAAGATCAAACTCCTGATCGATAAAATGGTCGGTAAAGGTGTTATTCTGTTCCGGATCAAGCACTTCCAGCAACGCCGAAGCAGGATCGCCCCGGAAATCCTGGCCAATCTTATCCAGCTCGTCAAGCATGAACACCGGATTATTCGTACCGCATTTACGTAATTCCTGCAGAATACGGCCCGGCAGGGCGCCTATATAAGTACGACGATGCCCGCGTATATCAGCCTCGTCACGTATCCCTCCCAGAGAAATTCGCACAAACTTGCGACCCATACTTCGGGCAATGCTCTTGCCCAGTGACGTCTTTCCCACTCCCGGAGGTCCCACAAAACACAAGATAGGACTGCGACCCGTGGGGTTGAGTTTACGTACCGCCAGAAATTCCAGAATCCGCTTCTTTACCTTCGTTAAATCATAGTGGTCCGCGTTGAGAATGCGACGGGCACTGTTGATGTTGAGTTTATCCTCAGTACTCTTGGACCAGGGCAGCTCACACAGCCATTCGATGTAGTTACGTGAGACACTGAATTCCGGACTCATCGTCGGAATCTTCGAAAGCCGGTCCAGCTCCCGGTGCGCTTCAGCCTCCACCTTTTCCGGCATCTCTGCCAGGGCCACACGCTCCTTGAGTTCCTCTATCTCGGCAGTTTTCTGGTCGGTCTGGCCCAACTCCTTTTGTATGGCCTTAAGCTGCTCCTGGAGATAATACTCACGCTGCGTCTTGTCAATCGACTGGCTGACCTTGTTTTGTATCTTGACACTTAATTCCAGCAGTTCCAGTTGACTGGTCAGAGCAATCGAAAGCTTACGCAGCCGTTCCGTTACGTCCACAGTCTCCAGAATATCCTGTTTCTGCTTGATGGATATATTTATGTTGGCCGCCAGAAAATCCGCCAATGCACCGGGATCCTCAATATTCGTTAAAACAACATGAACCTCCTCTGGGATGTTGGGGGAGAGTTCCACCATCTGTCCGGCCATATTACGGACATTATTTATCAAGGCTTCCATGGATTTACTGGGCCGGATTTTACTCTGGACTATCTCAATCCTGGCTCGAAGATATGGGTCCTTACCCAGCCATTCCACAATCCGGAACCGAACCAGACCGTGAACCACCAGCGAATTCTGGCCGTCAGGCAGCTTCAGCTTCTTCAGTACCGTCACTATCGTGCCCACCGAATACATGTCTTTATAACCCGGATCGTTGGTATCCGATTCTTTCTGGGTCAGAACACCCAGCACTTCATCAGAATCCATACCGGAGTCCTCATCTCTGGATGAAACCCGGCCGGACACCTTGTGACGGGAAATCGCCCCCAGCAGTCGCTGACTGCGCGGCCGACCCACGGCCAGAGGGATCACCGTGCCCGGAAAAACCACAACATTACGCAGCGCCAAAATGCCCAACTCCTTGGGAATCTTCAACTCGGTACCACCCCCGATATCACTTTCCTCAGGTTCGGATTCCGTCCGCGACGCAGGGCGAGATTTTGATTTTACCCGACCTCTGCGTATTTCCCTGGGCGAAGGGACTTCTACCAGATTTGACGATACATCTATATCCTCCAGATTCACATCGTTCGTATCAAACTGGGTAATAATACTCTCGTTTTTTTGTTTTTTTGCCATGTGGTAAAAATAGCTGTTTTTCCAGCATTCACCCGCTTTAATAATATCCAGGGCCGGGGTGCATCGCCCCGATGGCCGTCCTGCTCATAATTATCATAACATCCGCTATATCTATCCTTTACATCCTGGCCATTACTATATTATGATGTCACCGTCAAAAGTGGATATTGGCACTTTAAACCGTTGTTTTTAATCCAGAAACAAGCGTTCGCAATACTTTTGACGCTGACGTCATTATAACCTCTGAAAATGATTTTACTATCATTAGTTTCCTTTAATTTTTACCAGACGCCGACCGTCCCTGTTACGCACTTCCATCGTAATGCCGACCTTTCGCAAATCAGTATCTCTTATTATAGCCTTCAACTGGGTCGTGGAATTGACGGGATGAGAATCCACACTGATAATGATATCCCCCTGACGAAGACCACTTTTCTCGGCCAGACTCTCTGGCCGGACATCCACTACCACAATACCTTCCATCGTTCCATCATACCCGTAAAACTGTGCCATATCCGGATCCAGTGTATCAATAGTAATGCCCAATACCGGCGGATCCTCCTGCCGGGGCCGCTCAAAAGGATCTAAAAACTCGGGCAGGGGAACCCTCTCAGAATCCTCCTGAACATAGTTCGATTCTCTTTCGTCCTGCGACCGAGCTAAATCCCGGTCACCTAGGGTAACCTCCAGAGTCATCTCGTTTCCGTCACGCCAGATAACAAACCGGGCTGTGGAATCCGGCCGGAGCTTGGCAATCCGGTCACGAAGCTGCTTCGAATTGCCTACCTTCTCGCCATTGATCTCTAAAATAATATCATTCTCTTTCATCCCCGACTGATCCGCAGGCGTATCCTCCATGACCTGGGCAACCATGACTCCTTCCAGCGCCGGCGGTAACTCTGATAGTAATTCCTTTAAAGGCGGCCATTGCTCGTAATATTCGCTGGGAAACTGACGCAATTCAAATAATGTACCGGAACGCAAAGCCACTCCCAGATATCCCCGTTTTACCTGACCCTCCGCTATCAGCCTCTCACTGACAAATTTGGCGATGTTACTGGGTATGGCAAATCCGTAGCCCACCGATGTCCGCGAAAGATTCGGAGTAAATATATTGGAATTAATACCAATCACTTCGCCATATAAATTTATCAGAGGACCTCCACTGTTGCCTTCATTGATATCAGCATCCGTCTGAATAAAATCTTCATAACCCCAATCACCCAGAATATGGGTCTGCCGCCCCTTGTAACTGATGATCCCCGCCGTTACCGTTTGATTCAGACGGATACCAAATGGACTGCCAATTGCAAGAACAAAGTCACCCACCTGGCATTGATCTGAATCACCAAATTGGGCGACAGGCAAATCCTGTCCCTGGGGATCTATACGAATTATCGCAAGGTCTGTATCCGGGTCAAGATAGGTCTCTAACGACTCATATCTGCGCCCGTCAGCAAAAACTACTTCTATCGACTCGGAATCTTCTACAACATGATTATTAGTTATCAGATATCCTCGCTTGTCGATAATACATCCGCTTCCTATACCTTGACTTATGACATCAGAGGGAAAAGGGCCTTCCTCAATTCTCTTGGTCACAGCAATATATACTACCGCAGGCCGAACAATCTCAACCGCTCGACGATTGGCATTGTTAAGGTTTGACACAATGGCCTTTTCCTCTTCAGTAAGTTGGTTATCTGCTTTAAGCAAACCTGGAATACATTCCGGTACTAGAAATCCCAGACACATTGTGCCAAATATTAATCGTAGGTGACGTTTCTTCACGTACATAATTTATCTCCTGTTGTGATTCATTTAGAGGTCTTTATATCAATAGCAACACATTAAAATGATGCTACCGTCAAAAGACAATTTTACCAATGTAAAACAGACTTTATAAGTCAGTATCAAAGCTGCCACATACTTTTGACGCTGGCGTCTAAAATATTATATGTAAGATTATACGCCCCGTTAAATTTTTGAGTTCTTATGGTAGATGAATTTTACATAATATTCTTGTTTACAAGGAGTTAGCTGTGCTTATGTCCCGTCGAAAGTTTTCAGCCATTGCTTAAATTGTTCCTGCTGTTCGACGTTCATGTGATAACTATGCTCCCGGTCAGGAAAACTGTTTTTTTGAACTTCATCTACATAAATGCCTACGGCTGATCTGATCTGTTCACTGAGATCGGCATATTGCTTGCAAAATTTTGGATGACATGCTCCCGGCATACCCAACACCTCATGCAAAACCAGAACCTGACCGTCACAATAGGGACCACTCCCGCAACTGATTACTGGCTGATCGGTTTTCTCCGTCAATGCCTGTGCCACATGGCTGGTTACACACTCCAGTAAAATGGCACTCGCACCCGCCTGTAACATGTCAAGACCATCTTGAATTAACTGGCAGGCCCTGTCAAGGGAGCGCGTCTGTACCACTTTATCCTCTTGAGATGCCCACTGCGGTCGGTAACCCAAATGAGCCACAACCGGTATCCCCGCAGTTGATAAACGCTCAATTATACTCAAATGCCGATGATCTACCTCCAATTTCACCGCGTCACAGCCGGCTTCACTAAGAAACCGACCAGCATTTATTATAGCATTCTCTGGGCAGACCTGATAACTCAAAAAAGGCATGTCCCCTATCAAATATACTT
Source organism: Sedimentisphaerales bacterium (assembly GCA_016930295.1). Taxonomy (GTDB): domain Bacteria; phylum Planctomycetota; class Phycisphaerae; order Sedimentisphaerales; family SM23-30; genus JAFGHE01. The sequence continues at coordinate 10,009 of JAFGHE010000058.1, forward strand.
CAGGAGCACCTCGATGGACCGCCGCTGTAAGTTCTATCATGATATCCATGCTCGCCGGCAAAGTCGTTTCATGACCCAATACTACCTGGGCTAACGAATCTCCTACCAGAATACTATCAACTCCTGCCTGTCCAAGTAAAACGGCTGTAGAATAATCATAACACGTGAGCATGGTAATCTTTCTATGCTCCTTTTTATAACGCTTTAGGGTGGATAACGTAATTTTGTCTGCCATAACTCTTAATCCTGTATCTATATTATTTACTGCTTCTGGGCCGACATTCCCGGTTGCTTAATTCTACCCCTCATATTATAATATCCGGAATGAATTGTACCATTCGTTTTTTTCTCCATTCCTGAACTTGACAGGACCGGATTAATAGAGTAAATTCTCTATATAAATAATGTTATAATCAATGCCACTGTCAAAAGTTGATATTGGATCGTTGTTTTTAATCCAGAAACAACCGTTCGAAATACTTTTGACGCTAGTGTCATAATATTCTGGGTAAATGTGTTTGCGTTACCCCTTTTGTAAGTTGTTGACAATAAAAGGATAATAAAACCATTACCAAAAAATAATTATCGGGAAGGTTATTATCCGGCCAACACAAAATATCACTTATTACCTATTTTTAAGGAGACACAGAGATGGCTGGTTTCATGGAATTTAGATCAGGAGAATGGACCATCAAAGCAATGTATGCCTGCCTGGCTGTTGCGGCAGTAGGCTGGGGAATGACTGCGTATAAGGCTATTAACTCCTCTTCCAGTATAAGCGGTGGTAAAACCTCACTTATGTGCGCCAGTTGCAAACACAAAATAGAAATAACCCGTGAAGAATTTAACCAAATGCAGAAAGAACGTAACGAAAAATATATCGATGAAGTGGCCAAGACGAACCCTCAAAGCGCCATGCAGATGCGCGAATACCTGGACAATCCCGCTAGTGCCCCTATGATGCCGGGCCTGTTTCCACCCTGGGGTACGGTAAATGCTCCCCTGACCTGCCCCCAATGCGGAGAAGACACTTTCATTACTGCCAGAAAATGCGAAAAATGCGGCGAAATCTATCTGCCCTATGACGAAAATTGGCAATGGGATGATAAATGTCCCAAGTGTGGCTTTAGCAAACGAGAAAACGATAAAAAGGAAAAAGAACAGGAAAGAGACGCAAAACGTCAGAAACGAGAGGAAAAAAGAAATAAATAGAAAAACTTAACCCAGCGGTATATCTGGTTTAGGTTGTCAGATTTCGCCGGACAGCGGATTAATGAATCATCGTGGTCCGTTCTGACGGCGAAGCAGGCAGTATTCAGACAATACCGCTTTTTTTCTGCGCACAATCCCGATACCACCGCCAAAAGTGGATATCGGCAATTAAAACCGCTGTTTTTAATCCAGAAACAA
>JAFGHE010000059.1 GCA_016930295.1 Sedimentisphaerales bacterium
GTCGGCCGTGCCAACACGATCTAATGCGTAAAAACCGTAGGGGCGACCCTATGTGGTCGCCCAAAAAACGCATACTCGCAAAAACGCGCTGTAAGTTATAGTTTTAACGCCTGATAAAACAAAAAAAAATGAAACGAACCCAATTTAAAAAAGGCAATAATCATGGCTAATACAATAACTTACAACAAAACAAATTGGCTTCGTTCCTTCAAAAAACACAGGGGGGGTATCCCCCGACCTATACGTTCCCCCTAGTCGTCCCCCTCCGTAGTCCCCCACAGCAGACGGAGGACGGGAAGACGAAGAGGGATGTGTCCCGATGTACATCGGGATGCCTTTGTGCCTTTGTGCCTTGTCAAACCAAATGATTTGATTATAGTAACAGGATAATAGATTCGATTTGTACCGGAGTAAAAGGACAGAACTATGAAAATTGCCTATTTTGACTGTTTTTGCGGAGCGGCCGGCGATATGATCGTCGGGGCCTGTCTGGACGCAGGCGCTTCTGAAGAATCTCTTCGCCGCCAACTGGAAACCCTGAAACTCGATGAAGTCGATCTAAAAATCGAAAAGGTCATTAAAAACGGCATCTCCGCCACACGCTTTATCCCTGAAATAAAAACCCTGCCGGCCGATGATGAATCGACTAAACATCATCATCACCGGCCCCATCGCCAACTGCCGGCCATTATCGAAATAATTCAGAACACTAATTTCAGTGATCAGGTCAAACAGCAATCTATCCATATCTTCCGGAATCTGGCGCGCGCTGAGGCAAAAGTGCATGGCACCTCGCCGGACAAAATCCATTTCCATGAGGTGGGCGCTGCTGACGCTATTATGGATATCGTGGGAGCCGCTGTGGCTCTTGAAATCCTGGGCGTGAAAAAAGTTTACTGTTCGCCCCTGGTAGTCGGCGGCGGCACAGTCGAATGCGAACACGGCGTATTGCCGGTACCCGCACCCGCGACCGCCGAATTGATAAAGGGCATTGAAATAACACCAACTGATGTCAAGACAGAACTGCTTACTCCTACGGGGGCCGCTGTTCTGACTACGTTATCTGAGCAGTTCGGACCGATACCCTCCATGAAAATTACCAATATCGGTTACGGCGCCGGTTCGCGCGATATTCCTGGTAGGACCAACGGCCTTAGAGTCTTGATCGGAGACTCAGTTGAGGACCATAGCCTCTGTGATAGTAATGAAATCTGTCAAATCCAATCCAATATCGACGATGCCACGGCGGAACTCATCGGCCATGTCATCGACAAACTTCATAATGCCGGGGCCCTGGATGTCTATTGCACAGCCGTCATTATGAAAAAAAACCGGCCCGGCTCCGAAATAACCGTGCTCTGCAAACCCGCCGATATCCAGACCATGGAAAATATCCTTTTCTCCGAAAGCACGACCTTCGGTCTGCGCAAACAGATATGTAAACGGACTATACTCGCCCGCGACTATAAACTGATCAATACGCCATATGGTCCCATACGTATCAAGCAGGGATTCTACCAGGGGCATTGTGTCACCCATGCCGCTGAGTACGACGACTGCCGGCAGGCCGCTCAAAAACATAATGTCCCTTTAAAAGAAGTAATTGCTTCTGCCCTGGCTCAATACAAAAAAGCATAGTATCTCCCTGGATTTATTGCTATGATAAGATTCATGAATCTTCTGCTAATGTTAGCTCAAACAGTTGAAAACGAAAAACCACCCTCTATCTGGGACAATCCCGCCGGAATCCTCTGGCTGGTAGGTATTGTTCTCATTTCTTTTGTTTTAATGCGCCTGGCTTATCGACGCGTGGCACGAAGCCGGCAAAAATCACAACGTTCTATCCAGGAACGCCTCGATGATCAGAGAAAAAGTCACGTTATGTATGATCAGCTAAATCAGCTTATGGCGGCCCTGGCGGATATGTCCCGTCAGATTAACGGTCAAATTGACACCCGCTGTGCCCGACTGGAAATCTTGATACGACAGGCCGATGACAAAATCAAACAACTTTCCAGTCTCTCATATGATAATGCGCCTCAGAAAAATAATACGGATTCTAATAGTAATCTCACCTCCAGTGAATCCATTCATGAGATAACGGAAAAATATCGACACGCAAATGAAACAACCAATAGTGAAGACCAGACTGCAGTGATTTCCCCTGATACTCATACCGGCAATTCAACACCTGTTACGCCCCAACAACTCGGGCCGGAAGCTCAGCAGGTACTGGAGATGATCGAAAAAGGCTATTCCAAAATTGCCATCGCCCAGGAACTTGATCGACCTATTGGTGAAATTGAACTGATTCTATCCTTAGTGGGGAAAAAAAATCGCTAAAACCATAACCCCTTTATAGTAATATACTTATAATATTTTACAGCCCAATCCGATAGTTGTGAGATAAAGTCAGAAAAAATTTTTACTTTTTTCTTTTATCACAATATCTTAAGGGGAAAGTAGTTATAAATGACTTATTCGATTTACTCACAAAAATCCCTCCGTTTAATTGACAGGCCATTTTCACCTCGTTATACTCAGAATTAGTTTAGTATATATCTGGCCCAAAGGGCCAGCGAATTTGCGGCTCGATGTTTTGCGACACCTGATGCAAATTCGGCCGTGGCGTACTTCCGGGATGGCTGATACTATCCCGGAAGTTTTTTGCGCATAACAGGTTATAGGTTTTTTTTGCCATGAATTGATATCTTTATTTACATTAATTGTTCATCCAGATAAAATACCGCTAAATGAATACCCCAAATACTCATACCACCCAAAAAGGTGAATTTTCCGCTCGGGTTGCTCAACATGATACTTTTGGATATGATATTTTTTCTATACATATCGAATTGGTCGGCCCTGCATTTGCCACCTTTAAACAGGCTAAACCGGGTCAGTTCGTACAACTTGCATGTAGAGATATCTCAAATTATCATTGCCCTACTCCATTATTACGCAGACCGTTCAGTATTGCAGGAGTAAATATTATCTCTGAGGAATCACTCCTGATTGAAGTTATCTATCATGTCGTTGGGCCGGGAACAAAGTGGCTTCAGGACCAGAAAGTTGGCAATAAAATAAATCTGATTGGACCTTTGGGTAATAACTTCAAGCTTCCTGAAAATCAGGATAGCCAAATTTTTCTCATTGGCGGCGGTGTGGGCCTGCCCCCGATGTTTTTCCTGGCCGACCAATTAGTGAATTATGGTCATAATCAGATTATTGCCATAGCCGGGGCAAGATCCAGTAAATACCTCGAAAATGCCATTGAAAACCATCTTATCCCTATACAAAATCCTCTGGAAGCAAACTTATACCTGAAACAATTTTCTCGAAGTAACACTAAATGTATTATTGCCACGGATGACGGTAGTCTTGGCTTTCACGGCAATGTTGTCCAGGCCCTGGATGCCTACCTAAGTAAAAACCCATGTAACAATCAGGCTCAAATATTCTGCTGCGGACCTCACGGAATGTTAAAATCAATCGCCCTGTTCGCTCAGTCTCGACATATAGAATGCCAGGTATGTATGGAAGCCTATATGGCCTGCGGAATAGGACTTTGTCAATCATGTGCCGTGCCCGTTCAGACTTCATCCAATACAGATGAATGGCAATACAAACTGGTATGTACCAATGGGCCGGTTTTTAATTCCAAAATGATTCTCTGGGATAAAATTGAAATCTAACAACAGGGTGTGATAAATTGGATCGAAATAACAGAGAAATCAAACAAAAATATTTGTCCGAACCGGACCTGTCTGTTACCCTGAAAAACGTACGGCTTCCTAATCCGGTTATGACGGCTTCCGGCACATCTGGTTATACTTTTGAATTAAGAGACTTGGTTCAACTGGATCAATTAGGCGGCTTTATAACCAAAAGTATCACCTTGGAACCGCGAAAAGGGAATCCTCCTCAACGTACATTTGAAACGCCGGCCGGGATGTTAAACTCCATAGGACTGGCCAATGTGGGCCTGGAGGTTTTCTGTGAAGAGAAAATCCCCTTGTTACAAAGGTTTTCCATTCCTGTCTTTGTTAATGTAGCAGGAAAAACCATTGACGAGTATGTCGCTGTTTCACAAAGACTTATGTCATTCTCGCATATCAGTGGACTGGAAATCAATATCAGTTGCCCCAATGTCAAGGAAGGTGGTATTACCTTTGGAACTGACCCAAAATCTGTTTTTGACCTGGTCCATGCAGTCCGGCAAAGCTGTCCGGATATACTGCTCATTATCAAACTCACCCCCAATGTGACGGATATAACAGTGACTGCCCGTGCGGCCATTGATGCAGGCGCCGATGTCCTGAGCATGGTGAATACCTTTTTAGGGATGGCTATCAATATTCACACGAGAAAACCTGTACTGGGCGCTCGCACAGGCGGCCTGAGCGGCCCGGCTATCAAACCCATGGCTTTGTATCTGGTAAGCCGGGTATATCAGGAAGTGGCACGAGAGGCCAATATACCCATCATTGGGATGGGCGGTATCTCCAGCGCCCAGGATGCAATCGAGTTTATCCTGGCCGGCGCTACGGCTGTTTCAGTAGGAACCCAGGTCCTGATTCATCCGGGTTGTCTGACTCAAATCATACAGGGCATTAAGAATTACCTTACCGAATATAAAATCCCATCCATCCGGGATATAACAGGATCCTTAGAATAATTCCCTATATATTATAAATCCTGCTATCAAGCATCTCCTGTTTGATTCTATAACGAAAATGATGAAATTATTCAAAACGCCAAAAATCGGCTTTTTCATCATTTAATGGAAATTATAAAAAATTACTCTATTTGCCGCTTTTTTAGTTGCCTCAATAGGCGATACTGTCAATAATCTCTATAACATGTATAATCGTCTTAAAATATTACGCGATTACTTTCCCACGGCTATATTCACCGGGAAAGCCCTGGTCTTTATCAGTGAAGAATTTCGCGTGGAACTGACCGAACGAACCCGCGGCAATCTGGGCAGCAATGATGAGGTCGGTATCATTCGAGTTCGCTTATTTGCCAAAAATATGCACGGAGAATTTGAGCCGGGCCATTATGAAGATTTCGAACTGGATGACATTTCCGACCTGGCCGGAGAAGTCGAAAAATTCGTCCAGTCCGCGGTAGGTAAAAACCTCAAAGAATAACTATAATACTCCATCCCTATATCTATCCAGAATATATCTAGTGTTGTTATGACTAGTAAAGTCAGACATAAACGTCAACGAAAATTAAGCCTGCGTGAAAGACTCTCTCAGGAAAAATCCGTAATGGCAGGCTCCGGCAGATTATTATCCCGAACACCCCGGGATTATCCTGATGTACTGCAAAATATTGAATTCGTACTGGTTTCGGGATACCAGCAGGATGACACTATAGATGACCGAACCGTAGCCAGGGCACTTCACATAGCTCTGGGCGATAATGAAAAAAGGGATGTACAGGTAGATTCCCTGGTCCAATCTCTAGATGGGATTAGAGAATTCCAGACGTATATCTCTGGTAAAGCCTGGAGTGATTGCCTGCGAACCGTATTGCAATCTGTTCATCGTCATTCTAACTGTAAGCCCGGCATTACGGATTATCTGGAATTTGTCTCGAATTTCATCCGTTAATCACTTTATTATGGCTCAACCTTGACATTTCACTTCAAAACGGGTATCTTTTTCTAATTCAAGTGTTAAGTAACCATAAATACATAATTTGACATTAGTTAACAGGAAAAGGTCCGATGAGAGTACTATCCGGGATACAGCCTTCGGGCAAACTTCATATTGGTAACTACTTTGGAGCGATGCAGCAATATCTGGAACTGCAGGAAAAAGGAAACGAATGTTTTTACTTTATCGCCAACTATCATGCCATGACCAGTGTGCAGGAAGCCCTGTCCTTACAGGACTTTACTGCCGAGGTGGCCCGGGGCTATCTGGCCGTGGGCATTGACCCGGAAAAATCTGTGTTTTTCCGTCAGTCCGATGTTCCGGAAGTGTGTGAATTGACCTGGATCCTTTCCTGTGTCACCCCTATGGGCCTTCTGGAGCGATGTGTCAGCTATAAAGATAAGGTTGCCCAGGGTCTCAAACCCAACCACGGCCTTTTTTGCTATCCGATTCTTCAGGCCGCCGATATCCTGATATACAATAGCAACCTGGTCCCCGTTGGCCAGGACCAGAAACAGCATCTGGAGGTCACCCGGGATATCGCCGTAAAATTTAACAATACTTACGGTGAGATTTTGACAATACCCGATCCTTATATCCTTTCTTCCACCGCCGTAGTGCCGGGTCTGGACGGCAGAAAAATGAGTAAAAGCTATGACAATACCCTGGAACTCTTTGAACCGCCCAATCGTACAAAAAAGAAAATCATGCGGATTGTAACTGATTCTACCCCTGTAGAAGACCCTAAAGACCCGGCCAACTGCATTGTTTTTGCCCTGTTGCGACTGGTGGCACAGGAACAGGAAACCCAACAATGGCAGCAGCGTTATCGTGAAGGCGGTATGGGGTATGGGGAGATTAAAAAAAGAACTGTCGAACTGATGAATGAATTACTCGATCCGTTCCGGCAGCGATTCGAAAAACTCTCCCAAGACAGCGATTATGTCGAGGATGTCCTGCGGGAAGGTGGCAAAAAAGCCCGCGCCGTGGCTGTGGAATTAATGGATAAAGTACGCAGTGCCACTGGAATTATAACGTCTCATTAATCAATCAGAATATACCAGATAAATTACCAGCTTTCGCTGGACCGGCTTATGTTGAGCCAATAGTATTGTGTTAACTCAATGAAATAACGCAAGTTAAATACAAATTCCTATAGACTTAAATTACTATTGTTTGTTACGGATACGCGATTTATGGCCGACTATCGGGTAAATTTAAATATATACAACGGGCCTCTGGACCTGTTGCTTTATCTAATTCGAAGAGATGAAATCGATATCTACGATATCCCTATCGCTCAAATCACCGACCAGTATCTTCAATATGTCGACCTTATTAAAGAACTTAACCTGGAGCAGGCAGGGGAATTTCTGGTCATGGCCGCAACCTTGATGGAAGTCAAGTCCGCCATGCTTTTACCTCGAGAGCAACTCGAAACCGAACAGGATGATGACCTGGGCGATCCCCGCCTGGAACTGGTTCGACAATTACTGGAATATAAAAAATTCAAAGATCTGGCCGGCGATCTCTCTGCATCGGCCCTGGAACAGGCCAGCCGGTTTTCTCGGCCCCTGGCCGACCTGGAACGACTGCGTGACCAGATCAAACAGGATCAGGAACTGGAGATGGAATCGCTTCAGATATGGAACCTCTTCGATGCCTTCAGCCGGCTGATGGAAGCCACGCTGGCCGGTAAACGCTCCCATGAAGTTATCTATGATGAAACCCCAATTGATATCTATGAAACCGAAATCCTCTATCGGGCTCAACAGGAAGTCCCCCTGACCTTTGAAGGCATATTTCGAAACTGCAAAAACCGGGGAGAACTGGTCGGTATGTTCCTGGCCCTGCTGGAACTGGTCCGACAAAAACTTATCCGCATTGAACAGGAAAAAATCTTTGGACCTATTTATATCTTCGCTTTAACTGAAGAAGAGGCCGAAAAAGCAGTGGCCCATGCGGTATCGTCAGAGATCGATAATCTGCCCAGTAAAATCAATATAGACCGAAAACAAGTCTCAGATGAAACAGAACCAGACAAGGATAATTCACAAAACACAGAGAAAGGGGATGGTGATGAGTTTTGAAGCCAAATTACACGAACTGGGAATCGCCCTGCCGAGTGTCGCCCCATCCGTGGGAGCGTATCTGCCCACTGTTCAGGCAGGTAACCTGCTATTTATTTCAGGGCAATTACCGTCACACAGCGGGAAAATCTTGATTTCCGGCAAAGTCGGCCAGGAAGTGGAATTGAATCATGCCCAGGATGCGGCCCGGCTATGCGCGATAAATGCTCTGGCCGCCATCAAGGCCCATCTGGGTACCCTGGACGCCGTCAAACAGATTATTCGCCTGGAGATTTATGTCAATAGTGCACCGGGTTTTACCGAACAATCTCAGGTGGCTAACGGCGCTTCAAACCTGCTCCATAATGTGTTCGGCCCGGCCGGCCAACACGCCCGTCTGGCCATCGGAGTCGCGGAAATTCCCCTTAACGGAGCCGTGGAACTGGCGATGATCGTTGAAATTAAAAATTAATCCGGGAAATATCTTTTTTTAACTCCATTTCATTTGACCCATGTATTATGAAAATATACAATCTTATGAACATATAAATTAACGCCGCGTAAGGAGAAAAAATCATGGCTGAGAATTTAGTGGAAATTACCGATGCCAACTTTGAAGAGGAAGTCATTAACAGCGACTTACCGGTTCTGGTCGATTTCTGGGCTGAATGGTGTGGTCCCTGCCGATTGATCTCGCCCATCGTGGAAGAACTGGCCACAGAATATCAGGGCAAAGTAAAGGTCGGTAAAGTAAATGTGGATGAAGACAAAAATACCGCGGTGAAATATCAAATAATGAATATCCCCACTATTATAATTTTCAATAAAGGTGAAATCGTTGAAAAAAAGATCGGTATGTCCTCATCTTTCAAAAAAGATCTAAAAGCCGTTCTCGATAATGTGATTTAACTGACTGAAACCGGATCAGCCGTATATCAATATTGTATACTTTCATCCATTCCGGACTTTCTTGTCTTGACGGAATTCTTTGAAGCCTTATCCTGCAGAATTTTTATACCGGTACGGGTTTTGGTATAAGTATGTCCCGTCTCACAGGTTTCACACATCTTACAGATTCCTTTATCAATAGAACCCGTATATTCGTCAATATCATTCTGGTCCTCCTTATATATAAAATAACTCGATATAGTTATAAATATTTTGGATTTTGAATAGCTCATTTTTGACTATTGGGCTTTTATTTTTTATATTTAATTAGACATTGGTTTTTTAAAAGGACAATTATCGGTCTTAAGGACCCCTAACATCTTACTATAAAGGGAGAAAGCCTCATGGGACATGAAAACAGAAAGGTTCTACTCGTGTCCACGGTTCGAGATATGCTTGCCACCCAGGGATGGTTACTATATCAAACGTTTAATAAAGAGTATATCTTTAAAAACTCAGAGGGAGAGATCCTGGCCTTTCCTCAACATCCTTCCAAGCCTCAACTGATTTATCTGGACGAGATCCTTAAGCGTACCAGAATCTTAAGACAGGAATTTATAGAACTGGCCCGACAGGATTGGGTTATTTCCAAGAATCCGTCTTTGGATCTCGACATTCATTTCGATATCAGTATCAATCCGGGCGAAGCCAACGTCTCTGATATCCAGAAACTCTTTAGCACACTCTCGGACCTGAATCGCGCGGCATGCGGATTCGGCCTGAGTTTCCATGAAACCACAATTAATAATATCGCTAAAGGAGAGAAAAGCACAAAAACCAATGCCGTCTCCAGAATTATTCGATTTACGGGAAATCCCACCCCGGTACCACCCGAGTACGAATCCTTACAGAGACGAGGATTCTTTCGCAGTATGGGCGTACTGCTGAGCTTTTGTAAGGATTATATCGGCCTGGAAGCCAATATACTAAAGGCCTGCGGAGACAGTCCACTTCCCGAGTCAAAATCGAAAGTCTGGGAAGGGGTTAAACGATTTATGAAGATCGACCGGAAAACAGCCAGCTATGAACAACAAAAAGCCAAAGCACAATTGCCGGAAAGCGAGGTCATAAAACAGCTTGCCCCTGCGATCAAGGGATTCATCAAGGCGGGCGGAACCATCCAGAAAAAGGGCGGACATCTCAGCCTGGATACTCAGCAATTGCTTTATAACCTGCGTATGGGGTGTAAAGAATATGCGGATGATGCTATCCTGGCATCACTGATGCAAAAAACAGCTCTCGACCCGGATGAAATCTCCCAAATTCGTGATGTGGCCGAGGTCTATCGGAAAATCAGGGAAGAGGACAATCTGCCCACCCCCGCCCATAAAGCGTTCCAGATATTTCGCATGGCCTATGACGATAATGTCAATATGGCGGATCTGGCCGCCCTTGTGCAAACCGATCCGGCGATCGCATCCCGCGTTCTCAAGGTGGCAAATTCCGCTTTTTATAAATCTCTCAAACCGATCAGTTCGGTCCAGGACGCCATTATTCGACTCGGCCTTAAAATGATTAAAAGGATCTCGCTGGGACTGTCACTTATTGCGCCTAACAAAAACGGTCCCTGTCTGGAATTTAATTACGATTTATTCTGGTCCGAATCCGTGGCCCGCGCGGTCGTGGCCCATAATATCACCGATATCAGGCACAGCGTCTTCAAATCCGAAGAAGCCTTTACCGTGGGTCTGCTCTGTCAGATCGGACGACTGGCACTGGCCACTATCTATCCGGACCAATACGGACGGATTTTAAAACATATTAAATCCCATAATACCGCCCAATTAATTCAGAACGAAAGGAAAGTTTTTGGTATTGATCACAACGAACTTGCGGCCGAGATGATGGCCGACTGGGGCCTGCCGCATATATTCTGTACGGCGGTCCGTTACCAGGACTCTTTGGACGACACCCAAAATCTGGTGCCGGGTTCACCTGAATTCGAACTGGCCAACCTGTTACAATGGCCCGGAAAAATGTCCATTATCCTGACCCACTCCGGCGTATCACGTACATTCCTCGAGTCCGTTATCCATGACGCGACTCAATTGGGATTATCAACGAACGAATTTGACCAACGCTTTAACAAGATTACCAAAGAATGGAACGATATGGGCAGCATCCTTCAAATCAAAACCCGCATCGTACGACCCTGGGAAGAAATCTGCGCCCAGATTAATTAGACCAGAAAGAGCCTCCCCAGGGATGTCTAAAGGGTGAAAGCAACGCTTTTCACTCTTACTATAGCCAGTCCAATCACTACGTGGGAGGTCGCCATAGGTTACAGATTAAAAAAACCGTCAAATAATGACGGTTTTTTTTATTTTTCCCCGAACCTTTCCGGCAAAATCTGGCACTTTACAGGTGAACGAGTTAAAATCAGAAGCACCTATGGATAAGATTGAATCACTGATAACAGCCGCTCAATCCGGCGATATGAACGCATATGCCCTGATTGTGCGTCAATTTCAGGATATGGTGTATGGCTACTCCTATACCCTGTTAGGTGATTTTCATCTGGCTGAAGATGCGGCCCAGGAAGCGTTTGTAGAAGCCTACTATAATTTACCTAAGCTTCAGGAGCGAAAAGCCTTTTCAGGCTGGTTGCGTCAGATCGTACACCACCGGTGTAATCGTCTGCTGCGTGGCAAAACAATGACCACCCTATCGCTCGATGAATCACAGGGCTTATATTCAAAAGACATTGATCCTTATCAGACTGTGGAGAAGCATGAACAACATGACATTATAAAACACGTTCTTCAGTCGTTATCCCAGCCGTTGCGGGAAGTGACAACGCTGTTTTACATAAATGGCTATACACACCAGGAGGTATCGGACTTCCTGGAGATTCCGGTCAATACTGTCAAGAGCCGGTTACATGCCTCGCGCAAGCATTTGAAAGAAAGGATGATAGGAATGGTTAAGCAGGAACTGGATCATCATGGTCTTCCGGCCGATTTCGCCCGAAAGGTCATTGAAGATGTACCTAAAGTAGGCTTTTACCAGGGCGGCAATAACTGCCCGGAAAGTTACACCTTTCCTTCCTGTCTGGGCGCCTGTTTAAAATTCCTGGGCCGGGACCTGGGCCGACGGGAAATTGAGATCCACGGCGCAAAATGGTATTTGAATAACAACTATGTATTCATCATGGGCACATCCGGCGAAGCGTTTCGATTGTTCTGGAAACCCGGCTGGCGCCTGGACAATGTAAATAGTCTCGGGGACAAGTCGGACCCAGGAGAATTTATCGACCGGGCGTTTGAAGCCGTGGGATATAAATACCAAATCGTTTATAAAAATCCGGATGATGCCAATCATGAATCTCTATTCAAAAAAGCCATTCTTGAGAATATCCAACAAAAAGAGCATCCTGTCATCGGGCTGGGCATTATCGGCCCGCCCGAATGTTGTGTCATAACCGGGTATGACGAAAAAGGCGATGTCCTTGTGGGCTGGAATTTCTTTCAGGGCATGCCGGAACATAACCAGGGCATTGATTTTGAACCATCCGGCTATTTCCGAAAACGCAACTGGTATCAGGACACGTGGGGACTTATCCTGATCGGCGAACAAACAATCCCAGCTCCGATGCCGGAAATCTACCGAAAATCAATGCAATGGGCCATAGATCTAGCCCAACGGCCTACCATAAATCTCGGCGGCGAGCGACAAAACGGGCTGGCTGCCTATACTGCCTGGTCGGAAGCACTCCTGCAGGATGACGAGTTTCCTTCCGATAACATGGATATTCTGCGCCAGCGCCACATGGCTCACGACAATGCCGCCGGCATGGTCGCAGAAGGTCGATGGTACGGCGCCCAATATCTAAAAATGGTTGTAGAGGATGAACCGGCCCTGGCGGAAGATTTAAACGCCGCCCTCGCCTGTTATGAAGCCGAACACTCCCTGATATGGCAGATCTGGGGACTCGTCGGGGGCATCGGACGTTCAGATGAACACGTTAAAAATTTCGCCGATCCCGCCATCCGCCGGCAAATCGCCCCCTTAATCCTCCAGGCCCGCGCTCAGGAAGAAAAAGCCACCCAACACCTCCAACACGCCCTGAAAAAAAAGCTTTGATCCCCCCGGAGTGGCTTTATACATTTCATAGTATCAATCATATACACGATTGACTTTACCAAATGTTATACTTTTATTTTGCGAAAGTACGATTACCATAAAATCATAGGCTATTATAACCTGTTCCGATTGCGTAAGCTGTAACACTTCATCCCATTCATCCTGATCAAAGACGGGATAGATATGGGTGAGGATGACTTTCTTAGGATGGGTCCGTTGAGCAAGTTTTTTAATCTTTTCCGGATTCATGTGGCCCTGTGACTGTATGCGTGTGGGGAAGGAACATTCGACAATTAAAAGATCGCAGTCTGCTGTTATTTCTATCAACTCATCGCATAAATCCGTATCCCCGGTATAGACTACGGAAAGGCCGGCATATTCCAGACGATACGCGATACTATCTTCCGTATGGGTGACCGGTCGGGTTATGATCTTTATATCATCCAGTTGTACCTGATCCTGCTGCATTACATTCAGGCCAAGCGATAGTTTCTCATCATCCGGAGACAGAGATTTCCCGAAATATTCCATCAAATGCTCATAGTATCGAATAACCGACGGGGGGCCAAAAAGCCCAAGATGCCTGCGCTGATCTCCGCGTGTGGGATCCCATTTCAAAGCATGAAACAGGGCCGGCATCTCGCTGACATGGTCTGGATGATCATGGGTATAACAAAGAGTATCTATATCAAACACCGAATATCCTGCACCCGCCAGGCGATATAACGTGCCGTTACCGGTATCCATCAGGATATTCCTGTTACCTGCTTGAACAAATAACCCCGGCGCCCCCCGCTCTGGCCGGTTACATGTCGTTCCCGACCCCAGAATTAAAACTCTAATCCGATTCTCTTCCATAGTTACATAAAAAAGGCGACCCTGTCAGGTCGCCCGGTTGTTAAGTGATATAACTTCTTAAATTTCAACGTTTTCCGCTTCCATCATTTTCTGTACCCGCCGTTCATGCCGGCCGTGTTCAAATTCGGTATTGAGCCAGGTCTCCACGATTCGTGAAATCAGAGGATCGTTAATCAGCATCGCCGGCAGACATAGAATATTGGCATCATTATGCTGGCGTGACATCTGGGCCGTTAATTCATCATGACATAAGGCCGCCCGAATTCCTTTTATCTTGTTTGCCGTAATAGACATGCCGATCCCACTGCCGCAAATTAATATTCCAAGGTCGCTTTCATGGCTGGCCACCGATTTTGCCGTGGGAATCCCAAAATCAGGATAATCACAACTCTTCGATTCATTAGCGCCAAAATCAAGAACTTCATGCCCGTTCCTCTGAAGAATACTTTTAATTAATTCCTTGGCTTCATAGCCTCGATGGTCACATCCAACCGCTATCTTCATAAGCTCCTGTTACCTTTCTTTCTTAAAAACAAAATACAGTACCATTCACTCGATACCATATCCTTTTATAAACCTACTCCCTATGGTCACGTCAAAAGTAGATATTACCAGTTATAAACGTTTTTTTGACCCAGAATCAATGCTTCGCAATACTTTTGACGCCGGGGTCACTCCATATTAATAAAAACTCCACATATCACTATCCAGTTTTTTAAGTACACAGTTGTTTATGAACTCAGCACTGTGACGATAGGTATCAATGGTCATACCGATAGGATCATGGATCTCATCATCCCCGGCCAGTAATTCTGTACGAGATACGGCCCTATCTGAAACATGTTTAACTACTGCGTAATGAGTCATATCCATCACATATATTAGGTCAGCTTCATTGACCAGGTTTTCTGTCAATGGCTGCGATTTATGATTACTAATATCAACTCCCATCTCACGACAGGCCTCTACGGCCTCTGGGGAGGCGGGGGAGCCGTTCATCGCCATAACGCCGGCTGATACTACCTTATACCCTTTTTGCGGTAATTGGTCAACTGAACAGGATAATTTTTCTGCCAATCTGGCTTTAAAGATCCCTTCCGCCATGGGAGAACGACAGGTATTTCCGGTACATACACACAAAATACATACTTTATACATCCTCTCCACTGTGCCCGGATCCAACACCCCAACCCGTAGAATCCGCATCTCATCGCCGTTTATATCCACGACTGTGGAAGATTTTTTGTATCTGGTAGGCCCTGCGTCGATGATTAAATCAATATGTCCATTCAATTGCTCATATACCTCAGCTCCCGTTGTGGTGGGTGTTGCCCCGGCTAAATTGGCACTGGGTGCGACCACCGGCCCGTTGACTGCGGATAGTAACTGTTGGGCTATCAGATGGTCCGGCAATCGGATGCCAATGCTATTATTGTAATACAGAGAATAGACGGCTTCAGAAGGAAGCCTTTTGCGAATCTGCCTCTGTTGCAATTCATTTAAATGAAATATCACCGTAAGCGGACCCGGCCAGGCCTTGGACAGAAAAGTCTCTTCTAATAAACCCAGATGAGGGACATAGCGTTCCAAATCCCATTTCTGTCCAATATGAAGGGTAAACGGTTTATCGCCGGGACGGTCCTTAACCTTCCGTAATTTCACTAATCCTTTGAGCCGATCTGTGCGTGCAGCAAGGCCATAAACCGTCTCCGTCGGAAAGGCTACTAATCCCCCCTTATCCAAAACGCCACATGCCCGGGCAATTGCCGATTCAGTCTCTTCTAACGATCTATGAACTTTTACTATCTCGGTATTCATATATTCCTATTTAAATCGCCTATATTTTTGTAAGACTTTATAAAAATAAGATTTGTGGTTGTCAAGCAAAAATACCTGTCTAACAAACATAGAACATAGTATGATATCGCCTTAATCTCTTCCCATCACCTGAATGCTTCTTATTAAAAACAAAACCAGTCACAGAACTGTTAAATCCAGAACTTATGAATAGATAGCAGAAATATATCATGGGTATATTTGATGAAGCGTGGCACCTATACTGAAATGTGGATTACTCTCATGTAAAAAAAGACATCCTAATTATTGGACATCCCCGCCAGATGATTTATGGCCGGTAAATATTTCGTTAATTTACAGCGATTTTCTACAACCAATCTCAGTTGACATATAAAGCCATTTCCATGCGGTATTACCTCTTAAGTGTTTTCCAGAAAAGAGGTTGAAGCACTATCAATTAACGCTCCTATGACCTGTCCTTCGAATTATCACACCATTAGAAAGGACCATTTCATTCTATTAAAATACAGGTACTATTTTCCATAACCTCAGTTCCATTTCCTGACGATAGCATTAAGGGTAACGGTAAGAGTGTAATGATGCTCTCAAATCAGCACACCGTATTTATAGTGTATTAAACAGGATTGTAAGAGTCATACAAAGGATAATTAGTTTTATTAAAAACTGATCCTTAAAGAGTTTATGAAAAGTATCGGGACAAAATTTCTGGTAGCGGTTGGTATTTTCGTAATACTATTCTCTTTTTTTATATTATATGATGCCTGGTCTCATAGTAATGATCATCTGGAAAAGCTTTTAAATAACCAGACGGAACTGGCTCTGGAGTTTGATCTGGCCATTCGTAACTATGTCGCGGAACATATTCGACCGTTCGCTCAGCAGCAAGTAGAAAAAGATGTATTTATCCCTGAGGCGATGTCCACTTCCTTTGTTGCCCGCAGCATATTTGAGAAAGTGCGTAAAAAATTTCCGGACTATATCATTAAGTTCTCTTCCGACAATCCCCGGAATCCTTCCAACCAGGCAAATTCGGAAGAATTAGAAATAATCAAATTTTTTAATAAAAATTCCCGTACCCAGAAATGGTGCGGGGAAATAGCCATAGACGGTAAAAAATACATTGCCCGATACAGTGCACGAAGGATGACAGAGAGCTGCCTGCAATGCCATGGCCAGCCGGAAGATGCACCTGAGTCATTACTGGCAAGATATGGAAATGAAGCCGGTTTTCAACGCCCTCTGGGTGAGGTGATTGCTCTGGATGCGATTGCTATTCCAATAGATAAATATAAAAACGAAATGGCCGTCCACCTGGCCAGGCAATCTTCATTTATTTTACTGGGTCTGTTATTGCTTTTTTTCGCGATATATCTGGTATTCCGTATTTTTATATCCGAACGTTTGAGTTGTATCTCCCGTCATTTCATCGAGGCGGCGGCCCAAATCAATGAATTATCGATTAAACCCATCGAATATAAAGGAAACGATGAAATCGGTTTACTGGCGTTAAGTTTCAACACCTTGACCAAAAAACTAAAAAACTTCTATGACTCCATGGAAAACCGGGTCGCCGAACGAACCCGGGATCTGGAAACCACCAACCTGGAATTAACCAGGGAAATTCAGGAACGAATACAGACCGAAGAAAGACTCCGCGAAAGCGAACATAAGTTCCGTTATATGTTTGACAATATGAGCAGCGGCGTCGCCGTGTATGAGACTGTTGACGAGGGGAATAGCTTCATTTTCGTGGATTTTAATAAGGCCGGAGAAATCTCGGAAAATATTCAACGCGAAGACGTGATCGGTAAAAGTGTTGTGGATTGTTTCCCCGGTGTTAAGGAATTCGGCCTCTTTGAGACATTAAAACGAGTATGGCAGACCGGTCAGCCGGAACAATTTCCTCTGGCATTCTATAAGGACAACCGAGTCGCCGGCTGGCGGGAAAATTATGTTTATCGGCTCCCTTCCGGTCAGGTCGTGGCAATCTTTGATGATGTGACCGAACAAAAACAGGCGGAAATACAGCTCCAGGAATCTGAAAAACGATACCGAAGTCTGATTGATAATCTCCCCGTGGGTTTATACCGGAATACGCCCGGCCTGAAAGGGAAATTCATAACTGCCAATCAGGCTATCGCTTATATGTTTGGTTATAATTCAGCGGAAGAAATAATACAAGTTCCGGTAGCCGACCTCTATGCCGACCATGACGACAGAAAAAAGTTCTCCGACAAATTAGTACAGGAAGGTAAAATCGTTGCGGAAGAATTACATCTGCGTAAAAAAGACGGAACATACATCTGGGGCGCGGTTACCGCCAGTGTGGTGCGGGATGAGACGGGAAATATCAAATACTTCGACGGCATGATCGAAGATATCACCGAACGAAAAGAGGCGGAAGAGGCCCTCATACAAGCCAAGCTGGAAGCGGAAACGGTTCGCGAAGAAGTTGAGCGCATTAATAAACAACTGGAAAATTCCATGGCCGAAGCAAACCTGATGGCCATTGAGGCCCAGGCTGCCAATGAAGCCAAAAGCAGATTTCTGGCCAATATGAGCCATGAAATTCGCACTCCCATGAATGCTATTATTGGATTCAGCGATATCCTCGCCCAGGCGGAGATGACCCCTGAACATAAGGAATATGTAAATATTATCCGGGATGCCGGCCACAATCTGTTAAAACTGATAAATGATATTCTCGATTTCTCCAGGATTGAATCCGGAAAACTCGATATTGAGGTAATCGAATTTGATTTAAAAAAGTTTATTCTCGGTATAATGCCCCTGATGGAACCGGAAGCGCAAAAGAAGGGACTTGAATTTAAGGTATTTACTTCGGAACAACTGCCGGATAGTATTAAAACAGATCCTCACCGCCTGCGCCAATGTTTAATCAATATTATCAATAATGCCATCAAATTTACCGAAGCCGGCCACGTGTATCTCAAAGTGGATCTCGACCAGTGCAATGAAACCCACTTTATCCGGTTTGACATTGAAGATACCGGGATCGGTATAAAACCGGACAAACAAAAAATGATTTTTGAGTCTTTTTCACAGGAAGACGGCAGCACCACCCGAAAATACGGGGGTACCGGATTAGGCCTGGCCATCACCAAATCCCTGATCGATATTTTGGGCGGTGCGATTCTGCTGGAAAGCCAACCGGACAAAGGCTCCATATTTTCCCTCTTAATTCCCCTGAACGCTGAAAAAGTAAAACCTCAGCCATATGATTCAGAACAAAACCATACTCAAGAAAATAGTATCTCTGCCGACAGATCGCAAACAAATGCAGTCAGATTTTTAGTTGTCGAAGATAATGTCTCGAACCAAAGATTAATTAAGACCATTCTGGAAAACATCGGCATCAGGGTATCCATAGTCAATAATGGCATGGAAGCGATAGAAAAGGCAAAATCAGAAAAATATAACCTGATTATCATGGATATGCAGATGCCCAGAATGAACGGCTATGATGCCACACGGACCCTGCGTAACGAAGGCCTGTCACTTCCCATCATTGCTTTGACCGCCAATGCCCTCAAGGGTGACGACGAAAAGTGCCTTAAGGCCGGCTGTAATGAATATATTTCTAAACCTTTTGATAAAAATGACTTGTATAAAATATGTGAAAAATACCTGCCCTCACTGTTCTCCACACCGTCTTAACATAATTTAATTCATTCACTACCCCGTGATTACCATACCCCTGAAACAAAATGGCTGAACACCAACCAAAAACTGAAATCCGGAAAAATAAACAGATGAGAACCAACACCTTCCCGGAACGCTTTTCTCACACATTATTATAATTTTATGACGACAAAAAGACCTGTATTTATTTTTCACCTAAATTGTTGACGAGTGCCAGGCAGGTCCATAAAATGAGACTATGAAAATAAAGGCGGTTTTATTTGATATGGACGGCACCCTTACCAAACCCTACCTTGACTTCGACCTGATAAGATCTGAGATTGGCAACGTTACCGGACCCATTCTGGAAGCCATGGAAAAAATGCCGCCGGAAAACAGAAAAAAAGCCCAGGACATTTTACATCGTCACGAAAAAGAAGCGGCTGAAAATTCTTATTTGAATCCGGGTGTTGCCGAAGTCTGTGACTGGCTGCGCCATCGAGATATTAAAATCGGACTGATTACCAGAAACCAGTTGGATAGTGTAAACCATTTCTGCCGGCGACATCATTTAAGCTTTGATAGTATTGTTACGCGCGAAGACGGCCCAGTTAAACCCGACCCATTCGGCGTTCTCCATTCCTGCGAGCATTTAACCATCCAGCCCCGGGAAGCCATCGTGGTGGGAGATTATCTCTTTGATTTGATCAGCGCCAAAAGAGCCGGGGCACACCCGGTATTGCTCACGTCCCAGGACACCTGTAACGACTATTGTCATGAGGCAGATTATGTTATTTCGACCCTCAATGAACTGCCTCAGATAATCGATAATATAGAAAAGGAATCAGTTAAACAGTATTAACCGGAAGCCATCAGGAAAAAATGTCAGTTATACCATGCTCATATTAGCCTTATCCAATCTGACTCACCGTAAAGTTCGTACCTGTCTGAGTATCCTGGCAGTAGCTATTTCTATCACCTTACTCCTGGTCCTGGTAGGACTTTCCCACGGCACTCTGAATGAAATTTCGCAGAGAATGCAGAGCGTGGAAGCCGAGATCATCGTTCGGGACCGGCATTTCGACCTGGGCAGTATGAGCGGCGGCAAACTGTGGGAAAAAGAAATTGAACAAATTCTACAGTTAAAGATTGGCACTAACCCGACTGTGGAACGAGTCATACCGGTTTTCCTCGGCCGAATGAAGCTGGGGGGACTATCTCAAAATGTCTTTGGAGTTCACCCGGAAGATTTCAGCTATTTTGCCGGCAACCGGCGAATTCTCGAAGGTTATCTGTTTACCGATATTGAATCGCCCGCCCAGGCCCTGGCCCGGTTAGAATCACCAAACAATCCACAGACCATCAATTATCTGCCCCTCCTGATTGATAAACGCTTATCCAATGCCGCCCGGTTAAACGTGGGCGATACGACCACATTCGGGGATACTATGGCACAAATTACCGGTATTGTGGAAACCGGTGTCGCCGGACGCGTGTTTGCACCCATTAACATGTTGCGGGCCGCTAATGGCATCTCCGCCAAAACCGCCCATCTGTTTTTTGTTAAAGCAGGAAATAACCTTAATACAGACCAGCTACAGCAACTTTGCGATGAGATAGAAACCAAAACCAGACGCAGCGCCAACCTGGTCGCTAACTATGGCCAGGTTCTGGAACAAAATTTCCAGAATTTAACTATTTTCGTCGGACTGGTCAGTGTCATTGCCCTGGTCATATGTTTCCTTTTCATCCTGGTTACCATGCATACCATTGTACTTGAGCGAAGCAAGGAAATTGCCATCATACAAAGCCTGGGCGCCGCACGCAGCATGATTATGATTCAAACCATTCAGGAAGCCCTGATTATCTGCATCCTGGGGTGTATCATAGGAATAGTGATGTCATTTGGCGCCAAGTGGCTGATTGAAACATACCAGCCCCTGATGACTGTCGAAATGCGCCTGCACTGGCTGTTGCTCGCCGTGCTTATCGGGGTGGTCGGCGGGGTGTTGAGTGCCCTGGTTCCCGGTTATATGGCCCTGCGCCGTGATCCGGTGGAAGTATTGAGCTTTGAATAGACGCCAGCATCAAAAGTATTGCGAATCATTGATTCTGGGTCAAAAACAACGTTTTTAACAGGAAATATCCACTTTTGACGTGAGCATCTAAATAAGCAAAGGAATTATGGCCCGATTAAATAACGTGGTAATAATGAGGAAAACATACGGACATGGAAGACGTTTTATTAAAAACTGAAAAATTATGTAAAACCTTTCGCCAGGGCCGACTGGAAACACCTGTTTTATTTGATATCGATATGAAAATCAAACGGGGTGAATTCGTGGCGATCATGGGTTCCAGCGGATGTGGTAAAAGCACCCTCATGCATATTTTAGGCCTCATGCTTAAATCCAGTTCCGGCCGGGTGATTATCGACGGATTGGACACCTCCGCTCTGGATGACAACCGCCGGGCACGTTTACGACGGGATAAAATTGGATTTGTATTCCAACGATTTAATCTACTGCCTACCTTAAATGCCTATCAGAACATCGCGGTCGCTGAACGAATCCGTGGCCATTGCATAGACGGCCAAATCTGGCGGGCCCTCGAGGCCGTGCAGATGACGGATAAAAAACAATATAAACCAGGCCAACTCTCCATCGGCCAGCAACAGCGTATCGCCATTGCCCGGGCCATTTCGCACCAGCCGGAGATTATCATGGCGGACGAACCCACGGGAAATCTGGATTCATCCAACAGCGAGCGAATTTTAAACTTGTTCAGCCAAATTCATCGACAGCAGGGAATCACCATCGTTATGATCACTCATTCCTTGACAGCGGCTCAGTGGGCGGATAGAATAATCCAGATAAAAGACGGTAGAATTGTGGACCACTGACATTCCGGACCGACACATATTAGAGGGCTGGGATTTTGAAAAAGAAACTTATCACACAAGCCTTTAAAATACTCTTTCACAGGGGACATCACTCCGATGATGATCTCAATCTCAGACGCTGGTTTGTCTTTTTCCTGATATATATGACGGCCCTGGCGGTAACTGCTCTGATGAATCTAAATGACTATAACAGCCAGGGGAGCAGGGCCAGTTTTTTTGCCGGCCTGTTGATGTTGTATATTTTTTATTTATCCTTAAGCTGTACCTTTTTCCCGGCCCCCACTGCCTGGCTGGTCCTGTTAATGGCCTCTCCCATTATTAACCTCAGCTTTATCAGCACGGAAAACTCGTTTCTCAGCGGGCTGGCGACTGTTCTCATCATAGCCTTGTTAGGCGCCTGGGGCAGCGCTATAGCTAACCTTAACGAATACCATGTCTTTACTTTTCTATTACGCTTCGGCCAAACCCGAGGACTGCGACATAATCGCATCTATACCACTGCCGTCCGCTGGTTCGAGATTAATCCCTTTATGTTAATACTGCTGATGAACTTCTTACCCATTCCCGTCGATGTGGTTCGCTGGCTGGCCATCACCCACCGATACCGGCGCGATTACTTTTTCTGGTCATCCTTTCTGGGTCGATTTATACGTTATAGCCTGCTGGCCGCCACGGCTCGTTCCTTTCAAATCGGATGGCTGGGAATCGCATTGATCCAGGCTGCACTTATCGCACTCGTGGTATTACGCTACTTACCGGGAATAACTACCCGCTTAAATAATAATCCCCCGGCAGAAAAACCTGCACCCGTCGAAAAAGTTATTTCGGCTTGAAGGAGAGAGCCATGACCAGAGCAGTCCTATACGGTATTATGCTTATTACCACTATTAGTCACCCCCTATCGGCCCAGAATGAAAATCCGGCCGCCAAACCACCCGTCCTCAAGGGCCCTAAAATACTGGTCCTGGCGACAGAAAAAAAATGTCCCGAGGAACTGAGTAGTCTGCTGGAGAACCTGGAGGCCGCCGGGGGCAAAATGAAAAGCTTCCAGGCCGACATGATCTTCCGGCAGGAAGACCTGATGCACGAAACTCTTACCCTGCGCAATGGCAGACTCTACTATCAGGTAGATAAGGACATCATCAAAGCCCGTATCCATTTCAAGGATTTCCGCCAGGAAGACCTGGAAGATCCCGACCTGGCCCAAACCGTCAAATTCGATGAAGATTACGCCTTTGACGGACAATGGGTGACCCGCCGGAATGAACGGACCAAAACCCTGCAAATGTGGGAAGTATCAAAAGATCCCCGTAATAAAGAGGCATTCCGGCTGGGACGGGGACCCTTTCCCCTGCCGTTTGCCATCCGCAAAGCGGATGTCCTCCAACACTTCGAGGTGGAACTGCTCAAGCCGGATGAAAACATGCCCCAGAGTAACCACCTGAAACTAATCCCAAAAAAAGACAGCACCTATGCCGAGGAATATGTCAGAATAGAACTGTGGATCCAGAAGGAAACCTCGATACCCATCCAGATAAGCTTCGAAAAAGACGACTACGAAATAACCACCGTTACATGGATCAAACCCACACTCGACAAAAATATCAAAGACAGCCAGTTCAAGCTAAAACCCGCCGGCAACGACTGGACCATAGAAAAATCACCCATGGAAGAACCTTCCGAAGAACCAGAAAAAACTTAATAATCAATGACTTTCTGATGCATATAACGAAATGGGAATTTATGTCGAAGATTATCGATTCAGCCAATCAGGCTCTGTGTTTCTTCGTGAAGAACAGGACGATCAACCTGAATTATACCCCAAACCGTTTTATTTTCTACAGAAGAATATCCATGGACAATGATATTTCAAAAATCAATAATATTTCTTATGTTTGATATTTTATCCTCAAAATCGGAAAATTGTTTTATAAAGCCTTATCAAGGCTTCACCAATTATCATAAATTGGCGCTCCACAGCAGATTGAAGCATTAAATTATCTTCGTAGTCTTGAATTGTTTTGTCCGACGTGAAACTCCCTATGGCTTCACAAGCGGAAAGGATATCGTATAAATATTTCCTGGCATCAAGCTGCATATATTTGCTCCCGGTGTTGGTTACTCGCCTTCAGAAAATATGGATTCTTAATAGATTTCAGTTCTACTAAATCTACACTACGATTGAATTCATCCTTAAGGTCCTGAAGTAAGCCAAAATAATTTTTAGCATGTTGAGCAGGTTCTAATACAAAAAATTCCACAAGAAAATCAAGATCGCTTTCAGAATCATTAAAGTCATCTTCATTTAAGGCAGAACCAAATATATACATTTTCTGAGCATGATATTTTGAACACAATTGAACAACAACATCGAAATGTTCTTTTATAAGTTGTATCATATCGTAAAGTTCCTTTAAAATCACAACTCAATACTGTATAAACTGTTAACCTCTTGCAATTAAATATCTTATATTCTGATATACCTGTTTGGAGGTCGAAAAAGAGAGTGTTTTCGCTGTAGTTGTCATTA
>JAFGHE010000060.1 GCA_016930295.1 Sedimentisphaerales bacterium
AGGACGCCAGCAGTGCCAGGTTCCCGGGCAGTTCTCCCTGTTGCAGCCGGTCACGGAAGGCAATCAGCAGGGCTGCCAGCGGGCCTTTATCATCGCAAGCGCCCCGACCGTAGATACGTCCGTCGCGGATTATTGGATCAAAGGGGTCGCCGTCCATATCCTTGACGTCCACGGTATCCATATGGGCGCATAACAACAACGTTCGGGATGTGTCTTTTCCCGGGGCTATAGCCAATACATTTTCCCGGCCGGGCCGGACCGGTTGTTTTTGTACGTCCAGTGAAGCCTTACGGAGCCAATCTGACACAAAATCAGCCATTTCCTTTTCGCCGTAAGGCCGTTGGGTAAGGTTTTTGTCCTGCGGATTGACACTGGGCAAGGCGACCATCTGCCGGGTTAATTCTACTACTTCACTGTACATGGCTACAGTATATTAAAAAAATGTTAATTATGAAAGGTTTATCTGAATTTAACAGGGCCGTGGCGTAATATAATAATTGACAATTCAGGATGATATAAATACATTAATAACCATGGAAGCTGAGACTTATAATCCGGAATTTTGCATGTCCCTGACCATACTCAGGTATAATATTTTATAGAGGAGAAACACATGAATAGTTTGCACGCATTTCGGAGATGGTTTATCTTAAGCCTGGCGATAAGCGGCATTCTGGTGACCGCGAAGGTTCAAACGCTCTCTGCCTGTTCATCATTTTGTATGCAGGATGAAGACCATGTTATATTTACTAAAAACTATGATTGGCACCTTGATCATGGCCTGATCATTATCAATAAAAGGAATATTGCCAAGCGAGCTTTGCTGCTCAATCCGAATGATAAACCTGCCGAATGGGTTTCGAAATACGGCAGCGTGACATTCAACCAGTACGGCCGGGAGATACCGCTAGGAGGTATCAATGAGGCGGGATTGGCCCTGGAAACTCTTATGTTACCGGGCAGCCGGTATCCTCAGCCCGACAGTCGGCCGGCGTTGATCGCCTGGATACAATATCAATTAGACAATTGCAGTACGATTGCAGAGGTTATCAACAGCGATCAAAAGATACGAATTCAATCCTTAATGCCCCTGCCACTGCATTTCATGGGGTGTGATCGTCAGGGCAACGCCGCTATCTTCGAATTTATCAACGGGAAAATGGTTTATCATACCGGTGCCGAGCTGCCGATAAAGGCGATTACTAACGACACCTACAAAAGCTCTCAGGCCTATCTTGAGCGACATCAGGGATTCGGCGGTACTGAAAATATTGCCCACGGTTCCTGGGGTTCCCCCGACCGCTTTGTCTGCGCCGCCGAAAGAATTAAAAATTATCGCCCTGGTTCTGGAGTTTCTATTATTGACTATGCGTTTGATACTCTGGCGGCTATCAGTCAGGGGGATAATACCCAATGGTCGATTGTCTATGATCTCAAGAACATGCAAGTACACTACAAGACTGCCCAGTGTCGTCAACAGCGCACCATTAATGTTCTTGAGTGTGATTTCGATAATGAAACTCCGGTCCGGATGATTAGTATCAACACACCTCATACAGGTTTACTCAATCCACACTTTTACGATTATGATCCTGACATTAACAGATGTATGATTTACTATTCCTTTAAAAAGACCGACGCGCTGAAATTTCTGCCGGAGGCCCTGGTGTCGCTGATGGCGGAGTATCCGGAGGCGCCGGGCAGTTACTATCTGCTCCAATGGCAGGTAGCCGGTCCTTACATACAGGAAGATAAAAAATGTCGGGAACTCTTTGATATTCCCTTTGAGCCGGAGGAATCAGGCACCCCTGTGCCATGGCAGGACATGCCGGTAAATTTTATGGGGACCAATCCGTCCTATCTGGATTTACAGGAAGTCCTCAAGGGTGGTGACCACAGGGCAGCCTATCTGAAAACCCTGATTGATTCAGAATCTCGCAAACAATTTTATCTGGAAATTTACAGTGACGACGGAGTAAAGGCCTGGCTTAATGGCAAAATAATTCATGCCAACAATGTCCGCCGGGGGATTTCCTCAATAGCGGATAAGGTTAAGGTTACTTTGAACGAGGGTTCCAATCATCTGATGCTCAAGATTACCCAGGACACCGGTCCCTGGGGAGCTATTGTACGAGTAGAGCCGGTCAATAATGCTGTCGCTGGAAACTGAGTTCAGGAAAGCTGTTAACGAACCTATTCTGGTTCAGGATTTTATTTCCCGGGCGGCCAGGGCTTTTTGGACACGTTGGGCATAATCGTCAATCTGTTCGGGTTTGTCGAAACCGACGATCATTGTATCCACACACCCCAGGCTCAAGACGAATTCCAGCGAGCGGTCGATTTTTTCCGGGTCGTCGCGGAATTCACCGTTGCCGATCAGTTTCATGCCCACCACGCCCTTGTCGGCCTGATGAATCTGCCGGATGACGGGCACGACGACCTGGGGGTCCGGATCGTCCATGGATTGGCCGTAGGCGTTGATGCGCGTATGAACCGAATCGACCCACGGGCATTCAGCGCAGGCTTTTAATGCCCCCAGCGAATGGATGGATACCCCGTGGGAGCGGATAATCTTTTTGTCTTTGAGTTCGGCCAGTAGATCCATCTGGCGTTTCTGCTGATCAGGCCACATGGGATCCATCATGCAATGAATGAGGACCATATCGATATAATCGGTATTGAGTTCCTTGCGGAAGCGATCCACAACAATATTAGCGTCCGGGCGTTCTTTCTCCGGCAGCGCCCCGGGCAGGACCCATATCTTGGTGGATAGAACATATTTTTCACGGGGAATGGATTTGAGAGCATTGGCTACATAGGAATGGGTCCCGTACATATCTGCACAGTCGAAAAACCGTATCCCTTTATCAAAGCCGTAACGAAGCAGGGCTTCGCCTTCCTCCCGTCCCATCCGGGTCATATTACTTTCCCGGTTACCGCCATGGATTCCCGTACCGAATCCGATGAGGCTTACCTTGATGCCGGTCTTACCCAGCGAGACAAGCTGGAATGGATCCGTGGACAGGGACGTTACTTGCGAATCGGCGCGAACCATATCACGTAAGATCAGATGGCCGGCGCCCACGGATAAGGAGGTAAGAAACTGTCGCCGGTTCATGTCTATACCTTTCATGGTGCACTCCTTTTAAAATTAATCACCAATTTATTTAATAATTCTTTATATATTATTATAAGTCATGTCATACCAGAATTAATATCTTTTTCTGGTTTTCATCATGGTCCTGGTAAAAAATATCCCCTCAGGAATAAGGGAATTTGTTCATTAATGTTCTGTACATGTCAGGAACTGTATATATAATAACAAGATATGACGAACGGCGATACTTTTGCAAAGGACCCCTCTCAGATAAAGGCCCCGCCGTATGGCTGGGCGATCCTGGCTTTTGTGGGCCCTTCCATGGTCTGGTGTGCGGAATATATCGGCTCCGGGGAAGTGATTTTAGCGACCCGCACCGGCTCTCTTTTAGGCACTGGGATCCTCTGGGCCGTAGTGCTGGGTATCTTCTTGAAATTCTGGATCGGCCTCAGCGGCGCACGCTATACCGTGTGTACCGGCGAGGGGATGGTGGATATGTTTGACAGAATCCCCGGTCCTTCCCACTGGGTCGTCTGGATTGTGCTGGTAATACAGTTTATCAGTGCCACGCTTTCTATTGGTTCCATAGCCACGGCAGCCGGTGTCTTTCTCAATAATCTCATACCAGTTATCAGCGCCCAATTATGCGGCTCTTTAATCACTATATTAGCAATTCTTGTGGTATGGTCAGGCGTTTTTGATGTTTTACGCATCGTGATGAGTATCCTGGTGTTAATTATCGTTTTAGGAGTACTCTATGTTACGATTCATGTTTTTCCCAGCCTGCAAGAGCTATTAACCGGGCTTGGTTTCCATGTCCCTGATGTCCCGGCCTGGGCGATGGAAAAGGGTATCACCGCTAATCCCTGGCGGGAAATATTGCCCCTGATCGGCTGGGGGGCCGGCGGGTTTGCCAGCCAGGTCTGGTACTCATACTGGGTCCTGGGCGCCGGCTACGGCGCCTGTGCCGGACGCCCCTACGGCGAACCTGCCAGGATCGAACGTTTAAAAGTTATGAACCAGGAAGAAGCCAAACAGATTAAAGGCTGGTGTCACGTCCTTTATACGGATGCCACACTGGCCATGTTGATCGGCATCATAGTGACCGGTTGTTTTCTCATTGCCGGGGCCGGAGTCCTTCGTCCCAACCAACTGATTCCAGAAGGGCCGGATGTGGCTTTAACGCTTTCCAGTCTCTTTAGTTCTCGATGGGGTCACGTGGGCGGTTTTCTTTTTCTGCTCTCCGGCACGGCGGCCCTGGTCTCGACGCAGATCGGACAACTGGCCGGCTGGCCCCGACTACTGGCTGACTCATTCCGATTATGCCTGCCCCGGTTCGCTTCAAAATTCTCCTGGAAGATTCAGTTTCGCGCCTTTTTACTGTTCTTCCTCTATAGCAATATAACTATCGTCTATATCATGGGACAAAAACCGGTCGTGCTTGTGAAGTTATCCGCCGTCCTGGACGGATTGCTATTGACGCCCCTGCAGGCACTCTGGATTGCCATCGGACTCTTCTGGGTCATGCCCCGAATATTATCTCGCCCCGCCTGGACTATCCTTAAACCCAACTGGATTTTCGCTCTCGGACTTCTCATCGCTTTCCTGGTCTTCGCATATTTCTGTGCCTTCCAGATACCTTCCTATTTCTAATAAATATATAAGATGCCACCGTCAAAAGTGGATATTGGCATTTAAAATCGTTGTTTTTAATCCAGAAACAACTGTTCGAAATACTTTTGACGCTAGCGTCATATAATCCATCTATCTTTCTACTAATATTCAATCATTCTAAAAACTTTGTATTTCAGTAAAAAAACCGTCATTTCATTCCGATAATATTTATAGCCATATACCCATCTGATTATCTCACAAATAGTTATATCTTTTTACGGCTCGATTTTGAAAAATCTTTTCTGAATTTCACTAAAATCCGCTCACATATTTGAGCAAAACCATACAAAGCCGGAAAAACTGGTTATAAAACCTCATTTCGTCCGAAAAATAACATATAGGTGGTGATGGATACATAGTGTCTAGACCATCTGGAAAGATAGAAATATATGAAAAGTAAATTTCGCCCGGCCGGGATTTGCTTTTTACATAAAAAGTTTTATTAGGATGACTTATGAGCATCGACTCAGCTAACAAGGATGGATTGAAAAATCGTGGG
Organism: Sedimentisphaerales bacterium; assembly: GCA_016930295.1. Classification (GTDB taxonomy): domain Bacteria; phylum Planctomycetota; class Phycisphaerae; order Sedimentisphaerales; family SM23-30; genus JAFGHE01. The sequence continues at coordinate 5,271 of JAFGHE010000060.1, forward strand.
GGCGCCTGGGCGGGAGAGAGAGAAATGCCGGGGCGAGATCTTAATCCACTCGTATTGAATGAAGGGAGTAACTATTTAATCCGGCCTTTTGGGCCTTCCTATTATCTTGACTATTATATCCTGTGAAAATGATAGAACAAGGTACACCCACGGATTTGCCTTGTTCATTGTGAAATAATTACTGAGCCAGAATACGCATGGCCTTGTAAAGAATTATTTTATAAGGGTTTATGTTGACTTGGATTGCGTGACCCACGGGGACGGAGTCCGCTCTGATAAAAATAAGACAAGGATTTACACTGATGGACAGGGATATTTATAAATGGCGATTGATACATTGTTTTAAGATTCTACAGGTTTTTTTAAGCCGTTATGCATGAAATAATTATTGAGCCTGATAAGAGTGTAAAACATTACTGGCGGGAGCTCTGGCAGTATCGGGGATTATTTTATTTTCTCACCTGGCGGGACCTTCTGGTCCGGTATAAACAGACGGTTTTTGGGATCGCCTGGAGTGTACTTCGTCCGGTACTGACCATGTTGATATTGACGGTGGTATTTGGGAAAATTGCCCATCTGCCCTCCGGGGGCACTCCCTATCCGATTCTGGTGTTCGTGGCGATGCTTCCCTGGCAGTTTTTCTCTTCCACGCTGACGGTGGGAGGCACGTCCATTGTCACACACTCGAATATGATTACCAAGATATATTTTCCGCGGCTGATTATACCCACTACGAGCATGGTTGTGAGTCTGGTGGATTTTGCCATTTCCTTTGTGCTGCTGCTGGTTTTGATGATAGTTTATGGTTTCTGGCCGAATAGTAAAATTTTTGTTTTACCGCTATTGCTCATCCTGGCAGCCATGACCTCGCTGGGGATTGGGTATTGGGTGACGGCGTTAAATGTTAAATACCGGGACTTTCGATATATCATTCCTTTTCTGGTTCAATTTGGATTATATATTTCTCCGGTTGGATTCTCCAGTGCCTTGGTACCTGATGCATGGCGTCTGATATATTCACTGAATCCCATGGTGGGAGTGATCGATGGCTTCCGCTGGGCCCTGTTAGGTAATCAAATAGTACTATATATACCCGGCTTTATCCTTTCGATTGTTCTGTCGATGATATTGTTTATCAGCGGTATCTGGTTTTTTAGAAAAACGGAAAGGTCCTTTGCGGATATTATTTAGATGATAAGTGATAATTACATCATACAGGTATCTGATCTGGGCAAGAAATATATCATTGGTCATCAGAAGCAGGCCCATTATCACACGTTACGCGATAGTATGGCTCATTGGGGGCGGGGGATATGGCAGCGGTTGCGCCGGCCGTTGTCACCGAATCAGGAAAAAGTTGATTTGGAGGAATTCTGGGCCCTGAAGGATATCAATTTTGAAATGCCGCAAGGCGAGCGCGTGGGCATCATCGGACCCAACGGGGCCGGCAAGAGCACACTGCTCAAGATTCTCAGCCGGATAACCGAACCCACCACCGGCCGGGTTCATATCCGCGGGCGGGTATCGAGCCTGCTGGAAGTAGGCACCGGATTTCATCCGGAACTGACCGGCCGGGAAAATATATTTCTCAACGGCGCGATCCTGGGCATGACGCGTGCGGAAATTAAGCGCAAGTTCGATGAGATTGTGGCTTTTGCCGAAGTGGAAAAGTTCCTGGATACCCCGGTAAAGCGGTACTCCAGTGGCATGTATGTGCGTCTGGCCTTTGCCGTGGCCGCCCACCTGGAGCCGGAAATCCTGATCGTGGATGAGGTGCTGGCAGTGGGGGACGGCCAGTTTCAAAAGAAATGCCTGCGTAAGATGGAAGATGTGGGCCAGGAAGGACGTACCGTACTATTTGTCAGCCACAATATGCCCATGATCGCCTCGCTCTGTGACCGGTGCATTCTCCTTAACAATGGACGCATCTGCGAATACGACACGACCAAGAAAGTAATTGACCTGTATTATTCCAAAGACGGGATCGGCAACGGCGAGGTGGATTTTACCCGGCGGGACCGACAGCCCGGCGATAAGTCCGCCCGGCTGCTCAAAGTCAGGACACTTAACTCTCAGGGTGAAACGACAACCGAGATACGGATCGATGAACCGGTAACCGTGGAAATGGAATATGAGTTACTGGCAGATAATTTGGGTGTCACTCCGGAATTTGTGTTTTGGAATGCCGAAGGCGTATGCGTCTTCGATGCTCAGGATACACCGGTTGATCCAAGGGGCGAGTTGAAAAAGGAAAAGGGACTATACCTGGCCCGATGCCATATCCCCCCTGATTTTTTAAATGACGGGACGTACTACATCGGATTCTTATTAAGCAAAGCGTTCAAGACAAACTGGCATTTCAACGAGAAGGATATTTTAATGCTCAGAATAGTGGATCCGCTGGACAACATCATTACCCGCGGCTGGTATTCGGGAAAAATACCGGGGGTGGTCCGACCGGTACTGCAATGGGAAAGTGTGAAGATGTCTTATAATTGATATGGATCAAAAACTGAAAACCTACATCAAGGAATTTATTCCGCCGGCTTTTCTGCGATGGCGATGTGAGTTATTACAACGATGGAATAATGAAGGCCGGCCTCCTAACGTTCAATATGGTTACTTCGGTGATTATTCCGGCTGGCAGGAGGCACTGCAGGATTGCGAAGGATATAATGCCGACCACATTCTGAAGAAGGTACGCACGGCCCTGCTCAAGGTCAAGGCCGGCCAGGCCGCCTATGAACGCGATTCCGTATTATTTCACGACACCGATTACTCCTGGCCGCTGCTGGCCGGACTGCTTCGTATCGCCGCCGGCAATAATAATCGTCTGGGAGTACTGGATATCGGTGGTTCACTGGGAAGCACCTATTACCAGAACAGATCATTTTTATCCTCCCTGGATGAGTTGCATTGGTGTATCGTGGAACAGGACCATTTTGTGGATTGCGGCAGAAAAGAATTCGAAACCGAACAACTGAGATTTTATTATGATGTGGAATCCTGCCTGGCCCGGGAACGTATCGATGTCGTGATATTATCCAGTGTGCTTCCTTACCTGGAAAAACCCTTTCAGTTAATTGATGAAATTATAAACATCGGTATCAGACATGCTATTATTGACCGAACCGCTTTTTTACCCGGTGCGGATAAGGACCGACTTACGGTACAGAGAGTATCTCCGGGAGTCTATGAAGCGAGCTATCCGGCCTGGTTTTTCAGTAAGCATAAATTTTTAGCGTATTGGCAGGCTGCCTGTCACTGTGTGGCGGAATTTAGTTCTCCCGGCCGGACGAATATCGCCGACAGTCAATTCATGGGGATGATTTTTGAACGGTATGAGTAAGGCAACCCGAGAGTATCTACTGCAGCAGACTTTTTACCCGGATTTTTTAGGGATTTTTATAAATCCGTTTTATTTGGCCCGTAAAGGTCTGGCTCGGCATATTGCGGAACTGGCAGTTCATATTCAGGGCCGTACCCTGGATATTGGATGTGGAACCCGGCCCTATGAGAAGTTATGCCGTTCCAGTGAATACATTGGTCTGGAACTGGATACCCCGGACAACCGGAAAAATACCACGGCCGATACGTTTTACGACGGCGGCCGGTTCCCCTTTGACCATGAATCGTTTGACTCGATCATGATCAACCAGGTATTTGAGCATGTGTTCAATCCGGAGGAGTTTCTCGGCGAGGTCAACCGGGTTCTGCGCCGGGAGGGACATGTGCTTATGACCGTACCCTTTGTCTGGGACGAACACGACGGGCCCTGTGATTTCGCCCGTTATACGTCATTTGGCATGAAGCATTTATTGGAAAAACACGGATTTGACATCCTTGTTATGAAAAAAAGTACGGATGATATCGGGGTTGTGTTTCAGGTGTTAAATGGCTATCTGTTTAAAAAGCTGCACCCCCGGAATATTTATATGCAATGGATTTTAACCTTCTTTTTTATGGCACCCTGGACGGTACTGGGTGTTTTATTGCAAAAAATCACACCTAAAAACACCGATCTGTATCTGGACCAGATTATATTAGCCAGGAAAGCCAGAGACGATGAATACAATAAATGAATTTCAGGGTAAACGGGTATTAATCACCGGCGGCCTGGGCTTTATCGGATCGGCCCTGGCCCATCGGCTGCTGGAACTGGGGGCCCACATAACCGCCATTGATTCGCTTATACCGGAGTATGGCGGGAATCTGTTTAATGTGCATGATATTGCCGACCGGATTCATATCAATTTTTCTGATGTTCGTGATGCACACAGTATGCGGTATCTGGTTCAGGACAAAGATTACCTGTTTAACCTGGCCGGCCAGACCAGTCATCTGGATTCCATGCATGATCCGTTTACCGACCTGGAGATTAACAGCCGGTCGCAACTGTCCATTCTGGAAGCGTGCCGGCATTATAATCCCGACGTTCGGATTGTCTTTGCCAGTACGCGCCAGATCTACGGCAAACCGGATTATCTTCCGGTTGATGAAAAACATCTGCTGCGCCCGGTGGATGTCAACGGCGTGAATAAAACCGCGGGTGAGCATTATCACATTTTATATAATAACGTGTATAATATCCGTTCCTGTGCGCTGCGACTTACCAATACCTATGGTCCCCGCATGCGGGTCAAGGATGCGCGTCAGACATTTGTCGGTATCTGGATCAAATGCGTGGTGGAAGGCAAACCGTTTGAAGTCTGGGGTGGTGAGCAACTGCGCGATTTTACCTATATCGATGATGCGGTGGAGGCGTTTCTCACCGCCGCGATAAACGATAAGGCGTATGGGCGTTTTTTCAATCTGGGCGGCGACGGAGTGGTGAGCCTGAAGGAACTGGCCCGGATGCTGGTGGAGGCCGGCGGGGGGGAATATATCATCAAGGAGTTTCCCGCCGATCGTAAAAAAATTGATATCGGAGATTATTACTCTGATTTTTCCCTGATTAAATCAACGTTGGGCTGGGAACCCAAAGTCAGCCTGCGTGAAGGATTGAAAAAAACCGTTGATTATTATCAACAGCATCTGGAAAAGTACTTGTGAGTGCAATACCCTCTGTCATTGCTCAATGTGATCCCAAAGCCGGATACTTGGCCTGTAAAGACCGGATTGATGCCGCGATAGCCCGGGTACTGGAGAGTGGCTGGTATATTCTGGGCCGGGAAGTATCATCGTTCGAACAGGAATTTCGGGACTATCTGGGCATCGGCCATGCCATCGGGGCAGCCAACGGCACGGACGCATTAGAACTGGCTCTGCGTGCCTGTGGCGTGGAGCCGGGGGACAGGGTTATCACGGTGTCCCATACCGCGGTGGCTACCGTAGCCGCGATTGAACGGGCCGGAGCTGTGCCGGTCCTGATTGATATTGATTGGCAAACCTTTTGTCTCTGTCCTGATGTCCTGCAAAACATATTGGAAAGGTCAGACCGACCCAGCCCCAAAGCGATTATACCTGTACATCTGTATGGATATCCGGCGGATATGCCGGACATCCTGGATTTAGCCGTCCGCTACGGCCTGTATGTTATCGAAGACTGTGCCCAGGCCCATGGGGCCGGCCTGCAGGGCAGGAAACTGGGTACCTGGGGAGATCTGGCAACCTTTAGTTTCTATCCCACCAAAAATCTGGGCGCTATTGGCGACGGCGGGGCGGTGGTTACGAACAAACCAGAACTGGCGGAAAAGGTCCACCTGCTGCGCGAATACGGCTGGGATCAACAGCGAATCAGTCGGATACCCGGCATCAACAGCAGGCTGGACGAGATGCAGGCGGCCATCTTAAGAGAAAAATTAAAAGGGCTGGATGAAGATAATGAAAAACGTCGGCAAATCGCCCGACTTTACGACGAAGGATTACAAGAAAGCGGTTTAATGCTTCCCCCCCAGGCAAATGATGTTGATGCTGTTTATCATCAGTATGTCATCAGGACAAAAAATAGAGATGATCTGAAATCCTGGTTACGAGATCGTGATATTCTCACCGCGATTCATTATCCTGTACCGGTCCATTTATACCCGGCCTATCAGGGACGAATCGAGATAGCAGGCAGTCTGCGCCACACGGAAACGGTCGTCAATGAAATCCTGAGCCTGCCCATGTATGCCCAACTGTCCCTGACAGAAGCGGAGCAGGTGGTCGAGGCCATAAACCAGTGGAGGAAGCAAAAGGATTAGATGTATACGTTCTGTACCTATTTTGATCGTAATTATCTTACCCGCGGGCTGGCACTATATAATTCGCTTAAAAAGCTGAATATTGATTTTAAGCTATGGATCTTATGCTTTGACAGCGATACCTATGAGATATTTACCCGGTTTGCCTTTCCCGAGGTGGTCCCCATTGACCTGCTGACCTTTGAAAATTACTATCCGGAACTGCTCACGGTCAAGTCAGAGAGGACCAGGGTGGAGTATTACTGGACCTGCACCCCCAAGCTGCCCGACTATGTTCTGGGTAAAGGGCGGGACATAGATATTGTTACATATCTGGATGCGGACCTGTTTTTCTTTTCTGATCCCGGTCCGGCTTATGAGGAGTTCGGTTCGCAATCTATCTATCTGGTAGATCATCGTTTCGGCGACCAGCATAAACGGGGTGAAGCCGGCGCCGGAAAGTATAATGTGGGCTATATGATGTTCCGCAACGACCGGAATGGACGCGATGCCCTGGCATGGTGGGGCGGTGAATGTGTCACATGGTGTTATAACCGCAGTGAAGACGGTAAATGCGGCGACCAGAAATATGTGGAGGAATTTCCCCGCCGGTTCAAGGGTGTCACAGAAACCCGATTAAAAGGAGTAGGGCTGGGACAATGGAATTTCTTTAACTACCGGTTTATCGAAAAAAACGACCGGCTTTACGTCGATGAAGAACCGGTGGTAGTGTTCCACTTTAACGATATTGAGATTGTGGGCAGACGATCAGTGCGAACCAATGCTATGCGTCCGTGGGCCTGTTTATTCCGACCCTATGCCCAGGCGCTCAGGGAAGCCATAATGCAGGTCAGAGAGATTGAGCCGGCCTTCGAATATGGTATCCAGAAAATTTCCGGGAGGGCCTGGTTACGTAATCTGCTGAACGGATCCATAGATTTTCGTTTATAGAAATAATCTTACATGCAGAGACTTGCTTTAAAATCATTCTTCCAGAGATGGCGGGGAACCTTATTGCGCCCCCCGGTATTGCTCAAGTGGCCCTTCCTGGTGGGACGTTATTGCCGGGACTGGTATCGCTATCAGCGGATGCCGGAGGCTCCCAAATTAACGACCCTTGACAGTTATCCCTGTTTGTATGAACGAACCATCACTACCTTTATCGACAAACACTATTTTTATCAGGGACTTTGGGCCATGCGCCGGATCGCAGTGCGTAAACCGGAACGCCATGTGGATGTGGGCAGTGACAATCGGTGGGTGGGGTGGCTGACCACCTGGGTACCGGTTACCTCCATTGATATTCGCCCGCTGGATGTTGAAATCGACAATCTCGAATGTCGCACCGGCAGCGTAGTGTCTCTGCCTTTTTCGGATGAATCCGTAGATTCTCTATCCTGTCTCCATGTTGTGGAGCATGTAGGTCTGGGCCGGTATGGTGATCCACTGGATCCGCAGGGAACTGCCCGGGCCTGTGGGGAACTCAGCCGGGTTATAGCACCGGCGGGCATGTTGTATCTGTCACTGCCGATAGGCACCCCGCGTGTGTGTTTTAACGCCCACCGGGTGACGGACCCGATGGCCGTATTATCGTATTGCCGGAATCTTACCCTGCACGAATTTTCGGTTATTGACGACAACGAACATCTGATCGTAAACACCGACCCGCAGCTCTATCGCGAGGCGACCTATGCCTGTGGATTATACATTTTTTCTCGTAACTAAAAAGTTTTACTCTCTTTCTATTAAAACCATATGACATTGAGGCAATTGATACCATCTCGGCTTAAACGGCTGGCCCGACCGCTCAGGGGGATATTACAGGGTGATATCACCCGAAGGCGCGCGAACATAACCGAGCCGACCGGCGTGATAAGGCCGGGTGAAGGATCGGCCACCCTGGTGGCGGCCGTGTCATACCGGTTCAATCAGGACCGGCCCGACGCCATGATGACCTGCCGGATGGGTTTGTGCCGGGCCTTTGAACAGATGGGTTTTCCCTACCTGCTGGCGGAGGTACGGGACCTCACCGGGATACTGCCGGAGATCGACAATCCGTTTATATGCATTTTCGGTGCAGATTACGACGTTATGGACTGGGAAACAGTGAATCTATTGAAACGCTATCCTCTATTTGTCTGGGTGAATCCCTGGTTTGAGGATAGCGACCTGTTTTTTGCCGAGCATGGTCTGGATTCGGCCTTGTGGGACTGGCCGGCCGAACACCGGCGCAAGATTCTGGAATCAGAACCTGATTTTGTCTATACCGCCACGGTGGAATCCGGCCTGAACTTCTTTAGCGAATGGGCCCGACACGGATTGAAAATATTATCACTGCCACTGGCCTGTGATACCTCGCTTTATAACCTGTCTGCTCCTTTTAGACCGGAGTTTTCAGGGATAAAAATGGCCTTTGTCGGCGGCTACTGGCCCAGCAAGGGCCGGCAAATGGACACGTATCTCAGACCTTTCGAGGATGATCTGGTCATTTATGGATATAATCAATGGCCTTACCGGGGTTATCGCGGCCAATTATCGCGTGAGGCTGAGCCGTCTCTCTATCGAGAGGCGCGGGTTTCACCTTCGATCAATGAACCCTCGGTCCAACTGCTCAGGGGTCAGATAAATGAACGGATTTTCAAGGTACTCGGCAGCGGCGGCGTGACCGTAGTGGACGCCGTGCCGGCCTATAGGGAACTCTTTACCGAGGACGAACTGCCCATTCCCCGGGACGAACACGAATTTGAAGATATGGCCCGCCAGATTATCGCTGATGACACCCTGCGCCGTCGGCTCGCCCAAAAAGGCTGTGAAGCCGTTATCAACCGTCATACCTATCGACACCGTGCAGCACAGATTCTCCCTGAGTTGAACTTAGAAGAAATCGTAACCTACGAAAAAGTCTAAATATATATTTTACATTCAGGGTTAGCTCTCTTGAATCAAAATTATTTACGAGGTGTTAAGAATGTCCGTGAAAACCTCTTTAATTGACATACAGGAGTACCATCCCAGAGTCAAATATAGACTTTTGAACTCCCTCAGTCGCATGTTATATGACCAGGATGATTTCCGTCATTATTACTGGCAATGGAAGGGTGTGGAAGGGTGGTTGACCGATGCCGAGGCGTACTGGCTCTTTCATATGGCCGGGAATCAGGATATAAAGGGCGACATTATTGAGATTGGCAGTGCCTTCGGGCGTAGCACCACGTGTCTGGCCTGGGGAGCACGCTTAAGAAATACAGAGAAAGTGTTTGCTATCGATCCTCACTACGGAGGGAAGGGATTCCGGGAGCAACTGGGTGAGGCCAGAGAAAAATTCAGTTCCGAACCGGGCTTTCGACGCAATATTAAACGGTTTGACCTGGAGGAGATTATCATTCCTCTCGTCATGACCAGCCAGGAAGCCCGCCAACAATGGCAGGGGAGTAAATGCCGATTCTTATTCATTGACGGCTGGCATACTTATGATGCCGTCAAACACGATATAACCGCCTGGTATGATATCATGCTACCTGGTGGGATTATCGCCTGTCATGATTATCATAGTGATGAAGTCAGAAACGCCATACATGACAGCATGACTGAATTAGGAATAAATCCGGACAAACTCGTTAATCCGGAGATTAGTACAGGACTGGTGTATATTAATATCGGACCAGCATCGTTTAAAACAGTCTTTAATACCGGCTCAACAGGAAAATCCGAATGCAGACAGGTATAAAATCCAAGGTAAGCAAGTTGGTCATAATAACTCCCAGCTATATAAATTCCCGGTCGCGTTGTGAGTATGCGCGGCGATCTCTTCAATCACTACACGAAACTGCCGGGCTTTTATATGATCACATTATTGTTGATGATTATCCCCGGGGAAAGAATATCTTTAGTCATTGGTACTTAAAGAAGAGATTCGGTGATGCCGCCACCAGGATATATAATCGGCCCCATATGCGATTAATCCGGAGGAACGAAGGGGGAAGCACATCCGCCACGTTATGTGCCGTACGTGCCGCATGTCAACAGGGGGGGAAATATGTTTTTATCCATCTCGATGATAATGTATATGTAGATCAATTGGGACCTTTGCTTAAGTACGCCTGTCAGGCGTTGGAAAATGATGAGCAGTTAATGCAAATTCGTATGTCCGCGTTTCCGCTGATCTCCCGTTATTGTAACTCAAAACAGGGTAATAAGACAAGTTTGAATATTGACGGGTGTACGGTTCGCTTTGATAAGATCTGTCTGCAGAGTACCGATTTTAATGAATTCACCCTGTGGTGGTCGTTCCTGACAAACGATATGGCTGCCGGAGAATTCTGGCCCATTGCTTTGTGGACTACTGTGTATCGGATCGACTATCTGGAACAGGTGCTTACCTTTAAAGAGGCGGTCCGGAAAAATAACCTGGGTGAAGTGGAGGAGTATTATACAAATAATGACGTTTGGCAGCAGTTTATTAAAAATTATCCGGGCAAGCTTGGATTTATTAATATGCAATATGCCGGTATTGAAATGGAACACAACAGGGACTGGCGTGATCTGATGAAGTTGCCTAATGAGCCGGTTCGGGTCGGGATACCGGTCACTGTTTAATGGCATGGAGGTTTGAATGCTTACTTTTGCCAAAGATTTGGTCAGGCCTTTGTATCGGTCTCTGATTCTGGAACGCAGACTGCCGGATGTGGATCCGAAACAGTTTGTAAATCACGGCAGTAAACAGGTTAAGAATCTTCCCGAACCTGTTCTGCGGCTTAAAGCGGAATTTCCCTGGCCGGATAAAAAGCCCAGGGCCCGGCTCGATCCGGAAGGCTGGTTCGCGGATGAAGTCAAAGTGAACGCATTGATAGATCTTTTAGGACCCTCTACCAAAACGATTATGGAGTTAGGTTCCTGGCTGGGAACATCGACACGTTTGATGTTGAATAGCGCCGTGAATGCCGTTGTGATCGCCATCGACCACTGGCAGGGAAGTGTGGAACACCAGGAAAATGTCTATTACAAATACAAACTTCCCAGACTGTATGATACCTTTCTGGTGAACTGCTGGGATTTCAGGGAAAGACTTATCCCGCTGAAAATGGATACCATGGCCGGGATGAAAATTGTTTTTGAACGCGGTATCAAGCCGGATTTGATCCTGGTGGATGCGGACCATTCCTACGCCGGTGTACTGCGCGATATCGCCGTGGCCCGAACCTACTTTCCGGACGCGATGATAGTAGGGGACGATTTCCATTGGAATGAACTGGACCATTATCCTGTTAAAAAAGCGGTGGAGCAGTATGCCCGAGGCCATAATCTCCGCGTGGAAATCCGGGGTAATTTCTGGAGGCTGCATGAAGAAAAAGTGGATTAATTTCGTCATATTCCATCACGAACTGTTTGACGAAAACTATACCTGTGATCCTTCATTCGATCACCGTTGCTATCAGTTCGTGAAATGCAATGAAACATTCAGGCCGGTCTATAATTCGGAATTCGGCTACGATGTTATGTATGAACACGATTTTGAATTTTATGATAAAACCCTGCAGGCCCGTTCCTATTACGCGCCCAGTGTGATCTATCATGTCTATAAAAATCGTATCCATGAACGCTTTGATTATGTCGGATTTATGGAGTATGATTTATCGCTCCAATGCGCCAAGGCGGGGGGGCCGTTACGAATTACGGAAACAATCGATCACATCATAAACGAAAATGATGCGATCATCGTGACGTATCGTAATTTTCATACCTTCGGCCATCTGGCCGGTCAGGAGGACATGCCGCTGGCCGGTGACAACTGGTCGCGCACCATGATTCGGGATTATAACGAATATTTCAATACTCATTTCGATCCCGATACCTTTAAAGACTGCCCGGAAAAGGCCGCCACCCAGCAAAGCTTCCTGGCCGACCGGCATACCTTTGAACATCTCATGGGCTTTATAACCCATGTGATTGAGGATAGACTGGCCGAACGAGGGGATGGCCGAACGCGTCCCTGTACTTTTTTAGAAAGATACTTTTCCATAGCGTTGCAGTTTGAACAGGTTAAAAAACTCCAACTCAATCTCCATCATACCGGATTGGGTCACGAAACGGGGTATCAGTATGGTTCCGGCTGGACCGCAAAGACCGTAAAACGGATTTGCACCCTGGTCCAGAAGTCTTTACATCCCCTGTTTCAGACGATAAGGTAGAATATAATTAACAATATGTGAGGTCTATTATGGCGCCGCTCGCTTCTCATATCCCCGAACCGATTAAATGCTGTGTGCGGCCTATCAGCCGTCCGTTGTTTCGATATCTCCATTTAAAAAACTTGCGTCGTCAGCAGCAACAGCAGCAAAAGCCTCTGGAAGAGGCATACCGGCGATTTTGTCAGATGAGCCGGAATGAAGGGATCCAGGCCATTGTTTTCCAGGACGGGAAAAGTCAGATTCACCTTTCCGACGGCCGGCGTTTTCATTTCGATGCCAACGATGAGGTGGCCCGTATGTATTCGGTTCCTTATGACGGCACGTTTGAAGCAAAGGAAACCGAGTTTGTCCGCAGCCTGGTTAAGCCCGGCTGGCTCTGTATGGATGTGGGAGCCAGTTTCGGCTGGTATACTGTATTGCTGAGCCGGCTTGCCGGGGATACCGGGCAGGTTCACGGTTTTGAGCCGGTGCCCCATACCTGCGAGATACTCAGAAGCAATGTCCGGTTAAACAAGTGTGAAAATGTAATCATAAATCAATGTGCCCTGGATGAAATCGGCGGCCCCAGGGATATCTATGTACCCGACATCGGCGTATCCGGCTCCCTGAGCCTGGCAGAGTATGATAAAGACTACGATGTGATTCAGTGCACCTGCCGGAGACTGGATGATTATTGTGATGAGCAGGGTATAAATCATATCGATTTTATCAAGGCCGATATCGAAGGGGCGGAATGGCCCATGCTCAAGGGCGGAGATAATATACTGAAAAAATCACGGCCCGTCCTGTTCCTGGAGGTGCAGGAACATTCCACCCGACTATTCAATTACCAGACTTCAGATTTATTTCACTGGCTCTCAGAACGGGGATATATGCCTTATTATCTTGATGACCAGAGCAACCTTATCCCTTTGGACGATATACAGAAATCTCTGCCGGACTACAATTTCTTCTTCTTGCCCCAATAAGATGCTACTGTTAAAAGTCAATCCCGGCGAAACGCCGGGACAGGTTTTATAAGCCAGAATAAAAGCTTGAACATACTTCTGGCGCCGGCGTCAAATAAATGCCGAACATTCAATACAATATCCACGATCTTATCAGTATTACGATTGATGAAGGAGTCAATAAAGCCATCATTCGTGATATTGACTTCCAGATCCGTTATTTTAAAATCAGTTCGAACGGACACCCTTCGCCCCGGCAGATTCGCATAGCACCTTTTGAAAGGTTCCCCGCTGCAAATCAGAATTCATTTGAAATGTTCCATCTGGTTGAGGGTCTTGAAGGAAACGCTTTCCGCGACCCGGACGGCCAATTTGCCCTGCAAAGAGTGCAGGGCGGCTTTGAGATATACTCTGATCAGCCCATGTTCCTGATCAATCTTTTTATCCAGTTGCTATTAATCGAACAGGGCATCTCACTGATACACGCTGCGGCC
>JAFGHE010000061.1 GCA_016930295.1 Sedimentisphaerales bacterium
CCAGCTTATCCCGCCCCGGGTGGTAAACAGCAGCCCTACACTGAATCCCACCACGGTCATGAAGGCCAGGATAATTTTTCGTTTCCAGCCGGTTTTATCCATCATGCTTGCCAGGGCCGCTTCCGTAATGGAAAAGGCCGAGTCGATCCCTAAAAGGAGCAGGGCCACAAAAAATATGATGGAAAACAGCATAGAGCAGGGTAATTTCGAGAGTGCTTCCGGAAACGCGACAAACGCCAGCCCTACCGAACTGCTGCCTTCCAGGATATTTTCCACCGGCACGTTTTCTTTTAAGGCCAGAGCCCCCATAGTGGCAAACACGGTTATCCCTGCGATAAAACTGGTCCCCAAATCCGCCAGGCCGATGATCAGGGCGTTATTATTCAGGTCGCTCTTGCGATGCAGAAAACTGGCGTAGGTCACCATGACTCCAAAGGCAAGAGACAGAGAGAAGAATACCTGCCCAAACGCACTACGCCATACCTTAGGATCTTTAAGAACCTCCCATCTGGGTTCCAGAAAATATTCGAGTCCCTGAATTGCGCCATCCAGGGTGAGCCCTCGGATCATCAGAATGATCAGCATCAGCCACGGGATCGGTACGGTCCAGAGCACAATTTTACTGACCAGCTTGACACCTTTGAATATACACATATACATTCCCGTCCACACCGCGGCCAGGGCCAGGACAATAGGCCAGCGTAAGCCGCCCGGCGAAAGACTTTCCGTATCCTGCAGGTAGGAGTTGAAAAAGTATTCTTTCGAGTCGGCCAGCCAGGGTAGCGGATTTGAGCAACTGAATATCAGGTAATTCAGGCACCATGCCAGCACGGTCGCATAGTAACAGACGATGATAAAACTCAGAATAATCGGCCACCAGCCCACGAACTCCCAGCGGCGCCCGACCCGGGCAAATGCTTCCGGGGAGGCACGCTGGGTCAGATGGCCGAGGGAAAACTCCATAATCAGTAACGGAATGCCGATGACCAGCATGGCCACAATGTAAGGGATAAGAAAGGCACTGCCGCCGTTACTATAGGCCTCATGGGGGAAGCGCCAGACATTACCCAGTCCCACTGCCGACCCGATAGCGGCCAGAATAAAGCCGGCACGCGAACCCCAATTTTCCCGTGTCTCTTCCATATGTAACTTTATAACTTGGATTAAAAAATATTACAAAAAGTATTACGCTATCCCATTCTCTCCAGGATCCTTTATGATGAAGCATCATCGGCTACCGGGGCGGATGACGATTTTGGGATAGACAGCCCCAGCAACTCCAGAGAATTTCGTTCCACGATACTGCGCACCTGTTCCCGCGGCACAGCGGGCAATACTGAATCCAGGGTGATTTTATTGATATTATAAAGGGCTTCGGCCGCAGTTTTTACGGTATGGGCAGGAAAATCACTGCCAAAAAGTAATTTTTCAATGACACCGTATTCATAAGCCAGGGTTAAACTGCGGTAAGTCTGCCAGACCTTGCCGGCCAGACCCGCCACATCGGCAAAGATATTACTGTGTTTGGCCAGTAAGGCCAGTGCCTGTTCAATCCAGGGAAAGCCCATGTGCGAGATAACTATTTTTAATTCAGGAAAACACCGCGCCACTTCATCCAGCGCGGCCGGTTGGGCATAATCCAGAATTGCTGAAGCCGGCAGGACCTCCCCCTGAAGGAAATAAATCGGCATAGCATTATCCTGAGCCTGTTCATAGAGTTTCATCGCATTTGTATTACAGGGATGAAACTTCTGACAGGCCGGGCTCAGCACAATCCCGGCAAAGTGTTTCTCCTCCAGAATTTGAGAAAAATTGTCAAAACAACCCGGATCGGTGGGATCGATCCCGGCAAATCCAATCATCCGGTCGGCATGTGCCGTGACATAATCCTGGATGAAACTGTTGGGTATCTCAGCATTTAAATGTTTGCTGGCAAATCCCAATACAATGACATACTCGGCAGGGCCGGATGATTCCAGATGTTCTTCCGGCTTGGCGGGCGTCGAACTGGTAGCACCAAGACACGAAAAACCTTGTGCTTTATCCAGCCGATTTAATGAAGGCCAAATATGGCTATGACAATCGACAATCATAAATATATTAGTATAAATAACTTAAAATAGCCGGCCTTTGGGCCGACATTTTGGTTAACATTAATCACCTTGATTGAAATATTTATCCAGTATTGATTTCTGAGGCAGTATAGCCGCAACACCAGGAAAAGTAAAATATTTTTCTAATTTAATTGTAAAGGAAATTGGTGTTTAATCACTCTTTCACTATAATTGTCTTAATCAAATTCCGTTATGACAAAGGATAATGGTAATAATCTGATAAATCGTAAATTAGCACGAACGCTGCCCGGAAAGCGCCTGGGACCTAATGTTTCTATCGCTGGTTGGAGTATCTCCATTTTTATTCATAGTGTGATTCTATTGGGGTGCTTAATGGTTTCTTTTACCAGTTCGGGTGAACAGGAAAAAATAAAACAGATCCCTCAGGCCATGATAGAGCCGGTTATCGAACCCCTGCAGGTGGAACCCATGCTTGACGACCATCCGCTGGAGGTGAATCTTTGGAACGATATTATCCCCAACCGGAGCGATTTTGACACGATTCATCAGGCATTTCAGCCGCCGGATAACTCGGGCGATAGTATCGGTGTTTTTACTAATAGCGGTAACAGCAGGCAAAATAAATCGAACTCAACTGTAATTACCAGGACCTACCAGAGCAGCTTTTGTGGCACCTGGGGCCATTCCAGTCGCATCTGTTTTGTGGTCGACTGTTCCGGAAGTATGGTCATTGCCTTTGATTATATCCGCCGGGAATTAAAACGTTCTATCAATGCGTTAGAGCCGGGCCAGTATTTCAATGTAATCTTTTTCGCC
This sequence comes from Sedimentisphaerales bacterium, assembly GCA_016930295.1. Classification (GTDB taxonomy): domain Bacteria; phylum Planctomycetota; class Phycisphaerae; order Sedimentisphaerales; family SM23-30; genus JAFGHE01. The sequence continues at coordinate 2,892 of JAFGHE010000061.1, forward strand.
TCGGATAATCCCCGGCAACTGGTATTTCGAAAATTATTACGCGCTAATGCCTCGAATCGTCAGAAGGGATTACAATTTGTTGACACAATCAATCTGACCAAAGTAAGTAATAGCCGGGAAGCGCTCACCGGCGTGATCAATGCCTTTACGGAAGCATTCGCGGGCGCCACCTTTGATGGCGAAGAAGTTAATTTGATATATCTGTTAACGGATGGCGAATTTGATCATGGTCAGGTTACCCGCATCCTCAAAGATATGCAGACCCAAAGGAAAGAGCCGGTAACGATTAATGTAATTGCCTGCGGCGTGCGCAGGAATGAACGGTTTTTAGGTAATCTGGCCCTGAGCTACCAGGGGCAATATCGCTTTATTAGTGATGAACAGTTAGCCGAATCAGTTAAATAGGTGTTCCAGTATTATGATGTTAAATATCAATCAGCGTATAAGTATTACACAAAGTATTATTTTACTAAGTTGTTTATCAGCACCATGCCAAGCCGCGGCCTCGGACGGCTCTGCCGCGAACAGCCAGTTGTATAAATGGTTTTTTCAGGGAGGTCCATTGGTCTGGGTGGTCCTGCTGCCACTATCCGTGGTGACACTAAGCCTGATTATTCAGTATCTGTTGGCGATCCGGCGAAAAAAATTAATTCCGAATGAAGTAAAAAAACAATTCCTCACGTCAGTTAAAGAATCCGCTCTTTCTCAGGCGATGGAATTTCTGGCCGAGGAAGGCAGTTTCCTGGCCCGGACGATCTACACGGGCCTGTTGGAGAAAAAAAATGGACGTGAAGCCATGGATTATGCCATGACGGAACTAATCGAGCAGGATGCCACCGCCTATTTACGACGGATCGAATGGCTCAATATCATCGGGAATGTCGCGCCCATGATAGGTCTGCTTGGCACGGTCTGGGGCATGATTCATGCGTTTCAGGGCATTGTTATTGCCGGCGGCCAGCCGGAGCCGGCCGACCTGGCCGGCGGGATCTCCACTGCCCTGGTCACCACCTGGTGGGGTTTGATCGTGGCCATCCCCGCGCTGGCCGCATACGGCTTTTTACGCAACCGGATCGATTCTCTCAGTGCCGAGGTCGCCGTCACCGCTGAAGAACTGTTGCGACAACTTGAATCCGACAGCGATGGTAACCAATAAAAATTAATAACCAGCGTACTATGAAAAAGAAATCACATTCTATATTGCGGGATTCACAGCCACCCCAGTTCAACATGACTCCCATGATTGATGTGGTGTTCCTGCTGATTATTTTTTTTATGCTGATTTGCCAGTTCATTGTGCAGGAGAACTATAAGCTGGAGATACCGGACGATTGTGCTCATGCGATCGTACCGGATCATCCGGATGAGGGGGCCATTACGGTGTCGGTCTATCCCAAACCGGTCCAGGACGATGAGACTGCCCAGAATGAAGTTCTGTTTGCGGTGCGTTCGTACCGTTTTGATCCGGCGGACCCGCGATACCGGCATGATGGCGATTTACTGATTGCCGATATGAGCCGGCAAATAACCGAACAGGCACAGCGTAAAAGCGATCCCCTGATAAACCTGCGGGCCGATAAGGATATGACCTACGGCAATGTCCAGAAAGCCCTGCTGGCCCTGGCCCGGAGTAAAATCACCCGGGTACAACTGGCTGCTTATCGCTCAGAACAAATGGATAAGTGAATATGTTCCTGATGCGAAAAGAATATTGAGAGGTAACGCTTTATTATGTAAAGATCGTTTTTAAAGCTGATAATTATGAAATTGTATCGTTCATTATTTGCTAAATATCGTTCTTCCCGGCTGATGCAATTGCGCATGGTACCGATGATCGACGTGGTTTTTTTGTTACTGGTGTTCTTTCTGCTTTCGGCCAACTTTCGTTCGCAGGAAGGATTCCTGCCGGCCGAACTGCCGCAATACCTTGAACAGGCACAACGTCTGGAAATGGAGCCGCTGCTGATTTACCTGGCCAGCCAGCCGGACGGTTCCTGCCGGGTGCAGATCGGCTCTGAACGTGTATTTGACGTATCGTCACCTACAACCTTTAATCAGGATGATCCGGCCGGCGGTTCTGTGGACACACTCATAGATTTCCAGCAACTGGGCCGGGAGATTCAAACCGTTATCGCATCCCAGGGCCGAACCATCAGCGATCCGGTGAAACTCGTGCCGACCAGTCGTACCAAATGGGATCACGTGGTTAAAACCTACAATGCCCTCTGGCAGATAAATCTGCGCAATGTTATTTTTGCGATGGTCGATTAACCGCGGGGGTAAGCAGTTCTTCGCAATGAAAAAAACCATAAAAACACTTGGCTTTTCCATGATTATTCTGCTGGGAGCGGATCTCTTCTGTTATGGTGCGGATGCATCCTTTAATGAACAGCTTGATAGTATGGAAACGTTTTATCAGGGAACGCCGCCTGCTCCCGCCGATACGGGGCGGTCTGTTTCACTATCGGATCTGCCTTCGCCCCTGCAGCACATGATTGAACAGGCAAACACGGATTTTCTGGACCAGGTGTTCACACGCTTGAATAACCTGTTAAACGAGGAAGCCGCAGACCTGTATAGGATACTTGATTTTATCCCAGCCTCAGGCCCGGGCGTTTACGGCGAGAGGCTGGAAAAGACAATTCAGCAGGCTTCATCACTTTTAATCCTGTCGGAAAGAGCCCTTGATGACTTGTACCACTATCTGGACTGGTACGGCGAAAATGACTGGCAGCAGCGATTCGGGGTGACCGGATTTTATGAACGCATCCGCCAGATGCGCCGGTCTTCGATCGTATATCATGCTATCCTCACCTGCTATCAGACGAGTTTATGCACCTGGCGCGGCGAATGCGATAAACAGATAAGTCGGGTCCTCAAAGACCGCCTAACGCATTTGGAAGAGTACTATGAGTCTTTTAATACTAAAAGCGATCTAATCGTTGACAAGCAGATGGTCGGACTCTGGATGTTGCGACTGGAACGACTGTTGGCGGCGTATGAGCCGAGTACTATAGAAGCTCTCAACCGACATCTTCAATCCATAAAGAGATTATCGCTGCCGGCAGACCTGGAATATGAATACCGGCTGGAATCGCTCCGCTGCGGGGCCCTGATTATCGATGATCAGCAAATCTGGCAGAAGACAAAATTAATAACGGCAATACGTCAGAATATTTCCTGGCTGCACGCCCATAAAGAAGAAATAAAAAAATATCCCCAGTGCCTTTTACAGATATATCTGTTTGAGTATAAGCTGGACAGCGCTGAACCCGGCGATTTTGCTGCCCGCGAAAAGCTGAAGATGGTATTTAACCGCCTTTACAGCCTGGACCGCCAATACCCTCAATGCCATGATTTTATTCAGGCGTTTATCGTGGGCACAATGACGGAATTGTTTGAAGGCATTGAACCATCTGATGACGCGACCGACCGGTTCACTCAATCCTGGGGCGATTATGAACTGCTGGTACTGGGCAGTTTCTACCTGACGGCCGAGCCGGCTCATTATCCAGAGGCGATTACCCTTTATAAAAGTTTCCTGCGCACGCGCCCTGCCGCGAATACGTATTCTCCCCTGGTCCTGTATTGCCTGGGGTATGGTCATTATCGCTTGGGGATAGCCCACGGATTATCCGCCGATGAGCAGCACAGTATCAGGACCATGACAACCGCCATCCGGTATTGGATTCAATTGGCCGTTGATTATCCTCAGTGGTCAATAACGACAGAAACCCTTCGAGTTATCACACCACTAGGGGACGGGCTGGATTCCTCCCGAGCTGCAGACCAGGCCGGTAGCCTGGCATATTACCTTTATACGATCGATCCGGAACAAAATACGGATTTAATCCTGCGCAGCCTGAAAATACTGGTAGGCGAGATAAAGCCCGGACACACCGAACCGGAAGGTATCTATGCCCACACGGAAACGGCCCGTAAATACCGGTACTATTATGCTCTGATCTTACAGGCCGGACAACAGTATCTACAGGCAGCGGCAATGTTTAGCGCGGTACCCGGGAACGATGAACACAAATTCACAGCCCGTTACTATGCGGCCTTGAATCGATACCAGCATGAAAGCCAGATGGATTTATCTCGTTCGCAATTGTCTAAAGAATATCAGCCATTGATATCCGAGCTTTTTTCCCTAATATCAGAATGCCCGGAAATATCCACTAAAATAAAGGCCCTCTATTTAGCCATACAATTATCACTGGAAGCCGAACAGACCGAAGTCGCTGTCGAAAATACAGCCCGCCTGCTGGAAATAATTCCATGGGATGACTCGTGGGTGAAGCTGATTCTGAATCTACTGGGACGGGAGCAGACTGTTCTATTGCAATACCATGCCCAGGATGATACGCCCAAACTGGAGCAGTCACTGAAACCGGCCACCGTACTGGCTCAAAAGCTTTATAGTTTCCTCAAGGATCAACCTGAAGATGAGATGTACCCATCGGCATTACGGTTCACTCTGGAATATATGGTTTTATGCACTCTGCATAGTAACGTAAAAGAGTGTTTATGTGAATTTTCAGAGGTCCGCTCTCTGCTCGAAACGGCCGACCGGGCAGAAGGCGCCATCAATCAGTTATGGCTGACCCGCTGCCGGGCTCTACTGGCCTTTGCCGAAGGTCGCTATCAGGAATCACAGGAACACTGGTATCGTATCCGCCAGTCGCTGCAGGATAATCCTGACGCTGATGACGAAATGAGTCGATACCTCTGGTGGGAGGCACGCATTTTCGGCTTACGCTGCCTATTGGCCCGGGGTCAATCCGAAGAAGCGGCTCATGTGATAGAGGTGGTTTTACGCACCCATCCCGACTATCACGGCCCCTGGCGCACACGATTAGAACAACTAAAAATACAGGCCGGGCAGAAAGAATGAAGAAACAAGTTGTGGGTTGTGAGCAAAAAATCATGACAGGGCAATATCACTAATTATCAATATATTCCTGCGTTCTTAATTCGACTTTTCTTTAAGTTTTTCCTGCTGAAAGTATTGCAGGATTCGTAACGTGAATTCTTTTACAGTCAGATTTTCATCGTAGGAGAAAAAATTGCCCGCCGCTTTATCCGCTATATTAATTTTAAAAATATCCTCGATCATCATGATAAATTCGAGCGTATCGGGACTGTCAAAAAAAGGCAGCTTTTGAAAATCTTTCCAGAGCCGGTGTTCCGGCTTGACGGATTCTGCCGGAATTTGCCCAAGTTCAGCGATTATGGAGCGAATCCCCAGTACCATCTCTGCATCCGGCGTGCCCGGCTTAACGCCGATTGTATCCAGATAAACCTCGCTTTCTGTCTGCGGGCCGGATTTGAATTTTTCAACTTCCTTAAGTTCTCGCTTACGAGTCCACTTCATCCCAATGACCAGTGCAATGATTCCAACAAGAATAGCAAGTCCAATTAACCACATAATGTATCAGGAAAACATGAATATATGAATTCTGTCTTCCATTCCTCCACAATTAATAATTTTCAGGAAACCAGTTTCAATCCGGCCAGGTAGGCTTTTTGGCGTTGTTTTTCGGTGAGTTTCTGGTCCGGCTGGTTGGCCACCAGGCCGAAATAGATGGAAGCCACGACTTTAGCGCCTAGTGTTCGGGCGGCCGCTTTGAGCAATTTGGGAACGGACGGTATCAAGATGCGCGCGATAAAGGCCGGACAGGCGCTGCTGGTTACGGTCACAGCGCGTTTATTGATTTGACTGATCCGATACTTTGGCCAGCCTTTTATGTCCCAGGGCCAGTAGGAATAAACAATCAAACGTTCGATGAAACGCTTCATCAGGGCAGTGACACTCTGATTGGTAATCCCGCCTTTACGATAAGTGCCAATAATGGCTACAATTTTCTGAGGCATGTTATGTGTCCTCATCCCTGGAGTAAATTAAATCATATATATTTTTAAGATTATAGTGAAGTATATTCATTGAGTCCAGAGAATTAGACTTAGAGGTAATAGTAGTACTATGCGGGGCATTTATTTCGTATCGCGAAGCAGAGGTACGAAACGCACGGACATAAGTGATTTTTGTGTAAGTGTGCCGTCCTGGTTTTTAGTCACCAATACCAGTTTCTGCAGCTGATATTCACCGCCAACGGGGATACATATCCTGCCGCCGGGTTTGAGTTGCTCAACCAGGGCCGGCGGGATATGGTCGGGCGCGCAGGTGACAATAATAGCATCAAACGGCGCGTGTTCCGGCCAGCCGAGATACCCATCACCGATTTTGGTCTTGATGGTAGTATAGCCCAGACGTGCCAATCGCCGGGCAGCCGTCTGACCCAGCGGCTCGACAATCTCGATGCTGTAAACATGCGGTGTGAATTCAGCCAGCACTGCCGCCTGATACCCGGAGCCGGTGCCAATTTCCAGAACCTTTTGATCCGGTGTCAAGGCCAGTATGCCGGTCATGTAGGCCACGATATACGGCTGCGATATGGTCTGGTCGTGTCCGATGGGCAGCGGGGTATCAGCATACGCCATAGCTTGTTCCTGCTGGCGCACAAACCAGTGGCGCGGCACCTGCTCCATGGCCTCAAGAACCGCCGGATTATTGAATCCATAACTGTCTCGAATTACCCGGACCATCTCCCGGCGTTCGGTAAGCCGTTCATCACTGCGGGGCAAGGGCCAATTGTGCAGGGGGGGTGTTTGGATTTCTGCCGGAGACGAAGTCGATAGAGGTTCACTGGACGAAATACTATCTTCCCGGCAGGCGCCTGCAAAAAAACAGATAACACACACCATTATCCAGCCAAGCCGGGATACCGGAAACAACACATACTTTTTATCTGTCCATCGCATTTATAAAAAGCCCATAGAGTAATTTTGACATTATTATTATACTGGAGATATAATCCTAAATCAAATAGACCTCTTAAAAAATAGTAAAACAACCTGCAACTGGTTCCAGTATATTTGAAATTTTTACTGGTCAAATCATGTTGATTGTGTATATGTAATAGATACAAGATAATCAATTAATCTGGGAAAGCAGGATAAATGCCGAAAAGTACAATACTTATAGTGGACGACGAAGAGGATATCCTGGAGTTGCTCGACCATCACCTCAGCCGGGAAGGCTACCATGTGCTTAGGGCCCGGTCTGGCGAGCAGGCCCTGGAACTGGCCCGGACACATACCCCTGATATGATCGTTCTGGATTTGATGCTGCCCGGAGTGGACGGGCTGGATGTGTGCCGCCAACTCAGAAACACTCCTGCAACCCAATCCACACCCATTATCATGTTAACCGCCAGAGGCGAAGAAACCGATATCGTCACCGGCCTGGAACTGGGCGCGGATGATTACGTAATCAAGCCCTTTAGCCCCAAAGTCCTGCTGGCACGGGTCCGGGCTGTGCTACGGCGACAAAAAATCCAGGTGAAAAATAAAGAAATAACCGAGATTCATGATATCATCATCGATTCGGGCCGCCATGAAGTTCAGGTTGCCGGAAAACCGGTGGAACTGACCTATACCGAATTTAAAACCCTGGAGTTGCTTTCACGCAGCCCGGGCCGGGTCTTCACCCGTTACCAGATCGTTGACGCCATCCGCGGCAATGAATATGCCGTAACCGACCGGACCGTGGATGTGCAGATCGTATCATTAAGAAAAAAACTTCAGGACGCCGGCAAACTCATCGAAACCGTACGCGGGGTCGGATACAAAATGAAGGATTAAACCATGCAGCGTAAGCGACTTCTCTGGCAGCTTTATCCCTCATATCTGTTGATTACCCTGGCGGTTTTACTGGCCGTCTCATGGTTCGCCAACCGGACCATGCACACGTTTTATTATCAGCAGACCGCCGAAGTGCTTGAATTAAGAGCACGCCTCATTGAACAGCAGATAGCCGGGGTATTACAAAACCATAACTGGTCTGAAGTAAATGATATGTGTCATAAACTGGGATCTGCCAGCCGGACGCGTATCACTGTAATTCTGCCGGACGGCAAGGTGGTGGGAGAATCGGATAAAGACCCTGACATCATGGAGGACCATTCCAACCGGCCGGAAATCGATGCCGCCCTGAATGCCGGTCGAGGTGAAAGTATCCGCTTCAGTAATACCTTAAAGAAAAATTTGATGTACGTGGCAGTACCCGTAAAACAACAGGATGAAACCATCGCGGTCATCCGAACCGCTATACCGGTGACGGGCATCGATCAGGCATTGGCCGATATCAATTTAAAAATAATCTGGGCGGCCATTATCATCGCTGTCTGTGCCGCAGGGGTGTGCCTGGTGGTATCCCGTCATATTACCCGACCCGTCGAACAGATGAGGCAGGCAGCCCGGCGCTTCGCCCAGGGAGACCTTCAAACCCGGGTGGCCGCGCCCCAGTCAGCGGAACTGGCCTATCTGGCCGAATCGCTTAACGAAATGGCCCGCCAACTGCATACCCGGATCGAAACCATCACCCGCCAGCGCAATGAACAGGAAGCCGTACTTTCCAGCATGATCGAGGGAGTCTTAGCCGTGGATGCCCAGGGACGATTGATAAGCATTAATCAGGCCGCCGCCCAACTCCTTCATATCGATCCTGACCAGGCCCGAGGGCATTTCGTTCAGGAAATTATCCGCAATCCCGAACTCCAGGAGTTTGTGGAAACCACCCTGAAAAGTAATGACATTTTAGAAGCGAACATTACTCTTTCGAATAATGAGGATAAGCATTTTCGTCTGCATGGCAGTGCGATTTCCGATTTTTCCGGTCGTCGCAATGGAGCGGTTGTTGTCCTAAATGATATGACCCGCCTGCTGCATCTGGAGAACATTCGCCGTGATTTTGTGGCCAATGTCTCTCACGAACTTAAAACACCGGTAACCAGCATCAAAGGGTTTGTGGAAACACTTCAGGAAGGCGCGATCCATGATCCGGAAAAAGCCGGCCGGTTTCTGGATATCCTGGCCCGGCAGACCGACCGGCTGAATGCCATCATCGAGGACCTGCTCAGTCTCTCCCGGATTGAACAGGATCAGGACGCACGAAAAATCGATTTGTCGCGGGAAAACATTGAATCCGTAATCAAGTCAGCCATCGAACTAACCCAGGTCAAAGCCGCTCACAAGAACATTTCCATCGACCTGAAATGCGATCCTGACATGGAATCAGCCGTCAATCCGGAACTGCTGGAACAGGCCCTGGTCAACCTTATTGACAACGCCATCAAATACAGTAATCCCGAAAGTGAAATTGAAATTACCGCTTATCGCCAGGACAATGAAATCGCGATTGCCATACGCGATAACGGCTGCGGTATCGATCCCGATCATTGGGCACGGATATTCGAGCGATTTTATGTAGTGGACAAGGCACGCAGCCGAAAACTGGGCGGCACGGGCCTGGGCCTGGCTATTGTCAAACATATCGCCCAGTCGCACGGCGGGCGGGTAACCGTGAAAAGCACTCTCGAACAGGGCAGCACATTTACTCTTTATCTGCCGATAAGATAGTTCGCCTCAGGGTGAGAGCGAAATAGTATTACATGTCATATAAAATGTAATCGTCATTAACGATAGTGTTTTAAAACAGAAGAAAGGAGCCTGTATTATGGAAGCACTAAAAGTACAGAAGGCCCCCTTACCCTGGTGGGCCGCGGGTCTGGTCCTGGGTCTGGTACAGGTATTGGCTGTGTCCTTGTCAGGACCGCTGGGAGTCTCCACCCAGTACGTTGTGGTCGATGCCAAAATAATGAACGAGATCGCCCCGGAATATACCCAGGCGCATCCGCTCATTAGCAGCGATAAGTACCAGAAATTTGACAAAGGCTGGTGGCTTGATGTCGGCCTGGTGGTCGGCGCCTTACTGGCGGCATTGGTAGCCGGACGTTTTAAAATCCGTACTACGACCGTCTGGTGGCAGATCAATCACGGTTCGTCCGTGGCAGGTCGGTTTCTGGCCGGTTTCTTAGGGGGAATCCTGATCCTGGTAGGTGCCCGCTTTGCTCACGGCTGTACCAGCGGACAATTTGCCAGCGGCTGGGCCCAGTTATCACTGGCCGCCGTACCGTTTACCATAACATTGTTTGCCTTTGGTATGATCACCGCGTGGCTTGTCTATCCCAAAACCCCGGATATCGAAAAATAACGACTAAAATACTCAAACTGACCGATTTCGTAGAAATCGTTCAATTTGAATGGCACAAAGTTTTTTAAAGACAATACTAAAAAATGGTAATTGACTGAAAAGCATATATTTATAATTAACTAAAGACACAAATCGGTCAATTTGAGTAAAATAAATACAGGAGTTAATCATGTCAGAAAATATGATAAGTTTTATCATCGGTGCTTTGTTTGGCGTAGCACTGCTGCTGGGCGGACTGGCAGACCCGGACAAAATTATCGGCACGCTCAGACTCAAAGACTTCCATGCCATGCGCACCATCGCCGTTTTTGTACTCATCGGCATGCTGGGCACCTGGATCCTGGAGATGGAGGGTGTAGCCCATTTTAGCGTCAAACCGGCAGCTATAGTTGCTGTCCTGCTGGGCGGCGCTCTGCTGGGCGTGGGTTTCGGCCTGACCGGATATTGCCCCGGCACCGGCCTGGCCTGCGCCGCTGCCGGACGACTCGATGCCCTGATTACCGTCATCGGAATGTTTGTCGGTGCTCTGGTTTTTATCCTGATCTATCCCAGCATCGTTCAGCCGATTGACGCCATTGCAAACCATGGCAAGAAGATGCTTCCCGAAATTACCGGCATCTCACGCACTGTCTGGGTACTGGCTCTCTCAGGGGTGGGCTTTTTTGTCCTGCTCGTGACCGGCCTGAAGAAAAAATCATTACCCCAGTCCGAATAAAACATGAAACTGTAGCGTGCTGATTCCATGATTCTGCCAGCCCCGGCTAGTGCGGAGAATCTACATCCTGCTCGATTGCATATATGTTCCATGTACACATAAATTCAGCCCCTGCCTGTCCGGTTTTATTAAATTCCCGTTAAATTTGCATTAAGAAAATTTAATTAGATTTTAAAGTATTATTAATCCTTCGTTAACACGCCCTTAATATTCCTTCCTTACCATACCCCCCGATCGATCATTAAATTGTGTTAGTGGTGTTTTATTGTTTTATTTAGCTGGAGGTAAGCTAATGAAAAAAGTGGTATGGTTAATAATGTTTTTACTACTGTGTGGTTCTGTAAAACAGGTGTGTCAGGCGGACGAAATGACCGAGTTGAAAGATCAGGTCGCCCGGCAGAACATGAGAATTCAGCAATTGGAGGAAAAACTGGCGGAATTTCAGGCCAGTACCCAGAAAAATAACCAGGTACTGGCCCGCCATATTTCCGAACTGGGCTCTGAGGCAAAGCCGGAATTAACTCTGTCTGATAGTCTCAAATGGATTGAAAAAATAAAGTTTTCCGGAGACTTTCGTTATCGTCATGAAACCATTGAAGCCGAACACGACGGTAACCCGGACCGGCATCGCGAACGTATCCGGGCTCGTATTGGCATGAATGCCGATGTCAACGACGAATGGAGCCTGGGTTTTCGATTCGCCACCGGATCGTCCGACCCGGTATCCACCAATCAGACCCTGGGCGATGGGTTTTCCTCAAAAGATTTCTGGGTTGATTTAGCGTATTTTGATTTTCATCCGTCGGTCGCGGAAGGACTGAAAGTTGTTGGTGGTAAAATAAAGAATCCGTTCTTTAACGCCGGCAAAAATCAACTCATCTGGGACAGCGATCTTAATCCCGAAGGTATTGCGTGCCAATACAAAATGAAATTGGCAGAGACAGATGAAGTCTTTATGAATGGCGGTGGCTTCTGCGTTACGGAGAGTTCCTCTTCGGATGCCGATATGTCTATGTTCGGAGTGCAGGGTGGTCTCAAACACACCTTTGATAAAAATACCTATCTGACCGGCGGTATCAGTTACTTCGATTATGGCAATATCAAAGATGCCGCTGTACTGGGCGACGACTGGGGTAATACCGCACCCGGCAACATTTATGCCAACGATTATGACATCATCGAACTCTTCGGCGAAATGGGCACTAAACTGGGTGATATGCCTTTGGCCATTTATGGTAATTATGTCGAAAATACCGACGCCGAGACCAGCGGGGATACCGGCTGGCTGGCCGGTATCCAGGTTAACAAAGCCAAAGATCCCGGTTCCTGGCAGTTTGGTTATGAATATCGTGAACTGCAGGCCGATGCCGTGGTCGGCGCCTTGTCTGATTCCGATTTCATCGGTGGCGGAACAAACGGTAAAGGCAGCAAATTTGCTCTGGCCTATCAGTTAGCCAAGAATATCCAGACCGCTTTGACCTACTTTATTAACGAAAGATCGGATGATGATAATGAATATCGACGGCTCCAGGCAGACATCGTTTTTAAATTCTAATCTCTTACAATTAAAAGCGTTATGATTTTAATATAATTTTAACATAAAATTAACATAAATCTAATCGTAATTCGCTAAATGTTTTTTAGAATAATTAGTTATGTGTAAAGATGTATAAGGAGAACAGACTATGAAGATGAATTTGGTTGCTGTTTTAGTGTGTATGATGGCTGTAGGTGGTTTATCCACGGTTTCCCGCGCCGGGGACCCGCAGATTCTGCAGATTGAGGGATCCACAACGGTAGGTCCTATCGGGGATGCTTTTGCCGAGGCTTTTATGAAAATGCATCCGGAGCTTGCCATCACCGTCAAGAAAACCGGCAGCGGTGACGGGGCGGC
>JAFGHE010000062.1 GCA_016930295.1 Sedimentisphaerales bacterium
CGTCGTCTCCATTATAGCATATTCCTGACGACGCATAAAATACCACCCGCGAAAATTCATGTCATGCACGCTTGCCGAAAAGACACGTAAAATTTGATAATTCCTCAAACTTCTGATTCTGAATTGTCGGTTTTCCACTGATACAGGAATTCATTTGACCATAATGTTATACTTGGCATCGAGCCGCTTTATAATCTCCATATAGTCGCTGGGGAATTTAAACTGCCCTCAATAGTGAAAACCACATGGCGCAATCTGATATTTCCTGCCTTGCATTCCCGCACTAGCTGAGTTTCGATCGGTTCCTTGTGAGGATTGTAATTATCCAGAGTTCAGCCTGATTGGCAAGCGATCTTACCAGCAATCCTCAACCTCTGCTGATCGGTGAGTAGAATCCGTTTGTTCTGTTTTTCCTGCTGCTCGATCAGCACCTCAACCTGAGCTTTGAGATACTCAATGGCTTTGTAGAGTTTTTTATCGATACAATAAGCGATATACGATGCAATCACGATCCATAATCTATGTTTCATAGTCAGCGGAGTCTATCAAATCCGCTGGAAAGCTGCATCCTGTTCGTCCGAATAATTCTTAAATGTCTGCTTTCATAGAACTTATGAAAGGTTAATTTTTGCACCCTAAGGGGAAGCCCCATATGCAGTTTCCCTGATTTGAGACTGCTATATTTTTTGACTAGGCGCGATGAGCGACTCCAGGTGATATCCATACCAGCAGGCCAGCAAAAACAATCTTATGATTCATGCTCATCCCCCTGCATTTTATGACGAATTAGAAAGCCGCCTGTTTAAGCCATTGTATGGCAAATATCTCAAAATCCGCAAGATCCACATAACAGTCTTTATTGATATCCGTTGTTAAAAATTCAGCACATTCGCCGGGATAAAGAACCATGGTTGTTCGCGGGGGCACGACAGGGTTGGTTTGAATGTCCACTTTGACATTTCCAACGATATCCGCTGCGAAATCACCCTCTAATCCTGAGACATCCAGCGCAAAGGATTCGGTCTCGGACATATTGACCGCGATCAGGTAATCCCCGAAGCGACAGGTATACAGCTTAAATTTGCCGTACGGGGATTCCATGCTAGCGTTGACAATCCGGTCGACGGTATCGGTTGTATAATGGATCCTGGCTATATTATTGACGACCGCATTGGCCTCTGAGCGGTCGCAGCCGGAACAATACTCATGCCGCCAGTTCATGGTCATATACATTCTCGCGCCTTGATGCTGCAGGACAACGCCGGCCGCCTGTTCATCGGCCCAGGCCACGATCGCATTCTTTTCCATCGGCAATCGTGTCGATGTCGTCGCCAAAGCCTGTACCTGCTGGAAAATATCCACCATTCTAATGGCGCCAAGGGTATTATCTTCATAATGTGCCGCAACGGCTGATGCAGAACAATCAATTGTATAGATTTTCCGGTTATCAATAAAGTGCTGAAGTATCCGTATAGCATTTTGATTATTCAACTCCAGTGCCGCATACGCCAGGCCGTTAAAACCTCCGGTACTGGGAAACTGAACCGCAGGATATTTATTGGGACGCCAACTGATGACCGATTCATTGACCAATCCTTTATACCCGCGGCTGTCATTATCCACATAAAGGTAATTGGCAAAGGAATCCACCTCATTATTGATAATGTTGTTGACGATCACATTGCTTTTGCCGGTCATATCTCCATAGATATGTGCAAAGCTCAGTGCAGCCGCGCCATAGTTACCGCAGTAGCCTCCGTTGATGGTGCCGTGAACTTCCAGCGCCAAACCTTTTACTGATTCCCAGAATCCATCATAAATGGGACACGGCGCAGCCCCCATCGCTTCATAGACCCACTGTAGGGCGGCACTGTCGGACCACGCATCGGCAGGTGAAAGAATCTTCAGGCATTTGTTGGACTGATACATCGCATGGACCTGGGCCCTGTCTTGATTGGGGGCATGTCCCCGGTCAGTCAGCATGTGACTTATAATGCCTTTGAACAGGTTGATGTAGGACGTCTTTCTTGTCACTGCCGGTGTTGCGGCGTCATCATCATCATCCACCAGCTCATTCAGAATGACAGTGCTGATCTGGTCATGAACCTGTAGAAACGCATCCGGCAGCGAGTGTGCTCCAAATCCTTCCAGGCAGCCGGCCCCTTTGACGCGGCCAGGTCCGCCAATCCACATTAATCCCCACGGATTTGAAAATGCTCCGTTGGCTCCCTGGGCAACCCGGAAAAAGTCCAATCCTTTGACAATCCGATCCACCAATTCCGCGTTATGATAATACGATGACCATGGACTATTATAAGCAATTCCATAGGCTTCCAGTGCCTGTAGACACACCATGTTGCTGCTCGTAAAGCGAGCGTATATGTCTTCTTTCCACTGCTGAATCGTCCATGACGAATTACCGCCTGACCCATTGAACGTGACGGCGCCGGTAATCACCGCCGGTGCAGTGCCGGCCGCGACCTGCGCATCCCACGCCGGGCCGTATTTCTGCCAAGTTAAAAACTCGGCAATTCCCAGGTTGGCCTGATAGACTAACTGATCATATTGAGATCGTGTACCGGTAGGCCGTACCGGGCCGGGGCCGGGATTGATGCCCTGAATTTCATCGCCGGGATCAAAAAACGGCTCAAGGTGAGTATAAACACGATAAATCGCAAGCTCGGCATCGGACAGTTTCAGAGTGACCTGTGTGTTTCCATTGGTTAAATGCTGAGGAATCAGGTAGGTAGAATAAACAAAACGGCTGGGAAACGGCGCCTGACTTGTCCAGATTGCCACCTCCGGCCAGTCATCCTGGTAGGTTCCGATTTGATTGGTCGGATCATATAAATACAAATATTGCGTCCCGATGACCGTATCGCCGCCCCAGAGCTTGACAGTCAGGTAGTTCTGTTCTACCGGATCACAAGCCAGTGTAAATGTAATGGAGCCTGCACTGGAAATACGCCGACAGTTTTGAGCCAATGCTCCCGTTTGTACGGCGGCGATTGTCGCTACAACATTATGAAAGGATTCGGACGAACCATCCCCAAAAACAACTTGATCTAATACACCTCCAAGACAAATCTGGACTGCCAAAAGACTGAACACGCATGATATTAGTATTCGTTTCATAATCAGAATCCCACTTGATGAATATCATACAATACATCCCCAAATTCAACAGATTTTTTGACTGGTTCTGTTGGCAGCGCCCTTACATACCCCTGAAACAATGTAACGAGTCCCTATTTTAACTCAGACAATCTGGAGTCATCATACCTGTCGCATGACGGCAAAGCACGAAGGACTTGTAAACTAAAGGGGGGATTCCGCATCACAGCGAAATCCCCCTTGTATGATTCATTTACGGCAGAGGTGCTGCTAAAGCTGTAGAATGCAGCCAGTCCGCAGCTAACTGGAGAAAATCATCCAGGTCTACATCGCAATCATTATCAAAGTCTCCAGGATCTTTTGCATATCCGGGAACACCTTTGGCAGCCGAACAGGCATCCATATAGACGTTGACCGTTACGGTCGCCGCATTTGTCAGCTGGCTGTCATCGACCGTCAGCTTGAGTGTGTATGAGCCCGTCTTGGTAATAGTCACTGTTGCGGCTTGTACCGTGGGATTGTTGATCGTAACATCGGGATCATCGACGACTTCTTCCCAAAGGACCGTATACGCGCCAGGCGGATTGGGTCTTCCATCATCAGATATAGTCGGTGCCATAGTCACATCCACGGTACCATTGGTCAGCCAGGTATAAACCGTTTGACCGGCATCAACCTGCGGTGCGGAATTGTCGGCGGTAAACAGCCAGACCGGACCGATGGTTGTTCCGGCTTCCGGGTTTGATGTATCCCGCGTATCCACTCGCCAGTAATAAGTCTGGCCGTAAGTCAGCGGGACCGTGGTCACTGTCGACAAATTCAGTGTATTGATCGGTTGATTGTCAATGACTTTGGTTGCATACATTTCGAAGTTGGGGTTTTCAAGCCACCAGCTTGCTCTATCGTTCGGATCCGATATTTTCAGCAGGTTGGGATCCGGGAATGGCAGATACTCGGGATAATTGAGGGTAAACCAGACATCACAGGTAACCTGGCCGCCCGGCTGATTGGGATCCGGATTGGTCCAACTTGTTTGGGCCAGGTCCAGCGCCACTTTTTTGCCGCTGGCGGGAATAGGAGCATAGGCTGCCTTTTGCTCAAAGTACATGACATCCGTAAATCGATAATCTGATGTTCCGCCCCGGGGAGAAAGCATCAGAAGTGTCGGTGTGTATGCCTGGGGACTGGTGCCCGGGACAGGGTCCAGCCGAACCAGGTTTCCACCGCCGGTCTCAACACCGCTGACCCAGAGGGGATCCAATTCTGTTTTCATGCGTGTTCCCATGAGGAAGGAACCATTCGGCATTACCGCCAGGCACAGCGGGTAGTATTTACTGGTCATGTTTTCCTCGATAATCCCCATATCCGTGCCGTTTTGAAAATTAAAGCAGCGCAGTTGATAATTACGCGAGCTGACTGACACTAAATCCAGGAAACCGTCGTCGCCGAAAACATCCGGCCCCCAAAGCATGGATCCGATATCACGGGTGTTGTTGGCCGCGTAGGTTGCTGCTTTTACAAGTGTGTCCACTGTACTGGCGGCAATGTTATAGACATTGATTTTGCCATAAGCATTATTGCCGCCCTTGCCAACGTACAATTCTTCGACACCATCTCCCGTAATATCCGGGCCGAAAAGAATTGCTGTACCGCCGGTGCCGTCATAGACCGTCGTAGTTGAATCCGCAATCGTCCAGCGGGCCAGTTCGGTAGCTGTGCCTGTTCCGACTGTTTGTGCGCCATTAAAAACCAGCAGTGAAGTACGTGTGACAATCCATAAATCAGGAACCCCATCAAGGTTCCAGTCATAACCGAACGCGACATCGTTGACATGGTTGCTGCTCAGTCCCGATATCGTAGGCACTGTGGTTGCAATCAGTACGCCTGTATTGACATCAAACTGTCTAACCCACTTGTCAGTTCCGTCATACCCGGCGTAGATGTTCCCGTTGATTGGGCTGACTGTAAAGCGATCGATACCTCGCTGGTTGGTGCTCTGCCAGATCAGATTCATGCTGTCATCATACCGATAAAGATAGCCGGTATTGGCGTCGATGTAGGATGTGTAAAGAATGTCCGCCAGAACAACCGGCGAGACGACCAATGCCATTAAAATTAACTTCCACTTCATAACCATCCCCTTTCATTAACTGACATTTCCCATTTAAACGGTAAAAAACACATTTGACTCCTTAAAACATCTACAATTTTACTAAATCCACTACTGCAACGTCAAGACTTTTTCGATTCATTGCATTTTCCACCTCAAAATTCCGTAAAAATATGGATTCCAGACCTCCCCCCCCTTTTGTAGCCCTATAGACATATTCTGCTACCTGAAAACAAAAGGTCCTGCGAATCAGAATCTCCGCAGGACCTTCAGACTTTTTTAATCCACTTTAGCTTACTCGGTCATCAACCATTCTGAAGCCAGGATGGCGAAATCCTGTAAATCCACTTTACAATCGTGATTCAGGTCTCCCTGTAACTTGTGACAGGGTGGTCGCTGATTCGTGGTAAGCTCAAAGGCTAGATCCCAGCTTACTCCATCGGGAAATTCTACCGGAGCCCCGGCGGCAAACTTGGATTGCCCGACAACCAGCGGATTGGGCGGCCAGAAGGTCCCATCAGGATTGATGATTCCGAAGATTCGCACCGCATCATCATTAAAGAAATGTTCACGTGTTTTCCATCCCCACGGATGCGAAACCGGTTGATCCGGGTCATAAATTGCCGCAATACTCAGCCAGTACACATTCGGAACCAGTGGATCGGCCTGCGGCGATTGACGGAACCATTCGTCCTGACTAAGCAATTGATTGAACTGGAAGCAGGCCTCGTTTTCCATCTCGCCCCTGGGGTCTTTATCATATCCGGCGAAATTCCAGACATAATTGTCGCAATAATTCTCCCAGATCAGAACACCCGGATGGCTGAACGGAAATTCCAGATCGGCCCCCTTGGGTACATCGGTCCATATCCCGATGTGAAATGCTTTGGGCAGCAGAAAACGCGGGATCGTCGGCTGGGTCCATCCCAGGAACGAACCCCACCAGTGAATATCCGTAACCGGCCGTTCATCCCTGCATTCCCAGTCATCCGCCATGATAATCTGGCCGGGGAAAAAGACAGACGGTTCGTCCCACCCGATAATCATACCTGGCTGTTCCTGCATTTCTACGGGCGGCTGACTGTATTTGATGAATGATTTGGTATTGACCACAATACCGCCGCCACCGCCGTTATTCGGCGTGATCTGCATATCATCCCATGCGTTCCAGCAAAATTTCGTAGACCCGCCGCCGGGAACAGGCGGTGGAAATACTCCGGGTGCATTATGAAATGTTTCGTTGATAAACACCGAAACAACCCTGCTCATGTCAAAGGCCGGATTCCAGGCAAAGGCTGCCGCGGCCGGAGCCGACGAATTCACGCCCAGAGCCGGCACATTGCTCGTGTTGATGGTAATCGTGGTCGGCGGAGGCGAGGTCGGGATATTGGCCGGATTGTTCCATGTCCAGGAACACTGGTTGCCGTTGATATCCGTCAATCCAAAGCTTACCATCACAATCGCAGCCGGCGGATGAACCGTCAGCTTAATGGTGCAGTTGCGCAGGTCAGGATCCTCACCATACTGAAAAACCCAGGCGGAAGCATAATCATTTTCAGGCAAGGTCGGTTCACCCCAGGCCATAACTAGGCACGCCTCGTCCGGCCATTCAGGATTTCCTTCTTTGCCCGGAAAGACATACAGTTCCGGCGGCAGGAAGATACTGGGCGGCGGAAGTTCCCCTTCCATTAAATACATCTCCCGCTGCTGCATGAATCGTTCCCATTCGTCAGGACGAGCCTCTCGGATAAAGTTGCCGTTCGAAGTCGGAACAAGCATCTCTTGCCACTCCATCTCGGAATCAAGCAGAAAATATGGATCGGCACTCAAGGTTGAACAGAAAATGCAAATGATGGATACAATTAACCAATTTTTCATTTTAGTTCCCTCCGTAATGTTTGTATGTTTTTTATAGGATATTGAATCATAGGGACACAGTGTTTTCTGCTCCCTATGTTTATCGTTGGAAATAAATCACGGTGGTTTTGGCAAATCCATAGTATCTGTTACTCCCTGGAATTACCTTGTGCTCTAAGTGCCTGGGTATATACCTCACTTTATGTAATTATCTCATTTTTGGAGAAGCTTTGTCAAGTGATTTTTGAGTCTTTTGACTGAAAACAGAAAATTCCGTAAAAATACGGATTCCCGCCTTCAGCAATCTACTATTCCCCCTACCACTATTCTAGGAGATTAAACAAAAAGGGCCAGCCCACGAGGCCAGCCC
>JAFGHE010000063.1 GCA_016930295.1 Sedimentisphaerales bacterium
AATAAATAAAAGTAGTGGCCCGTTAACCGTAATACCTGGGTCCGCTGGAGGGGCGGACCCAGGTTTTTTTAATGGTCACACCTGTTTTTTACCTGATTCCAGTATCCATGCTTTTGCAGGGTGCGAGACTGGCAGAGATATATCGCAATGACACACAATTATTACCTTTTCTCCTGAAAAATTTGCTATTTATATAGAAATTAAATACTTGTGGATTTTGTACGTTTTTATATACTCATATATTCTTTATTATAGTGAAATCATAAATATATTACTTTTGAATGGAAAAATAGAATGAAATCAGAAGAACGGCATAAACTCAAGGCGAATGAACTGAAAGAGACGATTGAGTATTTGAAGGATTTCTTTAGCCGGCACGGAACATTGATATTTTCGATAGTTATAATTACTCTGGTCGCATTATGGGGGGGGAATTGGTTACTCAAGTCCCGAAATGTCGAGAAAATTGAGCAATATAACGACTTACAGCTAGCGATAAGTCAGATATATAGCTTTCAACAAAATGCCGCTAAAGCAGCTCGAAATCCAAGTATGGATAGTTCCTATTCGAATACGCCGGATAATATTATAAATTCATTGAATCTGCTTACTCGGGATGATACCACCGCAGTAGGTATGATGGCACTATTACAGCAGGCTGAGACTATCCGTTCCCAGATATTATTTAGTCAGCAACTTTCCGAAGACGAAAAAGCTCAACTCTGTGACCGGGCGGAAAAAATATATGATCATGTTATCATGCAATATCCCCATGAAGTCAGAGCAGTCGGCTGGGCGCAGACCGGAAAGGGAATCATCGCTGAAGAACGCGGACAATGGGACCAGGCAAGAAAAATTTATGAAGACATCGCTCTTAACCAGGGGGAATTTTATGCGGGTACTATTTTTCCCGTTCAGGCGCGTAAACGTCTGGAGATTTTAGATGAGTTGAAAAATCCCGTTATATTTCTCCCCGTTCCTCCGGAGCCTATGATTACACCAGTATTCGAGACGCCCGAGAGCGAAGTATCAGAAGAAGGAGAAGAAATATCTATAACTGTACAACCTGAATATATTCCTTCGGATGAGACTAATGACGACACAACGGGGAAAGCGCCACTCCCTCCCTCTGACACACCGGCAGAAATACCTGACGAAAGCACATCAAACTGAGTATTCTCGATAACTTCCGTCAATTATTTTATATTTCTTATGATTATTATGACGCCAGCGTCAAAAGTATTGCGAACGCTTGTTTCTGGATTAAAAACAACGGTTTTAAATGCCGATATCCAATTTTGACGGTGACATCTACTATTAGAAGATAAAAAAGCCACAAAGTATTTTTTCTTTGTGGACAGATATATTCTGTTCGCTCTTGTTTTTTGTCAAATACAGATTTGTTTCAAGGATTGTAAGAAATAATCAGACAATCCTTAAAGGAGTTAATGGACAAAGACCTTCTCTCTCTCGCTAACCCGTGTTAAGCCAGAAAACTAAAGGATAATTATTACCTGGTCTATTTCTATCCGAGGCTTTTGATTCGTCTCAAAAATCCGACAAAAGTCACACCAATTCCTCCCAGTAAAAATGATCCGGGAGCAGGATTATGGATAGGTCTATTACCAACAGGCTCATTAAAAGTAAAATTATCCATAGCAAATCGGTTATTACCCGCGTTAAATTCCAGTCTATTGATGCCTAAATAGTTAAATTCATACCACCTTTCATCTTCTAAGGTCAGAGGATCATCGGCCGTAGTATCTACATCAATAGTACTTGAATAAAGCAGCGTATCATTTAGATACCCCTGGACGCTGATGCTGAGATCATCATAATAGGAAGATCTCAAGTAGGCTCCATTGAAATTAAATGTCGCGTCACTAACCGTAGCAACCTGAGCAATATAATTGCAAGCTACATAATTGCCTGTCACTAATGCATTTTGAACGCCTGCCAGCGGGTTTTGGGTAGCATCTCGGACCAGAAATTGATCCCAGTTGAATCCCCAGTAACCGTCTGGAATAGAAGCTACGTTCATGTCGGTAATATCATCAAATGTAATTACACCGGCATTAGCCCCTGGCGCAGTAAACGCCAACAACAACCCAAAAATCCATCCAAAAAGTATTACCCTGATAGAAACACAATCATACAATATTTTCATGTCTCACCTCCAATCTGGTACATTTTACCTTAGATAAAAACGGACCAAATCATTTTAAAAAAACAAAAAAACATAAGTCTTGAAGATTACCGTCCGTCCTTGTAATACGCTCCAAGCCTATGTATTAATATAGGACCTTCGTTTTCCGAAGACAAGATAATTATTATTTTTTTTAGATTAAATTTTCTAAATATGTATATATCTGAGGCTGTCCGGACATTTATCGCATGAAAAAACGTCAGGAAACGCTTATCTCCGGCATAATTCCAAATCATTATGGTTTTTAAATATTATTCCAAAGTCCTTCGATTTTATAAGCCCAAGAATTCCAATAAGTTAT
This sequence comes from Sedimentisphaerales bacterium, assembly GCA_016930295.1. Taxonomy (GTDB): domain Bacteria; phylum Planctomycetota; class Phycisphaerae; order Sedimentisphaerales; family SM23-30; genus JAFGHE01. The sequence goes on from JAFGHE010000063.1 coordinate 2,508, forward strand.
AAATTTGTGATTATCGGACTGTTTTTTATTATTGGTTAATAAATATATTAATATCTGAAATCATGTAACCAGCATGAAGCGGAAAGAACTGAATCATTAGGATATACTTTTATCAAAACCATTCGGGGCATCGAGAAAGCTGAGATACTGAATGGATATAGTTCGGATGGTTATAAAGGCTTACGATCCGGGTAAGTGTTGTCCCTGACCCGCAGGCACATGGAATCTGTAGCCGTCCCTATTAGAATAAAGACAACATCATCCGACTCCAGAAACACGTATGCAGCGGAGCGGATGACAATCGCCGGAAATTGGTATTGTCTACCTTAATGATATAGAACAAAGAATCCTCATTACCCACAGATATCGGTCCCTGTGACCTGCACATTAAATATGCCGTCGGAAACCGTATTGGTATTCCCGTATAAAAAATGATCCTTAAAACATAACTGGTATAGGTCAGATTAGATGCATCCGCCGTCTGCCAGGTTTCCCCCGTTTTTACTGCACGAGGTAATATGTTTTTCGCCTAAAATTATTTCATTTCAGATTTGCCTGTTTTCAGGTATATTCTTTTATTATTAACTTTTAATACTGGAAAGAATTTGGATACTGAAAACCCAAAAGACAATAGTAACAACAACGAACAGGAAGAATCTGCTGAGCAGGAAGAGGATGGGGCCCAGCATGCCAGTGTGACCATTAACCGGATGCTGCCTGATCGGCGGATTGACAAGTACCTCAAGCATCGTTTTCCTGACTTTTCCCGCAATCTTATCCAGCATCTGATCAAGGAAGAGGGGGTAACGGTCAACGGCAAGGCGGTCAAATGCAGCTATCAGTTGCAGCCCAGGGATAAGGTAGATATTATCCTGCCGCCGTTGCCGACCAACGAGATTCCGCCGGAAGATATTCCGCTGAATATTATCTACGAGGACGAGTATCTGCTGGTCATCAATAAACAAGCCAATCTGATTGTCCATCCGGCCCGGGGTAACAGGGCCGGTACCCTGGTGAACGGCCTGGTTTTTTACAGTGACTCGTTATCCCAGGTAAACGGCCAGTTTCGGCCGGGCATTGTGCACCGGCTGGACCGGAATACGACCGGTGTTATTGTGGTGGCAAAGACCGATACGGCTCACTGGCGTCTGGCCCACCAGTTTGAGTATCGGTTGACCCAAAAGGTGTATCTGGCCGTGGTCCACGGGACTATGGACCTGGACGCGGATGTAATCTCCCTGCCTATGGGCAAGCATCCCACGGCCCGGGAAAAGTTCTGTATCCGGCCGGAATCCGGCAAGCACGCCATCACTACCTACAAAGTACAAAAGCAATACCGTGGCTACGCCCTGGTCCAACTGATGCCCAAGACCGGGCGTACCCATCAGCTCCGCGTGCACATGAGCACAATCAAGCATCCGGTGGTAGCAGATATTATGTATGGCGGAAAGTTGATGACCCTGGAGCAGTTGGCGAACGGCAGTCCCCTGCCCACACCCGGCGAGCCCGGCAGCGAACTTCATCCTGACCAGTTTGTGATTGATCGTCATGCTCTCCATGCGGCGGAGTTGTTTATTCGCCATCCGATTTCAGGCAAACAAATGCATCTTCAGGCCCCCTTACCCAATGATATGGATTTACTGATATCTTTACTGAATCGATATCGCTCTTAATTTTTCACAGGGTGGCATGCTTTTACGGAGTGAAACGGAGTATAAGCATGTAATACTGGACTTAGCTGACGCGCAGAATTAAAAACTCATCTGATTTTTTTGGTCGCAAGCCGAGGTGGTTAAGTTGATTTAAGGATCGTATGCGAGTTTGGCGTCTAGCAGTGATAATCCGTTTAGCACTGACGGGACCAATACCAGGGACGCGCAGGAGTTGCTCGTAATCGGCATAGTTAGGATCGATGGGAAAGAATTCCGGGTGGCGTCGGGCCCAGATAAGCTTGGGATCAGCTTCTAAAGAGAGGTTACCTGTTGGATCAAAGTAGATATCGTCAAGGTTGAATTTGTACCTGCGGAAAAGGTAATCCACCTGATACAGGCGGTGTTCGCGGATAAAGGGATCATGGTTCCGGTCGGTGTCATCCAGGGGAGCGTATTCCGGAAAAAGCCAGCCATCCGAAGTGGGAGTAGGCTCTGCGTTCATATCCTGAAAGGCGGAGAAATAGACCCGTTCCAGGTTGAATTTCTGGTAGAGCCGATGGGTGGAATTCACAATTTCTCTGTCACTTTCCCCGGCGGCGCCCACGACAAACTGGGTGGTCTGGGAGCATTTACCCCCCTGCTCGCGCAGGCGGTGAATAGATTGCATGGCCGAGATAATGTCCTCGTGGAAGCGTTTTCGATGCGAGAGTTTCTGGAGGCGTTGAGCGTTGGGAGCTTCAATATTGACCGAGACACGGGTAGCCAGACGTGTGGCCTGCTCGATAGCGGCCTGGCTGGCGCCGGGTAAAACCTTGAGATGGATGTAACCCTTGAATTGGTAACGTTTTCTGAGCAGTTCCACGGTGCCGAGCATATCGGCCATGGTAGCGTCGGGATTTTTACATACGCCTGAGGAGAGAAACAGGCCGTTTACCCGGCCTGCGTCTCGTAGAAGGATAAATGTCCGGGCCAGCAGGTCCGGGGAGAGCGAACAGCGTGGGATATCCCGCCGGCTGTTGAAAGGACAGTAGGAACAGTCATTGATGCAGACATTACTCTGGAGGGTCTTTAGCAGGAATACCTTACGACCGGAAGGCAGAACGGCCGGATAAATCCAGTGCCCCTGGCTGCCCCGAACCCGGCCCGGCTCATCCCGAAACTTACACGCACAGGCCAAATCATACTTACTGGACTCCGCCAGAATGTTAAGTTTTTGTTCGGTATCCATACCCTGGATAATATCGCCCAAAAATTGACTTTTCCATCAATAAAAATGGGGATTTTTAAATACAATTTTTTATCGCCGCTCTGAGTGGACATTCGTATAATCAAGTAACCAGACATACTAACACAACATACCTGAATGGTTAGAAGAATTTAGTTGCATCCCGAAATTTCACCCCGGAGCATGACTTCTGCGCCTACCGTGACTAGTGTCATTGACCAAATATGTTACTAGCGTGCTTTTGATTAATATAAAAATCGTTTGTTCATAGCCTTACAACTAAAGGTATTTTGAATGATGATGCCTAAATCCGCCTGGGGCGGATGTAGGCATGCCACCCGTAGGTTTGATTAGATGATTATGGAGGTGACGTCATGCCTGTTTATATGTTTGAAGCGATGGATAGCCAGGGTAATGAGATCAAAGATAGTATTGATGCGCTCAGTCATGCAGAGGCTATTTCCCGGATTCAGGGGATGGGATATTTCCCAATAAAAGTACAGGAGCAGCATGCTCATCGCCGGTCGCGGCCTAAGCCGTTGATGGCCAATGTGTTAAAATATTCCAGAAAGGCCAACCGCAGGATTAAAGTCAGGCAGCTTACTGAGTTTACCCGCCAGTTCAGTACATTACAGGACGCCGGGCTTCCAATTTTACAATCGCTGCGTCTGCTGGAGGAGCAGGAGGTGAAGGGACAAGCATTGGGAGAAACAATAAAGGCGGTGGCGGACCGGGTGGAAAATGGTGCTACCTTATCAGAGGCCATGGCGGCTTATCCCCGAGCCTTTGACCGGCTTTATACGAGTATGATAGCCGCCGGCGAAACCGGGGGTGTGCTGGAGCTTATTCTGAATCGTCTGGCGGACTTCAAGGAAAAGGCCCAGGCCCTGAAACGTAAGATTGTCGGGGCGATGATCTACCCCATTTCCGTGCTGCTTATAGCCTTTGCCATTGTTCTGGGGATCATGACCTGGGTGGTCCCGAAATTTCGAAATATTTTCAATGACTTTGGCACGGAACTGCCCGTTATCACACAAACCTTAATGAATATTTCTGACTGGATCGCATACCAGTATGGATGGGCTGTATTAACAGGTATTCCGGCAGGCATTGTTCTGCTGGCACGGCTGATACGAATGAGCCAGAAAGGGCGTTATATTCTGGATGCCGTAGATCTTAAAATACCGGCCGTGGGAGCACTGATACGTAAAACGGTTATTGCCCGGTCCACGCGTACGCTGGGAACGCTGATCGCCGCCGGGGTCCCCATACTGGAGGCACTGACTATTACCCGCGAAACAACTGGAAACGAACTCTACCGGCGTGCGTTCGACAAGGCGCATCAATCCATCCGTAAGGGAGAACCGCTGGCCGACCCGCTGCGCCAGTCAGGTCTGTGCAGCCGGATCGTGGTGAATATGATCCATGTGGGTGAACAGACCGGGGATCTGGACAAGATGCTTATCAAGATTGCGGATAATTATGATGATGAAGTGGATACCGCAGTCGGCGCGCTGATCAGTTTGATGGAGCCGGTGATGGTCGTTTTTCTGGGCCTGGTCTGCGGCTTTATCATAATCGCCCTATTCTGGCCAATTATACATATTATTAACTTTGGTATTACCCCGCCCTAGCCACCAAACGGGATCATGACAAAGAAGCGGGGCTCCGTCCGTCCTGCGGGGCAGTCATCCCACGACTGCCCCCTTTTCACTTATTTCTCTTAAAATGAGTTATACTGATACAATTTCCATATATTCATCTTAATTATAATCATTATAGAATTGATTGATAGCCACAAATAAAGCAATGGGGGTCGCGGTTGGTGGTTATGTTGAGGTTGTAGCCTCGGGTGACGGCGAAACAGCCGCCGCAGGTGGTTCTCAGGTGGCAGGATTGGCAGGCGGCGGGTCGGTGGCGGTATGAATCGGCGTCGTGGCTGTTGTAGATATGGGCAATCGTGCTTTCCAGAACATTACCAACCGGTGACGGGAATTTTCGGCAGGCGTGGGTTTGGCCGTCGGGCAGTACGGCCAGGAAATTGAAGGCGGCCCCGCAGCCGAAGCCGGTGCAGCCGTCAAAAGGTTTCAAACCCCTTTTGTTTAATTCAATGTTAATCAGGTTATCCTTGAACGTGATGGTGGGATTGGTTTGGGAAGCGTCCACAAAATCGCTTAAAAAGGCGGCATAATCGCTGGGTTCCGGCAGGAGTAAATCGGCGCCTTGCCCTACTGGTGAGAGACGGTTGAAGGTAAAGGAATCGGTCCGGTCGCGCAGGAGTTCGGCCAGGGGCAGGACCTGGTCCATATTATCCTTATTGAGAGTGAGCATCACGGCGGAAGAAATATTCATTTCTCGTAGCAAATCAAGAAATTCCAGCGTTTTGCAGAAATGGCCGTTTCCCCGGATATAATTGTTATATTCCTGGAGGCCCTCCAGGCTTACCTGGAAATAACCGGGCATTTTAATATCGATCAATTTCCGGAGTTTTTCCCGAGAAACAGGATTTCCCAGAATGGAGGTGGAAAATCCGCGCTGAGCCGCTCCGCGATATAATTCAAAAAAATCCGGATACATAAAGGGATTGCCGCCGGTAAAACATACATGACCCCAGACATTGCGCTCGATACAGAAGTCCACCAGATTATCCAACACGCTGTACCCCTGTTCCAGAGTCAGGGGCGATCTTTTACTGCGGTCGTAGCAGTGACGGCAATGCAGGTCACATGCCTGGGTGATATGCCATTGGAGGGTAAAGGTGTCGGCCACGAGATACTCTTGCGGTATATCCTGGTCAGCCGGAAATTCATCTCGATTACGCCGGATTTTTGAGGGCGGCGCCAACAGGAGACCTTCCCGGGCAGCCCTGCGCTGAGCCATGTATATTGAGCCGACTGACACATCAGCCTCAGAAGCCACATCATGGATATCTAACTGATCCACAGCGATTTTAATAGCCAGTAATTCCCCGTCATCGGCCGGCCTGGTTCGTATCTGGCTGGTTTCAGGGTCCTTCCAGATCAGCATCCATTGGCCTTCATGCCTGGGGGTAATCTTCGCCAGCGAGCCATCATCAGTGAAACAGGGTGATAGAGACCATTGCGTCTGGATCAGGTCCAGGGTGGGATTGATCTCGAATTGCCCGGAATGGCATATAAAGTCCCCCTCCTGCCTAAGGGCCTGATATCGGCACCATTCTATATGAAGCAGGTCCGTCAGGTATTGGGGTACATTGTTTTCCCGCAGGTATTCCGGCAAAAGTTTATCCGCGAGATTGATGGGCCGGGAACAGTCATGAGCGTGTTCTGTCAGTTTTTCCCATGCCTGCGCATCCAGTAAGGCAGAGGTTACCGGATAAAGCTCGTTCCATTGTTGGATATCATTTGTGTTCATGGCCCATGCTATTATAAATGTAAATAATACGCAGCGATAATTTATTTTGCGCCGTGGTTTAGACTAACGCTTTGAGTGTACAGGTGTATAAACCATGGAAAGCCTGTTAAACCGCGCCAGGTATTATATCGAAATTCTAAAAACGACGGACCGAGGTAACGATCCGTCGCTGTTATGCCGGGGAAGAAAACAGTATCTTGAACGAGTTAAAAAACTGGATTGATCAATCAATAAAACAACATATTGATTTTGTAATTATCATCTTTTTTGTTTGGAACAGGATCACTTCTCGTGCTTGGCCCCACAGGAACCCTGTCCACAAGAGGCCTTTTCCTTGGATTCAGCTTTTTTATTACAGGAGCCATTGCCGCAACTGCTCTTGGCATTGTTGCAACCGGCCGTCCACAAACCGATACCCGCCGCTAATCCGGCAATACCGACCTGAGCCAGAACCTTCTTGATCTTCTTCTTATTCATACGAAACTCTCCTTAACATATCATAGTAACCCGGCAATTGAATGTTTAATATACATAACTACTTGTCTGGCAATACATAAAACACAAGCCTTCCATTATTTAATAATAATAGGCCCGGACTAGCCCGAAAAGCAAGTCAAGACAGGAAAATTTTTATCAAATCTCACGAGAACGGACCGGAACGTATTATCGATATGGAAAATGAATAGAATTCAACTCGGAAAGGAAATAAAGGAGGGGGGTCTTTTCAACCATAGTTTCGGATGTATCAGACAAGGCAGAGCCAGAAATCCTGAACTATAAGCTAGTCCGATGATCCGTCGGCAATGGCATTTATGAGGCTCGTTTCCGGATTATCATGGAGTTTTCGAACCTTAATGAAATCTTCGTATCGATTCAGAAAGGCGTCCACGACCGCCGGATCGAAGTGTTTTCCTCTCTCTTCCTCGATCATTAATTTGGCCACTTCCGGGCGGAAGGCGGATTTGTAAACCCGAACAGAGGTCAGGGCATCATAGACATCGGCCAGCGCGGCAATGCGTGCGGCCAGTGGAATATCCAGACCTGCCAGCTTATCGGGATAGCCGCTGCCATCGAAACGTTCATGATGAGAACGGGCAATTTCACAGCCCATGTCCAGAAAACCACCACTGGCCAGTCGGCCGGCCTTCTTGAGAGCGTCGCCGCCGATATTGGTGTGTTGTTCCATGATTTTAAACTCACTCTCGGTGAGGCTCCCCGGCTTAAGCAGAATCAGGTCCGGTATCCCCACCTTCCCGATATCGTGCAGCGGGCTGGACCGATACAGGTCTTCGATAAATTCATCCGTTATCTGGTCACTGTATTCACTGTTTTCCCGCAATTCTTCCGCCAGTATTTGACAGTAACTGCGGATACGTTCCAGGTGAGCGCCTGTTTCCGGGTCACGCGATTCGGCCAGGTTCGCCAGGGCAAATACGGCTACATCACGGGTACTCATAATCTGCTCGGTGCGCTGTTCCACCAATCTGCCTAAATCGTTGAGCAGATACCACTTCTCGGTCAGGGCACAGGCAATCTGTCGGACTTCGATATTATCAAAGGGCTTCTTGAGAATAAGCAGCCGTTCGGTTTGCCCCAGTTTTCTGACGGTTTCCTGCCACGAGTAATCGGAATGTGCGGTACAGATCACGACCTGCAATTCGGGATATTCCTGCCAGATCCGATGGATGGTTTCGATTCCGTCCCAACCCGGGGGCATCCGGATATCGACAAAGGCCATGGCATAGGGACGATTGTCTCTTATCGACTCTCTTACCTTTTCCAGCCCCTCCTGGCCCTGGAAAGCCGACTCGATCTCAAATGTTTCCATTTCGATGCCGGGATCTTTATCGTCGTCATCGCCTCCAAAGATAGCCGCCTTGGCCTGATTGAGAGCCGAGGTATCCTCCTCTTTTCCGCTGAGGATAGAGCGGAAATCTTCATGGATTGCCTCGTTGTCGTCTATGACCAGGATGCGCCTGTTTTTAGAGTCGAATTTATCCATTCTTCACCTCCTGGACCGCTTTATAGGGAAGCTCCAGAATAAATTTAGCGCCAGTTCCCGGTCCTTTACTCCATGCTGTCAAGGCGCCTCCCATCTCTTTAGCCGCCAGAGCTCCGCTGTGAAGACCAAAGCCATGACCATGCCGCTTCGTGGTAAACCCATGACGGAATATCTTGGCCAGGTTCTCTTCGGCAATCCCGATTCCGTTATCGATTATTTCGACAGTGACCCGGTTTTCGCCCTGTCTGCGGATGTTAATCGTCAGAGTCTTCTCATCGTTACTGGTATTGGACAGTGCATATTTCGCGTTGTTAATAAGGTTGACTAATATCTGGAGCACTTTTTGCTTGTCCACATAAACTTCCGGCAAATCCTCGATGTTTTTATTTACCACAACCCCATGTCGTTTCAGGCCCGCGTAGTTGATCTGGATGGCATCTTCCACCAGGTCATCCAGCGACGCCCCGACTTCCACTCCGGAGGTCTTGGCATAGGATTGCTGCATCTTGACAATTTCCTTGATATGCTCCACATTTTTACTCAAAGACTGTAATTTTTCGATGATATCATTTCTCTCTACTGCCAGATGTCTGCTCACTTCCGTCAAATAGGCAGGAATATGTTTGCCCTTGGGGTCTTCCGAAAAGAAATATCCCAGGTTTTCATGATTACTTTTAATAATATCGGTTACCTTCTGTAAATCGGAAATCTCCGAACCCCGTACTTTTTCGGTAATCAGGGTGGCTGACACATTTATACTATTGAGAACATTGCCCACATTATGCAAGACATCCGTGGCCACTTCGGCCATACCCGCCTGTCGGGAAGCTTCCAGCAGTTTCTCATGTGTTTCCTGTAACTGGGCGGTACGTTGAATGACACGCAGTTCCAGTTCCTCATTCAGTTTACGAATCTCCTCTTCCGCCTGCTTGCGCTCGGTTATATCACGGACCACCCCCTGGATTAAGTTCTTCCCTTTTATTTCCATGGGACTCAGCAGAACTTCACAGGGGAATTCCGTGCCGTCCAGTTTGCGATGAATCCACTCAAATTTGGCGCTGCCTTCCGTGAAGGTTTGATTTACATAGTACTGGGCCATTTCCTGTGAATTTCTTCCACCGGGCTGCTTTTCCGGAGAAAAGTCCACCGGATGTTTTCTTAATAATTCATCCCGGCTGGAACAGCCATACATACGCAGAGCACTTTGATTGCAATCCAGGAATCCTTCCTCACCTAAAAGGACAACGGCGTCATTGGAGGATTCGTAAAGGGTTCGGAATTTTTCCTCACTTTCCTTGATGGCTTCTCCCCGGTCCTGTATCTGTTGTAACATGCCATTGAATGAATCGATCAGCATTCCGACTTCGTCGTTGGTCTGCTTGATGCCGCGCAGGGAATAATCATTTTTTTCCGAGACCTTCTCGGCGGTCTGGGCCAGATTCAGGATCGGGCCGGAAATCACCCGCTGCAGGCGTGAGGTAATCAGATAGGTCAGTACCGAGGACGCCAGAATCACCAGGGTAATAATCAGAATATTCCGTTTGAGAATGGCCGACAACTCAGTGAGGTTGGAACGCAGGAAAACCGTACCCACCACTTCCCCTTCCTGATAGATCTGTTTGAATACCAATAAATAATCTTTATCAAATTTATAACTATCCTTCGACTTTTCGGGAGGAGTAATGGTTTCGGTAATGTCGCAGCGCTGGTATTCGGCAAAAATCTTGCCCGCCTGATCATAGACACAGGCATAGCATATCGAGGGTTTGGCCCGCAGCGACGCCAGGGTCTCCTGGGCGTCCGCGATATCTCCAAAGGCCAGGGCCGCCTGGCAGTTATCCCCGATCATGGCCGCGTAACAAAAAGCACTATTGACCATCTCCTTGCGGAACATAACCTGTTCGTAGATGATATAGGCCGAACCCGCAATCAGCATGGCCACTATACTGGTCAGCATGATAATGGATATCAGCTTGTGTTTGATTGTTAAATTTTTAAGAAACGACATATCTCTTTTCCCTATGATAAGGTTTTACCACCCGGTCAAACCTGATCTCTGTTACCATTTATCGGCACATCTTTACTCCTGTATAACTCTTTTAGCCAGTCTCAATAGTTTTGATCGAACCTTCAGGTTTGCCTTTTCAGCCGAGATCATATTTATCTCAAACCGGACCTTTTTGTCTTCCAGCAGGAAATTAACAATACCCCCGTCTTCCAGAAATCCATTGGTCTCGCCAATGGTCAGGATGGTCTGATCTTTGACATGGTCCAATATTGTTTTATAATCAACCTCTTCATCCGTGGTGATAAACAATACCTGGAAGGCTTGCAGTGCCTTTACATCAGCCAGTTCCTCCCGGGTCAATTGCTCAACGACAATCTTGCGGTCTTTTATGTTTTTGCCTTCCGTGACTTTACGCGCACTTTCGCAGGCAGTTTTACCAAAGATACCGATAGTGAATTCCCCTTTCTGAGAGTCGTCCTCCGGCCAATCGATAAACTTGAGGAAGTTATAGACAAAGGCCGATTTGACCTCATATTCCTTCCGTTTAGCGCTCGAATCCGGTTCCGCCCATAATAAGGCGGTCAGGGCCAGAATCAAGACCAAAATAATCCTGTTTTTATATTTATCCATCCGTTACTTTTACAATACGTATCTTCAGTTATGTCCAATAAATAAACATGGTGCAAATATATGCGGTTATAAAATATCTATATTATCTATCATGTACATCTATCGGATAGATTCAGTTGTCAAATTATTAAAACTCACGGTCTAAATCATATTTAAATTTTTTAGTAGATTGAACTTGCGAAATTCAGCGGTTGGTTTCAAGTCTTATAAATATACGGGGTCCGATACTATGATCCTCGATAAGAAAAATTTAATTTATTTCAAAATATATAATTTTTATAGGGCTTTTTTGGTAAAATTTTATCAGATGTCGGCGTCATATCTTGATGTGCGGCGATGGTGAAACATTGATATCGGGCCTCAGGGCCTAAGTAACATTTCTAAGCGGAAATTACTGTTTTTAAGAAGATCATTGCGTGACATCTTAAATATCTGATACTGAAAAGTTAAGATTTATTTGTAAAAAAATTGTGTGTAAAATCAGAAAAGATATAAATTTATTGCTTTATGAAGAGTTATCTGACCTGTTTTCTCCTGCTTCCAAAGTTACATGAGAAAGTATGCCATCAGTTGTCGATTTCTCTTGTGAAACAGCTCCGTACCGGTTTCTATGTCTCGGGTAGAGATAACTTCAATATTCATAAGATCTTCCAAAGATATATCCAGCAAACTATCCTCTTCCATGGATGCCTTCTGGATTTCGTCCTGACGGATATTTTGTATTTGCAGACCGGCCATGAAGATCATCACTGACGCGACAATCAGAATTAATATGTTATTTCTTTCTTTGAGCATCATGGACGGCGCCTTTGCCAGAAAGTTCTTTCTCAAACCACAGTTACAATCATGCCCAACGGCTCAACAGTTTAATCGGCTCCCGGACATACCACCGTAATTAGTTTTATGCTGATTCGTTAGCAAATGACTAGCATTGCGTTTAGGAGTTCTGTTTCTTGCTTCGTCTGATAATATCGGTTCAATATTTTTCAGTTACAAAAGAAAAAAAACCGCTGAAACCGGCTCATCCGGTTATTATCTGACCTTGTATCATTGACTGGCAGGCCTTTTTGACGGGAAACACTCCCCCCTGCTCACAATCCACAACTCACAACTGATTATTCTATTTATGTAAAAAACCCACGGTTGATTCCATTATCCGTTTTCGCAATCTGGATGTCTCTTCCTGGGTTGTTTGATCTTTCAGGTCAGAGAGATTTGCCCGGCAGAAATGGCAACCGAGTGTTTCCAGATGGAAATGGACATAATCATGCCACGGGGGTTCCAGGGTTTCAAGTAGATACGCACCGATGGTACTGCGTTTGGGACAACTAAGTCGCAGGCTTTCCCACAGATCGGTTAGCAGGGTCTCAAAATCCGGTCCGGTCAGATCAGACGAGAAGCTGGTTTGTGAAACACTTTCCCGCACGCGTTTCAGGCAGCGGTGTTTGATTACCCCGATATTCTGTTCGGTCATATCCATGATTTTAGCCACATCTTTATTGGCCAGCCGGCAGTAGAAGAGCATCTCCACAATCTGGAGTTCGCGGAAATTGAGTTGCTTCTTGAAGGCCTCCACCAGTTTGCGCAGGGCCCCGGAAAGGGCCTGGCTCTGGCATTCGTGCTGTTCGTCACGCCGGGCATACCAACTGGCAGTCGCTTCCGGGGAAGCGATACGTCCGAAGGGGTCCCGGCTCTCATCCTCCCGGCCGGCTTTATGGTAGATATCATGTAACAGACAGGTTTTATCCACATGTTGACTGCGATAATTGTTGATGATTTTCCGGCGTAGTATGGTAAACAGATAGGTCTCCACAGAT
>JAFGHE010000064.1 GCA_016930295.1 Sedimentisphaerales bacterium
GCATATTCTGTAAGATTGCCCGGGGTGAAATTCCCTGTGCCGGAATTTTTGAAGATGATCAGGTTTTGGCATTTCTGGATATTAATCCCTGGAGCGAGGGGCACTCATTAATTATTCCCAAAGCTCATTTTGTTCATCTGCATGAATGCCCTGTGGAAGTTATCTCAACCCTGGCCCGACAAATTGGTCCGATTGCCGAGGCCATTATAAAGGCCGTTGGCGCAGAAGGTTACAATCTCCTGAACAACAACGGCCGCAGCGCCGGCCAACTTGTGGAACATGTCCACTTCCATATCATCCCCCGAAAAACCGGCGACGGTATCATCAGGCACGCACCCCAGAATACATACCCGCCCGGCCGTATGGATGAAATCGCGGCACGAATTGCAAATGAGTTGAAGTAAGTTTCATTGGACCCAATTTCCCACCTGTGACCGGTTCATCAGCATCGTTAAAACCAGGTTGCATTTCGACAAATAGTTATGCATGGATATGGTTGGAGTAGATGATTTTTACTACATCTTCCAGAGTGGGTTCATGGATGGAGACATCGTATGCCGCTCCGAGTTGGAGCAGGGCGGGAACAATGGAAACCACCTCGGCATTGGGCACATTGAAGGTATATGTAGTGATGTTTTTTTCCTTTAACAGGGATACAAACGCATCCGGCACGTCAATCGGTTCCTCATATACAATCACGATATCTTTATGGGTGATATAGTTGTTTTTTAAAGTATCGAGCGGGCCGTCGTAAACAATATTACCCACATTAATAAAGACGATCCGTTCGCATAGCTGTTCAATATCGCCCATATCATGGGTGGTCAGTATGATAGTAACCTTTTCTTCCTGGTTGATCCGGGTAAGAAACTGTCGGATTTCATGTTTGGACAGGGCATCCAGCCCGATCGTGGGTTCATCCAGGAATATGACTTTAGGCCGGTGCAGCAGCGAGGCGGCAATCTCACACCGCATCCGCTGGCCCAGCGATAATTTCCGTACCGGCACATGGAGCAGGTCGTCAAGCTTAAGCAGGTGAGTAAATTCATCCAGACGTTCCTGAAACAGCCTGCCGTCTAACTCATAAATGGCCTGGTAAAGTTTAAACGAGTCCATCACCGGTATATCGAATTCCAGCAGCGACCGCTGTCCGAAAACCACGCCGATATGATACGTATAGTGATAACGGTCCCGGTGCGGATTATAGTCCATCACCCGGATATCACCCCGGCTTGGATAGAGAATGCCGGTCAGCAGTTTGATGGTCGTCGATTTTCCCGCGCCGTTGGGCCCGATATACCCGATAAATTCACCCTCATCAATAGAGAAATTGATGTTATTAAGCACATCCACCGTCTGATTTTTTCGATAGAAAATACTTTTCCACCCCTGCTGGCCCTTGACCGGCACGGAAAACGACTTACACACATGCTTCATCTCAATAATCGGTTCAGCCATTATTTACTTCTCTTTCCATTCACAACTCACAATCCACACCTGATTAAACTCTATCCTCCCTGTGCTTCGAATTTCTCCAGTCCGCGCTGATATGTGGTTATTACCAGCCCCCACAGTATCGCTGCCCACGTCCACTGCACGATCACTCGCACCAGGGCCTGTTCAAAAGTAAATACGCCCGTAAAAATACCCCCGGGTATAAACGCCAGGGAGGCAAAGGGCAGAAACTGAAGTACTTCACTGGCCGTGGCCGGGAAAATTGTCAACGGGATCAATTCTCCTGATAACAGACCACTTACGGATTTATAAAATCTCTCAATCGGAAATACCTCATAAATCCAGAAACTCAGTATACCGATACCCTGATAGATTGCGTATTGGAGGGTAATGGTCGCTATCACCGAACACACAAACAACAGCATCATTCCGGCTTTGGGTAAATCTGCGCCCAATAAGACCGTCAGAATGCTGACCAGAATCAATCCGGTAATACCCGAAATAAAAGGCACCGGCAGGTTTCGAAATAACAGCCAGGGCAGATAATGCGCCGGTCTGACCAGGCGCATGGCCAGGTTCCCGGTCCGGATTTCCTCGTTCATCTCGGCGATACTGGCTCCGCCCGGCGAAAATACCGCGATAAAACGAATCGTAAGCAGATAAATAATGAAACTCTGCCGGGTAAACCCTCCGATATTATCCCGACCGGTCAGCTTGAATAAAACCAGCCACAGAGAACCCACCGCCGCCGTCATCACAAACGGACGGATTAACTTGAGTAAGATGTTGATCTTATACTCCAGCAGATTCTTCATCTGCGTTATAAAAATCACTAGATATTTACCCGCCATAACTTTCATAGCGCCGTAAACCCCTGTTCCATAGAAATCCAAACAGCCACAACTGGAGGGAAATTATAATAATCAGGCCAGCCAGGAGGAGCATTCCCCATCCGAGCGAAAGCTTCGTTAATACCAGCACCGGCACGGTCGCCGAAAAAATCAGCGGAATGACCACTGTAAATACGGCTATAAAAACCGTGGGAAATTCCGTTAGAGGATAATTTTGAAATACAAACAGTTCAATAAATAAATCCCGGATAAATTCCGCCCGCCCGATCCAGAACGCCAGCAGACATATCGTGGCAAACGGCATGAAACTGGTCAAAAAACTCAAAAAACTCGTCACCCCTGCCACCACCAGAGACCATCTACTGTATTGCAGTTCAAAATGACTCAGGGCGTAAATGAGTATCAACACTCCTATGAGAATACGCGGCAGAGACCGTAGATTCAGGTGCTGCAGAATCATGTGCAGAAACGGGTGAACAGGCTTGATTAAATGGCTGTTAAGTTCACCCGTTAAAATCTGACGCGGCAGCCGCCAGATAAAAACGAACGTCAGCCACATCCCCATATTGATCGTCACAAAACCCGTCAGTAACACCATACGCCCGTAGTTCCAGGAACCAAAATCTCCAATCTTGTTAATCAGCACCTTCCAGAACAACAGCCAGATCGCCGCCGTGACCAGTTGATGAAAAATGAACGTATAAAAACCCAGCTTGTATTCCGATTCCCGCTTGACCGCCAGTTTCACATACTCCGGCAGAATCCTGAAATGCTTCACTATCGAACGTTCACGAAATTTCATGGCTTTCACTCCAAAACATACTACTATCTTACTCCCAAAAACCTCAAAGGGCAACCCCAAACACCAGGTCCCGATAAATCCGGTAGGGTGGCATGCTTACGAGAAGCGTAAGCATGCTTAGCCTCTTAGTCATGCAGGGACGTCTGAAAATAGGCCACCAATTTATTGGTGGGTACCAACAACATAACCAGTTTAGTCCCGTAGAGCCTCCCCTGAGCGAAGCCGAAGGGGACGGCTGAAGAATATCTTGCATCCTGTTTGAATTTCCCCTAAAATAGTCCTTATCATTAATTCTATAAAGGTTGCCAGATTTCTGATATAAATGAGTATGACAGAGATTAATAACACATTTCATGAAAAAGATCGCTATGCCCGGCAGATACTCTTCAAGCCCATCGGTTTTGAGGGCCAGAAAAAAATCTCCTCCAGTAAGGTTACTCTCATCGGCTGCGGAGCCCTGGGCTCGGTACTGGCGGAAATGATGGTCCGATGCGGGGTAGGGCTGCTCCGGATTGTGGACCGGGATTTCCTGGAATTAAGCAATCTCCAGCGCCAGATTCTTTTTGACGAGCAGGATGTCAGGGAAAATCTGCCCAAGGCCGAGGCCGCCGCCCGCAAACTGCGTAAAATTAATTCACAGGGTATCATTGAACCCATTATCGCCGATGCCAATCACGAAAGTGTCGAATCCTTTATTGCCGATAGTGACCTGATCCTGGACGGCACCGATAATCTCCAAACGCGATTCCTCATCAACGATACTGCCGTCAAGCACCTGATCCCCTGGATTTACGGGGCCTGCCTGGGTGCTAACGGCATGGGTATGGTCATTAAGCCGGGCGGCAGGCCGTGTCTGCGCTGCGTGATCGAAAGTCCGCCGGATCCGGGCCAGATGGAAACCTGCGAAACTGCCGGCATCATCGGTCCTATCGTGGCTATGGTGGCCGGCTTTCAGGCCGCAGAAGCCATTAAGTTACTCACCGGCAATACCGATGCCGTGAACAGGGCATTTATGACATTTGATCTGTGGCAGAACCGTTTTCATCAGATGTCACTGGGTGAGATAAATGATGGCTGTACCTGCTGTGGTGACCGGAATTTTGAATATCTCTCCGGCAAATACGGCCTGAGCACTATAAGCCTCTGCGGACGAAACTCAGTCCAGGTCCGACCCCGCGATTTAGGTGACAAAATCGAGCTGACCGAATTGGCCCGGCGTTTGATAGCCGCCGGCGAAATTACCCAGAATGAATTCATGCTGCGCCTGCAACTGCCGGACCGCGAGATGACCATCTTTCCCGACGGTCGCGCTATCATCAAGGGCACCAGCAACATCGACGAAGCCCGCAGCCTGTACGGGAAATACGTAGGGCATTAAAATGCTTACTTATCGTGACGAAAAACAGATTAACCGTGTAGTCGAAATCCTGCATCGCTGTAGCAACATTCTCTTCATCACCGGCGCCGGCGTCTCGGCCGATTCCGGATTGCCCACCTATCGCGGGATCGGCGGATTGTATAATGAAGGTCAGACCGAGGAAGGCATCGATATCGAAGAGGCACTCTCGGGCGAAATGATGCTTAAAAATCCCCAACTATGCTGGAAATATATCGGCCAGATTGAAAAGGCCTGCCGCGGGGCTAAATTCAACCGCGCCCATGAGGTCATTTCCGAAATGGAACGCCATTTCCACCGGCTCTGGACCCTCACCCAGAATGTGGACGGCTTCCATCGAGATGCCGGCTCACGCAATCTCATCGAAATGCACGGCAATGTCCATCAGTTAATGTGTACCAGTTGTTCCTGGCGGCAATATGTCGCGGATTACAGCGATATAGCCCTGCCGCCGTACTGTCCGGACTGCGGCGCATTAGTCCGCCCGGAAGTCGTCCTGTTTGGCGAAATACTCCCCATGGATAAATACTACCTGCTCTGCGAAGAATTGGCCCAGGGATTCGACATCATATTTTCCGTGGGAACCACCAGCGTCTTCCCCTACATCGCCGAACCCGTCTGGCAGGCACAGCAAAAACATATCCCCACCGTAGAAATTAATCCCGGCCACACCGAAGTCTCCGACATCGTAAATATCAAAATCACCACCGCCGCCGCCCTGGCCCTGAACGAAATCTGGAACCGATACCGGCAAAAATAACACTACTAATTTAAAATGTTATTAACTTTATCTAAATAAAGAACTATGTGACATTACAGAAAATGATATCTGAAAAGGAATGTAATAAAATAATTAACCTGACTTACAATGTTAATCGGTCAAAATCGACTTACCCATCAGCTTGATGATAATATCGATTTTGAATAAATGCATTAGGAAATTTAATCATATCGATATGGGTGGCATGCTTACACGAAGCGATAGCGGAGTTTAAGCATGCTTTGTTCCGTACTGGGTAAGATACTCTTCAATTTTGGTTTTCATGGTATCATCAATATGTACCATCCCGTCAAGGGGCTGATTGTGCAGGGCTTCTATGATATCTTTGATTGTTATAATCGCATGAACCGGAACATCAAATTCCTGCCCAATTTCCTGGATCGCTGACAGCTCGCCTTGTCCCCGTTCCATACGGTCAACTGAAACAATGACACCAACTACGTTTGGATCATTATTCGCCCGCAGCAGGTCCACGGACTCGCGCACACTTGTCCCGGCGGTAATTACATCCTCGATGATAACCACGTTCTCACCGCCGCTGTATTTATGCCCGATGAGCGATCCGCCCTCGCCGTGGTCCTTGGCTTCCTTGCGGTTGTATGTCACCGAAACATTATGTCCGTGCTGCTCATGCAGCGCAATCGAAGCACAAACCGCCAGCGAAATACCCTTATACGCCGGCCCATAGAGATTATCAAAATCCCGGCCGAAATAATCTATCAGCGCCGAAGCATAAAAGCGACCCAATTGCCCCAGTTGCTCACCCGTACGATATTTACCCGTATTAATAAAATAAGGCGTCTTACGCCCGCTCTTGGTAACAAAATCCCCAAAAGTCAATACATCCGAGGTGACCAGAAACTCAATAAACTCAAGCTGATACGACTGCATAATAAATTTGCTTTTATTCTCTTTGTGCCTTTGTGTCCCGATGCACATCGAAATGCCTTTGTGCCTTCTTCAAACCTTCAACTCCACATCCGCGATATCACCATATTTACGGCTCTTACGTTTAATCGGTGTCACCACATTACGCAGGAAATCGTCCACCTGCTGCGGTGCGCGCCCGATATATTTTTCCACCTTGAGAGTATTCTTAAAATCAATCTTGCTGAATAGCGCATCCCCTTTGAGCCGTTCGATTAAATCGTTGGGTTTGCCATGTTGTTTGACCTGAATGCCCGCGGCCAGACTGTGCCGGCGGATCGCCTCATGCAGTTCCTGTCGGTCGCCCCCGGCCTTGACTCCGGCCATGATAATATTTTCCGTGGCCATAAACGGCAGTTCCGCATCCACCGCCGCCTTGATCACCCTGGGATAGACTACCAGCCCGTCCACTACATTCGCCACAATACTCAAAATTGCATCCACCGCCAGAAACGATTCCGGCACGGATAACCGTTTATTCGCCGAATCATCCAGTGTACGCTCGAACCACTGCTGGGCCGCGGTCATCGCCGGAGAACTGGCCAGGCTGATCACATATCGGGCCAGGCTGGCAATCCGTTCGCTCCGCATCGGATTACGCTTATACGCCATAGCCGATGATCCGATCTGCTTCTTCTCAAACGGCTCTTCAATCTGTTTCAAATGGGCCAGCAGACGAATATCATTACTGATCTTATGCCCCGATTGCGCCACTCCGCATAGCGTCGCCACCACATTGGCATCGATCTTGCGATTATACGTCTGACCGGATACCGGCGAAATGTTCTTGAATCCCATCTTCGCGGCCACCATCTTTTCCAGGCGCAGGACCTTCTTATGATTGCCGTTAAACAAATCCAGAAACGAAGCCTGCGTCCCGGTCGTTCCTTTAACGGATCGAAAACACAGCGATTCAATTCGATGCTGAACCTCTTCAATATCCATCACAAAATCGTAACACCACAGTGTCGCCCGTTTGCCCACCGTAGTCAATTGTGCCGGCTGAAAGTGCGTGTAACCCAGAGTTGGCAGCTTCCGGTACCGGCGTGCAAATTGCGCCAGCAAATCAATCACCCGCACCAGTCGCATGCGCACAATCTCCAGCCCCTTATGCATCTGGATCAAATCGGTATTATCACCCACAAACGCACTGGTCGCACCCAGATGAATAATACCCCGGGCCGACGGCGCCGCATCCCCGAACGTGTATACATGCGCCATTACATCATGACGGAATTTCTTCTCATATCGCGCCGCACGCTTAAAGTCAATATCATCCAGATGCGCCCGCATCTGGGCCAACTGACGTTTGCTTATCGCCAGTCCCAGTTCCGCCTGACTCTCGGCCAGGGCCAGCCAGAGCCGCCGCCAGGTGCCAAACTTGAACTGTGGTGAGAAAATCCCCAGCATTTCCTGCGAGCTATACCGGCTGATTAACGGATTCTCATACGTTTCTTGACCTTGATTTTTCATATCCGCAGTGTAATAAAGAAAATTTTTTATGCAAGATAAACATTGTAACATACTAAAATATATACCTTTAAATTCCTGGGCAGGCCAATTACCGCTTGACATCCTTTAATAGATGTGAAAAATATGGTTACGTCCTATAAAGGACACTATATAAGCATTATGGCTATGCACTTAATCGTTCTCTACCTCATTTGCAGACAAGAGGTTAGAACAAAAGAAGTGTTGAAATGGACGCCTTGAATTATAAAAGTTAAAAATTATCCTTACGACGGAACTTATCAACTGATTAAGCGTCAAAATAGAGAAAGTAAATATAATGGACCCAGGCCTTAGTGAGGAAGGAATTTTAATAAAACGATGCCGGGCCGGCAATATGGTTGCCTACAGCCAACTGATACAAAAGTATCAGGATCGGCTCTTTAACGCAGTTTTTCGCATGGTCGGCAACCGTGATGATGCCCTGGAACTTACGCAGGAAACCTTTTATCGGGCCATGAAAGGCCTGAAAAAATTCCGGGGCAGTTCCGGTTTCTATACCTGGCTCTTTCGGATCGGCATGAATTTGTGTATCAGTCATCATCGCCGCCAACAACGGGTTCATATGACCTCGATGCACGCCGGCTCGGATGAATTTGGCCATCAGGCTGATCTTCTGACGGCTATGGCCCGGAATAAAAAGCAGGAAACCCCGTTGCAGCAGATTCAGTTAAAAGAATCGTATCATCGGGTATTGGATGCTCTGGACGAACTGGAAGCCCCGGCACGGGCCGTCGTCATTCTCAGAGATATTGAACAGCTAAGTTACTCGCAGATTGCCCGAATCCTGGAAGTGCCCGTAGGGACCGTAAAAAGCAGGATTTCACGGGCGCGAATGATATTACGAGAAAAACTTATTGATAATCATGAACCTGATTGAACCGGAAGACACACAAAACCGCGATAAGCCTTAATAACAAGATAGTATAATGGTGTCATAATGGCAAAGAAACAGAAAAAACAGGATCTCATCGCACTCCTCGGTGCTTATCTGGATGGTGAATTAAGTGATTCCCAGGCCGAAAAGCTGGAAAAACAACTGGCCCAGGACCCCGAATCACAAAAACTGCTTGATGAATTACGCCGGATCAGCCAGAGTATCAATCGGCTGCCCCGGATAGAGGCCCCGTCTGATTTGGCCGAGGGGGTAATGAATCAACTGGAACGCGATCTGCTCCTGGACCGCAGCGATGTACTGGCCGAGATGGCAGGTCACAAGCATCTGGTATGGCGACGTATCTTCTCTGCCGCCGCCATGATTGTCTTTGTCGGGGCCATTGCCGTGATTTTCTATAATGTCTTCAGTAAACCGCAGAATGGCTCTGTAAACCGGGAAACTATATCAAAGGTTGTGGCAACAAAAGAAACGGCTAAAGAAAAACCTGCCCCCGTTAATGCCGAAAACGCCTCTAGGGCCGCCCCGATTGTCTCAGTCATAAAGGATAAGGTAAATAAAATCAAAATGGATTTGGGTACTATCCCCCAAATCCAATACAGTCATGTATGCTTAATCATAAAAGAGGATACCGCTTCGCATCAGCAAACAACGCTGGACAACATTCTCGATGTTTACCATATCGCCAGTGCGATACAGTCGAAGTCTCCGGATCACACCCGCTATTCTTTTGTTTGTTACCGGGATCAGTTTAACCATATTTTTAACGATATATCCCGGCAGGCTCGCCTTGACCTGGTTCTTTCCGATGACCGTAGTCAGGCCGCCATCGTCGTGGAAAATATCACCGCAGACCAGGCCATGAAAATTGCCTCCGAGGCCAATCCCACCATACAACTGGCCTATGCCATGAAAATGGCCTCCACCCCGACTACCCCCGACTTGGCCGAACCCATGGATTTTCCTCAGGTCTTTTATGAATTGTTAGCCATGGGCGAACCGGAATTCACCGAATTACACACACTCGGCCCCCGCATAAATCAGACCAGACCCGCCCCGCAGGATGATATGCCGGCCCAGTCCATTGCCGCCAACCAGCCCGCGGACATGACCCCGGAATTGACTGATAGCGCATCACCGGAACAGCCGGCGCAAAAACCTAAGATTATGGACTCTGCCCCGGCCTCCGATTTTCCGGCCCATTCCCAACCGGCTGAACTCGTAGCTGTCACCCTGATCGTCCAGAATCAGTAGAACTATAACAAAACAACATACTTTCTCCCCTTTTTTAATCCTCCCTGGCTGGCAAAGGATACCGGCACCATAGCACCTTTGTGCCCCGCTGGCACAAGGGTGCTCTTTATTATCTAATCCCCAACCTGTGCAAATTGGAGAAATGTATCTATATAAGCGCAGCGATCATTATCTAATCTCAGTCCTTTCCCGATTATGCCTCACCAATTCCCGTGTCGAATTCATACCTTGCCACATGATAAGGCCCAACATCCTTCTCGTCCTGCCTGACAAAGCCGTTACGTTCATAGACGGCGCAGAGCTTCGGCCTGGGCACACAGTCCAGTCTCAGGAACCTGCGGCCGAGTTCCCGGCTGCGCTGCTTTGCCCAGTCCAGCATGAAATCCGACAGCCCTTTCCCCGCCATTGTCCGTTTAACCGCCAGACGGTGTACAAACGCAGATTCACCGGGCGCCATATCAGGCCAGAACAGCTCATCCCCAAGCTGGGACTTCATCATTCCCACCGGCTTATCCTCCAGCCAGGCCAGATAGTAAAGCCCTGACCGTACCTCCTCCCTAATCTTCTCCGGCGCAAGCTCTTCACACTGCCACAATGACTGTCCGATGGAATCCAGCCAGAGCGTCGCTTCCCTGAGTATTGCCGAAACATGTCCCGCATCCCCCGGCCCCGCCTGTCGCATCTCTATATCCATCTCAAAACTCCTGGACATTCATAGAGTCACATCTTCATTAATCATATAAGAATTTCAAAAACCTGTTTTATTCAGAATTCTTAATTAGCTTTATCCGTAAAACGAATAAGCCAATGACACTATTTTATAAATCTCCCTTTGAAATATCAAATCTGGAATAAATTAAATACACGGGGTGGCGTCCCCAATCCGCCATAGGCGGATAGGGAGTGGGAAAACTCCTTGTCTGCCCCCAGGATGAATAGACTTTTTCACCTGCTCTAATCCATGTTTCCTAATCGCTGCTTGAATCGTTCATTATTCCCTGCGCATGAGAACATATACCAGTCGATACCAAATCATTACCCGCGCTGAGAGTTCAAGCTTTAGCTTGTAAAATATTCCTGGCGTTAAGTTTTCTAAAACTCACTAAAATCCCAAATCATAAATAAAAAATCTTCTATCCGCTACCCAGATGCAACAGCGACCCCGCCTGAAACACGATGGTAGTGAGTATATACGCAACCAGCGTCAATCCCCCGAACTGGGCCAGTGCCCAGCGCCACGAGCCGGTCTCCTTGCGTGTCACCGCCACCGTAGCCATACACGGCGTGGCGATCAGGCAAAAGAGCATAATGCAAAAACCGACCAGCGGTGTATAGTGCTCTCGTAGGGTGTCTCCCAGTGCTGCAGAACTCTCACCCGTATCACCCAGTGAATACACAATCCCCATCTGCGAGACAAATAACTCCTTGGCCGGAAACGAGCCCACCAGAGCGGTTCCGATCTTCCAGTCGAATCCCATCGGCCGGATGGCCGGCTCCAGTACGCGTCCCAGACGCCCGGTAATCGAATAGCGCAGCCGGGCCTCCTCCGCCTGTTCCTGAGTCAACCCCGCCAGCTCATTCTCCGGCACAGAAGGAAATGTCGCCAGCACCCACATCACTATCGAAAACGCCAGAATAATCGTACCCGCTTTA
>JAFGHE010000065.1 GCA_016930295.1 Sedimentisphaerales bacterium
ATTTGGGGTCGTTTATATTTGAAAGTTTTCTTATTCCCGATTTGATACATATCATTTTCCGGCAGAGTCACCTGGAAATCGCCCCATATAACCACCACTTTTTCAGCAGCGATATTAACTGAAGTATCTGCAACGGAGATTGCCCCTTGAATGATTAAACTATCTGAGTCGGACTGGTTGGTATTATGATAATACTTACATTTATCCACACGTAATGAATCTGCAGAACCGGACAACAAACCGATAGGGATTGCCTTTTTGCCGTTTATTACATCCAGTTCTCCACCGGATGCCAATCCTTCCCCATCATAAGCAACTCCGATCCCCAGGTAATCTCCCATTTCAATTTCAATTTTTACCGGGCTGCTTAGACCGGTAAGATTTATTTTTTGGGCTTTTATGTTAAATACTTTTTCACAAAAATCGAATTTGAATAATGTTTCTCCGGAAGAGCCTTTACCTGAGAATATACTATTACCGAACGTCCCTGCACTAACATCAATTTCATCAGAGAAGACGGGAATTTCTTCGTATGCATTAAAAATTCTTACATACAGGTTATCAGCATTGAACGTCTCTATCTCAGGAATATCAAAAAAGGTGCCTGTTATGCTAATAGAATCTGTGGACGAATATACACTTCTAACCTTGCCTGCTTTAATGTTACACTGAGATATAGTAATAGTATCCGTCATGGTAATGCCATCTAATTTTAACGCCAGACTGTAATAATCACCTGCCGCAATGGCGATATAGTCATTTCCCGGCAGCGATGTTGCCTGACCATATTTATTACTACCCCATGCGACGATGGAGCCATCGGCCTTCAGGGCCAGACTATGACTTACACCTGCTGTGATGGCGATATAGTCGTTTCCTGGAGGGGGTGTCGCCTGCCCATTATCATTCAATCCCCACCCGACTATGGAGCCATCGGCCTTGAGCGCCAGACTGTGACTTCCACCGGCCGCGATGGCGACATAGTCGTTTCCAGCCGGCGGCGTCGCCTGACCATAATATTCATACCCCCATCCAATGATCGAGTGATCGGCTATAAGCGCCAGACTGTGACTTCCACCTGCCCCGATGGCAATGTAGTCATTTCCCGACAGAGGTGTCATCCAACCATAATGATCTGCCCCCCACCCAACGATCGAGCCGTCCGCCTTCAGAGCCATACTATGACTTCCACCGGCGGCAATGGCGACATAGTCATCACCCGCCGGAGGCATCGCCTGACCAAACTCATTCTCTCCCCATCCGACGATCGAACCATCCGCCTTCAAGGCCAAGCTGTGATTCCAACCTGTTGCGATAGCAACATAATCATTCCCGGCCGGCGGCTCCGCCTGACCATAACCATTATCCCCCCATCCGATGATGGAGCCGTCTGTCTTCAGGGCCAGAGAATGGGTCCAACCTGTCGTGATGGCGATATATCTGTTTCCGGCCGGCGGCTCCGCCTGACCATCAAAATTCCACCCCCACCCAACGAGGGAGCCGTCCGCTTTGAGCGCCAGAGAGTGATTACCTGCTGCGATGGCGATGTAGTCATTTCCCGACGGAGGTGCTGCCTCAACAGAATTAATACTCCCCCACTCAACGAGGGAGCCATCCGCTCTGAGCGCCAGACAGTGATTATCACCTGCCGCGATGGCGATGTAGTTGTTTCCCGGGGGTGGCGTTACCTGACCCTCCTCAATCGATCCCCATCCAACGATAGAACCATCCGCCTTGAGCGCCAGAGAGTGACTAAAACCTGCCGCAATGGCGATATAGTCATTTCCCGTTGGGGGTGTCGCCTGACCGCTATCATCATCCCCCCATCCGACGATGGAGCCATCCGTCTTGAGCGCCAGGCTGTGATATCCACCGGCTGCGATGGCGATGTAGTCATTTCCCGCAGGAGGTGTCGCCTGATTTGAAATACCATTACTCCCCCACCCGACAATAGAGCCATCCGCCTTGAGCGCCAAACTGTGATCTGCACCGGCTGCGATGGCGATGTAGTCATTTCCCGATGGAGGCGTTGACTTACCATCAAATTTACTTCCCCACCCGACGATAGAGCCATCCGTTTTGAGCGCCAGAGAGTGACTATAACCTGCCGCAATGGCGATGTAGTCATTTCCAGACGGAGGCGTCGCCTGACCACGTAAATTCCACCCCCATCCAACAATCGACCCGTCCGTCTTCAGGGCCAGAGAGTGTCTGGACCCTGCCGCCATCATGACAATATTCGTTAGGCTTTGCCCGTTTAGGAGTTTCTGTGTACCCCAACCGTATATTTCACCCCGTTCGGCGGCCTGAACCGGATCGGCACCAAACAACATAAGTTCCGCAGCAAACGCAACGAAAATACATATTTTTTTCATAGAATTAACCACTCTTTTCCCCTCAATATATAAAGTAGATTATCTACTTATATCGATACTGTCAACCTCCAGGTGTTATAGGATTCATCATTCTTTATGATTTTCTAATCTAATATAAAGATTTACAGGATTAAGTTAACTTCTATCCTGATTATCGTGCCGCTTTGAATCCCGAGGCATCGGGATAAATCCTGTCTAATATAAATTCCTAAGATAATTACTCAATCTCTTTCTCTAATAGTATGTGTTTATCATTTTCATTTTTAAAATTGCTTAGAATTAACGTAAGTGTATATATTACAAGTTGTTATTGCTTTTTACGCATATAAGAGGACCGTATCGTGTTAAGTTGCTTGCATTTAGAAGGTATTTTGGCAATAATAACGCTTCGATAAAAATCTGGTTTAGGCCTATGTTTTAATGGTCGCCGGATTGACGTAAGTTGCTGTTATGAATAAAGATAGGTTTTGGAGATTACTTTAGATGTTTCAACAGGTTGAATCTACCTGCAAGCATATTGAACTGGAGCATAAGATTCTAGAGTGGTGGAAGGAGTCAGATGCTTTTGAGAAGTTACGCCAGAAAAACGCCGGGAATGAGCACTGGTCGTTTCTGGATGGGCCGATTACGGCCAACAATCCGATGGGCGTGCACCATGCCTGGGGGCGTACGCTCAAAGACTGCTACCAGCGCTATCATGCCATGCTGGGGCACGATCAACGCTGGCAGAATGGGTTTGACTGTCAGGGGCTCTGGGTCGAGGTCGAGGTGGAAAAGGAGATGGGCTATAAGACCAAGGCAGATATTGAACGGGCCGGGCTTGAGGATTTTATTAACCGGTGCAAGGCGCGCGTGGAAAAATTCTCCAAAATTCAAACCGAACAATCTGTCCGTCTGGGCTACTGGATGGACTGGAACAACAGCTACTATACCATCACAGACGAAAACAATTATACCATCTGGTCATTTCTTAAAAAATGCCATCAGCGCGGGCTGATCTATAAGGGTCTGGATGCCATGCCCTGGTGTCCGCGGTGTGAGACAGGTATCTCGGAACAGGAGCGGCGCGAAGGGTATAGGAATGTGGAAGATGTCGCGGTTTTTGTCCGGTTCCCGCTGAAAGGCAGGGAAAATGAATATCTGCTGGTCTGGACCACAACGCCCTGGACACTTTCAGCCAATGTCGCGGCCGCGGTCAATCCGGAATTGAAGTATGTGAAGGCCAGACAGGAAGATGGCGTTTATTATCTGGCTGAATCGCTGGTATCGGTCATGAAAGAGAAAGGACCCTTTACTATTGAAGGAACTCTTTCCGGAACGGATATGATCGGCTGGGAATATGACGGGCCGTTTGACGAATTTGATAAAGTGAAACAGACTTTTGCCGAGACCAACTATATTCATCGCGTAATCGGGTGGGAAGAGGTATCGGACTCGGACGGCGTGGGGATTGTGCATATTGCGCCGGGCTGCGGTAAAGAGGATTTTGACCTGGGTAAGGAACATAAACTCCCTATCCTTATGCCTATCGATGAAACAGGTATTTATACCGAAGGGTTCGGTTTCCTCTCCGGCCAATCAGCAGGCGAGGTAGCGGAACAGGTGTTATTGAATCTGCGTGAAAAAAATCTGTATTATAAGAAAGAAAACTTCAGCCATGATTACCCTCACTGCTGGCGGTGCAGTACGCCGCTACTGTTTCGGGCGGTGGATGAATGGTATATCAATATGTCCTGGCGACAGGAGATTATGGCCGTGGTGGACCAGATCCGCTGGATTCCCGAATGGGGTCGGGACCAGGAACTGAACTGGCTGGAAAACATGCACGACTGGATGATCAGCAAGAAGCGATTCTGGGGACTGGC
This sequence comes from Sedimentisphaerales bacterium, assembly GCA_016930295.1. Lineage (GTDB taxonomy): Bacteria > Planctomycetota > Phycisphaerae > Sedimentisphaerales > SM23-30 > JAFGHE01. Next base: position 4,241 of record JAFGHE010000065.1, read on the forward strand.
CCTGCCGATTTTTGAATGTGAATGCGGCTGGTTTGATGTCATTGGCAACAAAGAGGAACTCCAGGAGCGAGCCATCGAAGGCTGGGACAAATTCGACGGGAATTCGCCGCACCGGCCGTGGGTCGATCATATTCGAATTAAGTGTGAGCAATGTGGTAAGCCGGTCAAACGGATTGGCGATGTGGGCAATCCCTGGCTGGATGCCGGGATCGTGCCTTATTCCACGGTGAACTATAACACGGACCGTGACTACTGGCAAAAGTGGATACCGGCCGATTTAGTGCTGGAATGTTTTCCAGGTCAGTTTCGTAACTGGTTTTATGCCCTGCTGGCCATGAGCACCATGATGGAAAACAAGGCGCCGTTCAAGACCCTGCTGGGCCATGCACTGGTTCGTGATGAAAATGGTCAGGAAATGCACAAATCGACCGGTAACGCCATCTGGTTCGATGACGCCGCTGAGAAAATGGGCGCGGACGTAATGCGCTGGATTTACTGCGGCCACAATCCGACCAATAATCTTAATTTTGGCTATACCGTGGGCGACCATGTTCGCCGGCGGATATTCAGCACGTGGTGGAATGTGTATAGTTTCTTTGTCAATTATGCCCGGCTGGACGGTTTTGATCCCCAGCGTGAGCCGGTGCCGTATGAGAAGTTACAGGAGATTGACCGCTGGCTGCTGAGCAAGCTCCAGGTATTGATTAAAACCGCGCACGAGGGACTCACTGATTTTGATGTCGCCCGGGTGATCACCTGCGCGGATGATTTTATCGAACGGCTGAGTAACTGGTATGTACGGCGGAACCGCCGGCGTTACTGGCGCCCGAAAAACGAATCGGACCTGGATAAGCTGGCCGCCTACCAGACCCTTTACCGGGTACTTGTGGACCTGTGTAAAATCCTGGCCCCGATTACGCCCTTTATCAGCGAGGAGATGTACCAGAACCTCATCCGTACGGTCACTCCGGACGCTCCGGAAAGTGTGCATCACTGCGCATATCCTCAAGTGGATGAATTATTATATGATGAAAAGTTATCCCGTGACATGGACCTGATTGCCGATATGGTTTCACGAGTGCTGAGTATCCGGGAACGACGTCAGATTCGGGTACGCCAGCCGCTGCCCCGGCTTATCGCAGTGGCGGATAATCATCAGAAAGAAGCCATCCAAAAATATCAGGCCCATATCCTGGATGAGCTGAATATCAAGACCCTGGAACTGGCCCCGGACCTGGACAGCTATGTCAGTTATGACATTAAACCCAACCATAAAAACCTAGGACCCAAATTTGGCAAAGACCTTAAAGTCATCGGCCAACTCCTGAGCGAAAAACCGGGGCGGGAAATCGTGCAGAGTATTTCCAAAAGCAGCTCGGTTACCCTGACCAGCGGTGACCAGTCATGGCAACTCGAGGCCGACGATGTCATTGTCAATAAGAAATTTTCGGAAACCCTGGTCCTGGCTGAGGATACTGAGCCTATCCTTATCGTGGATATCGAAATTACGGATGAACTAATGCGGGAAGGACTGGCAAGGGATATTGTCAGGCATATCCAGCAAAGGCGTAAAGATATCGGGCTGGAGATTCAAAACCATATTAAGGTTGAGTGGACCAGTCGCGATGATGTTATTACCGATACGATAGCAGAATTTCAGGATTATATCTGCCGCGAAACTCTCTGCGATGAGATGATAAAGGCCGGCGAACTGAACCAGCCGGAGGCCAAAGAAATCAAGCTGGGCGGTAAGTGTTTATATTTTAGCATTGAAAAAAACGGTTAATGGTGTTTTGATTTGGCTGATAAAGAAAAAAAATTGCGATTAGGTATATTGCTCTCCGGCGGGGGCCGGACCATGGTCAATATCGCCCAGTATATTGAGGAAGACAAACTCAATGCGGAGATTGCTCTGGTAATCAGCAGTCGTTCCACGGTCAAGGGAGTCGATCGCGCACGGGAACTGGGGCTGGAGCCCCATATCATCCGTACGAAAGACCTTCCGGATGTGGATCTCTTCAGCAAAAAAATTATAGACCTTCTGGATGAAGCCAGGGTTGATCTGACCCTGCAGTGCGGATGGTTGTGTTTCTGGAAACTACCAACGCGTTATGAAAATCGCGTGATGAACATACATCCGGCCCTGTTGCCGGCGTTCGGCGGACAGGGGATGTGGGGCCATCATGTCCACGAGGCCGTACTGACGGCCGGCTGCAAGATAAGCGGGTGTACCGTCCATTTCGTAACGAATGAATATGATTCAGGCCCCATAATCGTCCAGCGTTGCTGTCCGGTCAGGGAAGATGACGATGCCGACAGCCTGGCCGCCCGTGTTTTCGAACAGGAATGCCTGGCCTACCCGGAGGCCGTTAACCTGTTTGCCCAAAATCGCTTAGAGGTAAAGGACGGCAGAGTACACATTCGATAAATAAAATGCCGGTTTATGGGATTTGCCTCATAATAAGAACCTGGATATAATATAGACGTACTACTATAATGCGGTGGATATGATTTTTAATTAAAATGTGTATGAATAAGGGCATGAATTAAAAATGAACCGGTTAAACAATTTCCAGCAGAACAGGCATAATCAATCGGATGATATAACCCGACAAGCCAGACTCTCTCAGATCGAAAAGAAGATCGAAAATACCACCCAAACTACTCGTCGTTTTCGATTAATACGCATGCTCATCATTCCCGTTATATTCTCGCTGGCATTAATATTACTGTCATTAGTCGGCCATGACATGTTTGTCAAAAAAGAATATTATATCTTTATGGAAAAAGTAAGCCAGAACATTACCGGCTATGTCAAAAACAATCATCAGTTACCCAGCCAGGAGATATTTCTGCAATTCCATATAAAGGCTCGTAACCTGTCCCTGGATAAATTACATTATGACAGCAGTTTTATCCTGCCTGAATCGCCGCCGGATACGATTTTGGCCTATACCCCGACACATGACTTCTGGATGATTTCCCCGGGACACGTCGTGCTCTATATGGATGGTAAGCTTGAATGGATTAAAGAAGAACAGTTAAAAACCCTATTGAAAAAGCGGGATCAATTTTATAATTCTGCCATTATTCATTGAAACGACCAGGTCACTTTTCATGTACCAGCCGCCACTGCCAGAAAAATATCGACACCTGAGCGAATCGGAAGTCTTTGAACGGATCACGCAGGCCAGAGACACTCTGGGCCGGCGGCTGATTATCTTGGGACACCACTATCAACGAGATGCGATTATCCAGTTCGCTGATTTTACCGGTGACAGTCTCAAACTCAGTCAAATTGCCGCCGAGCAAAGTCAGGCAGAATTCATTGTATTTTGCGGAGTACATTTTATGGCCGAGTCGGCCGATATTCTATCCGCACCGGGTCAGATCGTTTTGCTGCCGGACATGACCGCAGGTTGCAGTATGGCCGATATGGCTGAAATTGACCAGGTGGAAAAATGTCGGCGTTATCTGCAACAAAACCCGGCAGGCAACATGACCGACATAAACCCTTTTATCCCTGTCTGTTATGTCAACAGCGCGGCGGCCATTAAAGCCTTTTGCGGCCGTCATAACGGTATCTGCTGCACGTCCAGCAACTGCCGGGACATATTTGAATATATCTGGAACAGGAATCCCGAGGCCGTAATTTTATTCATGCCGGATGAGCACCTGGGCCGCAACACAGCTTATGATATGGGTATTAAACTGCAACATATGAGTCTCTGGGACCCTGATGCACCTGACGGAAACATCCCACCCGACCAACTTGGCCAAAGTCGTATTATTTTATGGAAAGGATTTTGTTCAGTCCACCAGGAATTTACCCCTGAACAAATACACCGAGCCCGAGAGGAAAATCCCGAGGTAAACGTTATCGTGCACCCTGAATGCTGCTTTGAAGTCGTGCGCGAGGCAGATTATAGCGGCAGTACCGCTACCATCATCAATACCATCCACAACGCGGAGCCGGGTTCGAGTTGGGTAGTGGGTACGGAGATGAATCTGGTTAAACGGCTTACCGCTGAGATGGCTCAAAAGAATATCAGAGTTCGTTCTTTGAGCGACTGTCCATGCCTGTGTGAAACCATGTATCGTATCGATCCGGCTCATCTGGCCTGGCTGCTGGATGAGTTGCTTCTGTATATAAAAGCACCGGACCGGGTAAAGCTACCTAACCGGATAACTGTGCCGGAAACACTAAAACAAGACGCGCTTAAGGCGTTGGAAACAATGCTGGATATTACGGCTGCCAAAGTCAAATAAATAAGGTATTCATCAGAGCGACATGCTTCAGATATCTAAACATATATTCATTATGATGATAACTCTTCTGGTCCTGGAAGGATGCCGGAATTCCCGTTCCGATACCCGTGTGGTCACATCCCCGCAGGAGCGATTAATTAATATGCTAAACAAGTTACCGACGGTCAAGTCCGTTGAGGAATGGTCTCTGCCTGATTTCATTACTGATCGGGACGGAACCCCCCTTAAAATTTCAACCAGTCATTATGATGTATATAACACTCTGGATGATCCACTCATTTTGCGTCAGGTTCCGGTATTTCTGGAATCGGCCTTTCGCAGCTACAGCGAGGTAATGGGGCATAGTATTACGGTACCGGAAAAGCTTGCCGTCTATTTCTTTAAAACCCGTTCTCAATGGGAGGATTTCACCCGTCACTGGACCGGTCCGATGGCGGATAATTATCTGAAAATTCAATCAGGCGCCTATTATCTTAACGGTGCCTGTATCGCTTATAATCTGACCCGCCAGTCCAGTTTTTCCGTACTGGCCCACGAGGGCTGGCACCAGTTCAGCGACGAACTGTTCACATACCGGCTGCCCGCCTGGCTGGATGAAGGGCTGGCCACAAACTTTGAAGCCTATCACTGGGAGAACGGCCGGGTCATATTTGATGCCAATACGAACGGTTCCCGATTGTTTTCTCTGCGCCAGACCTATGCCGCTGATGCCCTGTTTAATATCTCTGATTTACTGACTCTGGACGCCGGCCGGGTTATCTCTCATACCACTTTCAATGTGGATGGCACGCAGAGTAATACCAGGGTTATAGCCTATTATGCACAGCTATACGCTCTGGTGAGATTCCTGCGGGAATACGAATACGGCATCTATCGGGAAAAATTTCAGCAAATGCTGGATGATGCTTACCTGGGACGATGGCCCCTGGATGATTCGCTCATTAGCGAAGCCACACAGCGAGATAGAAATCCAACCCGGCGCTGGAATGCCATTGTGGGCCAACTCATCTTCCAGACCTATATCGCATCCTCCCCCCTCGAGATTGAAAGCCAGTATCGGGCCTTCTCGAATAAAATTCAGGCTAAAGCCTTATTTAAAAAGAAGTTATAAATACCTCGCCCTCTCCTGATTATACTTGAAATTTATCTCTAATCCGGGTATAATAGACTTATTAAAATTGTGACTAAAATCGTCCCGGCGCGCCGGGATTGAGGCTGTTATTCCTTTTTATTTAAACAGGATATAAGTTAGCGAGAATACCTGATTCCCGCGGGGTATAACTGGAGAGCAAACTGATGCATCAATCCCAAAGTAAGAATCGTTTGAGTGTCTGTAAAAATGTCCATATAAGTAAGTATCAACTGGCTTTGGAATCCCTGGAGCAGCGATGCCTGCTCAACGCAAGTCTTTCCAAAGCAGGGGTGTGGACGATAATCGCTGATATGGACAAATCAAATCCGGATGACGACATATCCATCAGATTATGTCCGGATAACTCAGACAGGCTTGAGGTCCAGATGAATGGCCAGATCATCAACCAGCAGGACCTGGCCGATGTTCAGCGTATCCGAGTTAAAGCCGGCAAGGGGGATGACTCCATTGAAATCAATCTGCCCGAAGATTTGCGCCCCATTCCCAGTAAAATAATGGGGGGGAAAGGGGATGATACTATCACCGGCGGACCTGGAAATGACAAAATCATAGGCGGGCCTGGAAATGATACCATCAGGGGCAATACCGGACAAAACCGGCTGATTGGCGGCGCAGGTGAAGATACTATATATATACAATCGAATAATGATTCTCTCAAAATCAGTAAACATGACTTAATGGTAGATGAACAGCATGCCATTGAACTGAACCAGTTGGAGATGTCGCCGGAAAGCCGACAGGAGATAATCGATCTGGCCGTACAGCGATGGCAGAACCTGTTCGGAACATCGTTTAATAAAAACATTATCCTGTATGAAACAGGTACCCCCATAACGGCCCTGGCGGACAGATCATATGACATAACGGTCTCCGCCGCCGGAGGAACAGATGGTTCGCAATTTGACTATTCCACGACGAATACCCAGGAAATTGATGTGGACGAGGCCGATCTGGTCAAAACCAATGGAGACTATATCTATGTCATATCCGACCAGACTCTGTTTGTCATTGATGCCTGGCCCGCTGAGGAAATGAACCTGGTTTCCCAAATTGACATTGAAGGTTATATGGGCCAGCTTTATCTGAACGAAGACCGGCTTTCGGTTATTTCACAAATTTATACGCCCTACCTGTTTCCCTATGAGACAGATGTGGTTTCCTATTATAACTATTATAATGACAGCCGGCCGCAGGTGAAGCTGACTACCTATGATCTCACCGACGCCGCCGCGCCGGAGATTATCCAGGAAAATTACATGGACGGCTACCTGGTAACTTCCCGCGCCATAGAGGACCGCATCCATCTGGTCATCCAGAATTATGACTGGATACCCCTTCCGGAAATTCAGGTTGTTGATGAGGATAACGGCATCTATATTTATGAAAGCGAAGCCCAATATAGAGACCGGCTGGCGGCGAGCCTGGACCTGGAACTGCCCCAATGTATATCGGTAGTCCATGAAGACGGCAATCGCATTGGGTCTCATGATTCGCTGCTGGATTCTTCAAAAATATATATTCCTGAACTCCCTGAGGATAATAACGGTCTGTTCTCTTTTGCACGGCAGATACTCCCGCAAACCAATCTGATCTCTATTGTATCCTTTGATGTCAATGCAGACCAGAGAGGCCCCCTGTCAACCACCTCCGTGGCTGATTACGGCGGTACAATCTATGTCTCTTCAGAAAGTCTGTATCTGGTATCAGAGTCACGCAATTTCTTAATCCGGACCATGAACGTTGACAGCCAGATTACCAATATCTATAAATTCGACTTAACTGATGATGAGGTACCCCTGAGTGCCACCGGCTCGGTGTCCGGCCGGGTCCTGAACCAGTTTTCCATGGATGAAGAGGACGATACCTTCCGAATCGCCACGACCAGCGGATTCGGCGATCAATCATCCAACAGTATCTATATTCTGGAACAACAGGCGGATGAACTGGATGTGATTGGAAGCTTGAAAAACCTGGCCCTGACCGAACAGATTTATTCCGTACGGTTTATGGGCGACCGAGCCTATATGGTCACGTTCCGCCAGGTTGACCCGCTCTTTACCCTGGACCTGAGCGATCCCACACAACCTGAGGTAGTGGGCGAACTGAAAGTGCCCGGCTTCTCCGCCTATCTGCATCCAGTGGACGATAATTACCTGATCGGCCTGGGTCGTGACGCCGATGAAAACGGACGCGTACTGGGCATGCAGGTATCCCTTTTCGATGTGTCCGATTTTGCCAACCCGGTGCAGGTGGATGTCCTGATATTGGATGAGCCCGATTCGTATGTCTATTCCGAAGCCCTGTATGACCATCATGCCTTTTCCTATTTCCCGGACTACGAGATCCTGGCTCTGCCGATACGCTGGGGCTGGTCCAGCACGGCCACACTGCAGGTAATTGAGGTGGATAAAGAGGCAGGCTTTATTGAGATGGGCGAGGTCGAACATAAAAGCGATGTGCGCCGCAGCCTGCGTATCGACGAGTTCCTCTACTCCATCTCCGACCATGAAATCAAGGCAAATGCCATGGATGATCCCGGCCGCGAAGTTGCTGCCGTCATATTTTAATAACGGCCGGAAATCTATTTATTCAAAGTGAATTTGTAGTTGGTGTTTTTTTCTGCCAGCATCTCAGATAGAGCCCGCCGGCCATAATTTCACAGGTAATAAAGATCAGCCAACAGAACGGGCTGAAATAGTCTTTATAATTGTCTTCGGTGACATGTTGGCCGGCGATGCAGAACAGGACAATGACTATCATGCTCAGCAGGATATAGCCGAACACTTCCAAAATTCCGGCATGCAGGGGCCGGCCCTGTTTTTCCCGATGGAGTATTCCTACAGCCATGGCCAGCATGGTCAGAGATATCAAGACCGGAACTAAAACAGAAGAAGCCCACATGGTCGGTATCAGAAACAGGATATCCCAATCCATAAGGCCGGCCGGCCAGTCAATCAATACTTTCAACCATATATAGTAAAATATATCCCACACGGCAAAGAGGGTCAGGAAATACGCCAGGCGCAAACGGAAATTTTTACCGATTAGCCAGGCGCTGGTCAGTAATACTACCAGCGTCGCCGCCTCCCGTCCCAGTTCCACCCCCATAAGCCGGACCCACTGTGCATTAGCCGGGTCATTCGCCAGCGGGAACGTAAAACCGCCCGGATAGAATATTTCTCGCAGATACACGACTACTGCCGATTCAATATAGGCCAGGGCAACCGCCAAAATAATTGCCAAATAAAATCGCTTATAATAATCTTCTTCGTGTCCGATCTTTTCCATAATGGGAAATCCTACCGTACGGGATCATCTTATAATAATACTCCATCGATATTTGTGATTATATAACGTATATGCTCATATTCCAGACACTAATGGAACAGCCTGCATTCCTGCTTCCGCAGGAATGACATAAGGTCGTGTACAAATGTATATTTATTACAATTATAACCTGCCTTTCATACGATGCAAGGCCACTGTGAGTTCGATGATTTAAGATATCTTATTTGATTCTAACCTTGTCAGTGATCGGCTGATGTGGTAAAATTTGGTCGGCATTTTATAAAAATACATAAAGGAGCGTTTTCATGCAGCCATCAATCCGACGCATTGGCATCATTGGCGGTTCGGGTCTGGGAGTGGCCCTGGCCAAACAAACAACCGGCAAGGCATACGAAATTGAAACACCCTTCGGCAGTCCCTCGGGGCCGATTATCACAACCGAAATTGACTCCGTACCCATCGCCTTTCTGGCCCGCCACGGAGAAGGCCACCTGCTAAATCCATCCTGCGTGCCCTACCGGGCCAATATCTATGCCCTGAAAACCCTCGGTGTGACCCACATCATCGCCAGCGGCGCCTGTGGGTCGCTCGTTGAGGAAATAGCGCCCGGCCACCTGGTAATTCCGGACCAGGTCATCGATAAAACCTTTAAACGAGCCAACAGCTTTTTCGACGGCGACCTGGCCGTGCACGTTGATTTCGCCTATCCCTTCTGCCAGCAGATGCGCACCCTGCTCCTGGCCGCTGCTGATACGGTTGATAGCCAGGTCCACGACGGCGGCACCTACGTATGCATGGAAGGCCCCCAGTTCAGTACGCACGCCGAATCACTCCTGCACAAATCCTGGGGTGCTCACCTGATCGGCATGACCTGCATGCCAGAGGCTAAACTGGCACGCGAAGCAGAAATCTGCTACGGCCTGGTGGCCCTGCCCACGGATTACGACTGCTGGAAGCCCCATCCCGGCGACATCGACAAACACTCACTCATGAAGGAAATCATCGCCAATCTCAATACCGCCACTGAAAACGCCATCACCCTGATCAAGGCCGCCATCGCCAATGCCGCAGGCCTGCTGCAATCCGAATGCGAACACCACAAAGCCCTTGAATTGGGAATATGGTCCGACAAGTATTACATCACCGACCCGGTTTATAATAAACTCGATTTACTCATTGGAAAATATGTAACATGAGAATTCACTATTATGCATAATAACTCTAAGGCCAAATTAGAAAAAATACTTGCAGAGACAAAAGAAAGCTGGAGTACGCTTAAAAAAAATGGTATAGATGAGAAAATGTTGCTCAATTTAAATCTTTTTCATTATTCTACCAGTAAAAAATCAGCAGAATTATACAGGAAGTTTATCTTAGAAGAAAAAAGGCTCCAGGCTAGAATCAATTCCAACAAACAAAGCAGACATAAAACTACCCATTTAATCATAACCACAGATCCTATGTATCTATCACTGGATATTCTCATGCAAATAATCACTTACCATTTTAATACCGGGGCCGGCCATGACTGTGAGTTTGGAGGCTGGTCAGCGAAAGTCCCTTTTGAGGGCAATATAATGGATTTGGAAAGCATGAAAAGCTTAGTCAATGCACATTTGAATGATATTCCAAATTTAAATCGTAAAGAGGAATTAAAAAAGTACCTGGTTGAGCCAAGATTAGAAATGCGCGACTGGAATTACAGAAGACCTTCTAATAAATTACCCAGTTGGACTGTGGCAGAATGTAAAACCAGGGATCTGGCAATTGTGTTTTGCATATACGGGTTCGGCCCTCTGTTATCAATACGCATGCATTTAGGTCAACTTGGCCGAAAGTTAGTAGATTTTCTGACGGAATTGGCTTTAGGGAGATAAGGAATCTGGTTGACGAAGCTGCTACAAAAGGTACAGTGATATGGAGACAATCTGGTGGTGGTTCTATAACATATGATTTTGGAAGAGTGATTGGCATAGCACGGGATGGTATTACTCCTGCTTCTCGTATTCAAATATATTTTGATGATGTAGGCGATGTATTAACGGCATTTCCATTTTAAAAGAAGAAGACAAAGGACGCCACCGTCAAAAGTCTTTTTAAGCAGTGTAGTGGAATCGAGATAAATTTGGTTTAATACAAAATATGAGTCTTCGATTGC
>JAFGHE010000066.1 GCA_016930295.1 Sedimentisphaerales bacterium
CACCGCCGCCGCCACGTCGGCCGCCGCCGCCACCACCACCAAAGCCACCGCCGCCACGTCGGCCACCGCCGCCGCCACGACGTTCGGTTCGGGGACGAGCTTCACTTACTTTAACGGCGGACCCCTGCAATTCCTTGCCGTCCATCTCGGTAATTGCGGTCTGGGCTTCCTGACTCGAAGGCATTTCCACAAATCCAAATCCTCTGGATTCGCCAGTATCTCTATCCTTCACGACATTCGTGGAACTCACTTCACCGAAGGCCTCAAAAGCCTGGCGCAAATCATCTTCGGTGGTCTCTTTCGCTAAATTTCCCACATAGATATTCATACTCATTTCCTTAAAATTTTAAAAACGATAAATAAATACTGGCATCCTTTATGCCGATTTCTATACAAAAAATTATTAAGGGATTAATTATATGAAGATATGAATATTGACACAAGAGAAAAACCAGCAGATGAGACGAATATGGTCAAGTTTTTAAAATAAAATAGAAAAATGATGCGAAATCCATTTTTTGAGACAAATTTCACGTAATTCATTTACAACAAAGGAGATACGATAAATATCGCATTTACACCCCGAATTCTGGTAAAAAAAGGCATAAATCCAATTTCTTATTCTCTTTGACATTTTTAGGTTAATGGATAAAATAATATTTTGTATAAGAAAATAATAATACGCAATACTGCATAAATCAGGTAATTACTTCTATGACTCTATTTGCACAACAAAAACCCCACACATTCCATATACCTGTAATGGGTACAGGTTTTACTATAGATACTCCGCTACGGATCGCCAAATACGGTATTTCATCTGTCATCTCCCTGGTGGACGACACCCTTATCGAGCAGATGCGTAAATACTACTGCGAACAATCTGGAGAGCCCTATGATGAAATTTCCGGCAGTCTGGATGATGCTCGGGCCCTGCGAATTACCGCCTATCTGGATCTTCTGGACCGCCTGACCAAACTTCAGGTGACAGCGCTGCAGGCCTCACCTTTTGAGCCAGGCAGTGAAATAACCCGTTATTATGAGTTGCTTCCGGACTCACCTCTTAAACAGGCCTACCAGAATATGTTGTCAAACTCGAACCCGGAGGAAAGGCAGCGCTTACAGAAAGAACTTCGCACTCAGGCCATACCGGGCAGTATCGATGTCAATATTATGACCAAACTCGACCGGGACTTCATCCGTAATGGGGATATACTCCCACCGGAATTCGCCGACGCTATGGCGGCCCTGCGGGGGTATGCCAACAGCGCCCTGAAATCATCCCTGGTATTATCAGCCGGCATGAACCCACGTTTATACAGCTATATCACCCGGTTTAAAGACTTTTTTCCGGACGAAAACGGTACCTTTAAGAAACAGATCATCCTGAAGGTAAGCGATTATCGTTCGGCGATCATCCAGGGTAAGTTTCTGGCTAAACGGGGAGTCTGGGTGTCTGAGTATCGTATTGAATCCGGGCTCAATTGCGGCGGCCATGCTTTTGCCACCAAAGGGGAATTGATGGGTCCGATTCTGGAAGAATTCAAGCAAAAGAGAGAGGAGCTTGTCGATAGTCTCCTGCCTGTTTATACCAAGGCCCTGGCCGCTAATGACCGGTTACCGGCCGCGGAGCCTGTCGAGGTCCGGATTACTGTGCAGGGCGGTATCGGTACCCACTATGAACATGAATTCCTGTTGAAATATTATCGCATTGACAGCACCGGCTGGTGTACACCCTTTTTACTGGTACCCGAAGTGGCCAATGTTGATGAAGAGCACCTGAATAAACTGGCGGCCGCCACAGAACGCGATGTGTATCTCAGTGACGGTTCTCCCCTGGGGATTCTATACTGGAACCTGCGCGATTCGGCCAGTGAACAGATGCGTCTCCGGCGTATTCAGGAAGGTCACCCCGGCGCTCCCTGTCCGAAAAGTCATGCCGTAACCAATACTGAGTTCACGACCCGACCAATCTGTACGGCCAGCCGTAGTTATCAAACAAAAAAACTGGCACACCTGCCCCAGGAGAATCTCTCTGATGCCCAGTTGGCCGTGATCACAGAGGAGGTTCTGGCCAAAGCCTGTATCTGCCATGAACTGGGCGGATCTGTAAAGATCATACACAAGATTGAACCGGATGCCACGCCCACAATCTGTTGTGGTCCCGGCATTGCCGACTTTTCGAAAATCGCAACCCTGGAGGAAATGGTCGGCCATATCTACGGACGACTGTCACTCTTGACCAACTCACAACGCCCCCACATGTTTATCCGGGAGCTCAAGATATATATCGACAACCTGAGCAAAGAGTGGGAACGATATAAACTGGAGTTGTCCACACGTACCCCCAAATACTTCAGTGAAGTCAAGGAAAACCTGCTCTCCGGCATTGATTACTATCGAAACCTGGCCAATGAACTTATCGAGGACATGCGTAACAGCTTCCTCGAAGACCTCAAACGTCTGCGCCAGGAACTCGAAGGCCTGCCGCTGGCGGAATAAACACACGTGATTCAGGAGTTATCCACTACGGGTTCTCGGTCAAGATCGCTGTAAGGATAATAATCCTTTTCTTTAAGTAATGTCAGAAGCGCGGCGGTTCCGTTCTTTCGAGCATATTCCATCTCACAGCGAAACACTTCGATACAGAGCAGAAGACCGTGTTTTTTTCCGTTAATGGTAAAATCCACTCCTTCTTTTTTATATTCATCAAAAACCAGGCAGGGACTTTCTTTCCCATCATCAGGCGGGAATTCACATGTATCGCGGGGATTAAGTACAACATCATAGGAATAATTACCAATAGCGGTGAATAGACTGCATAGTCGCCGTTCGATTTTATTGAATGGTGTCGGTTCCTCGTATTTGACTACATCTTTTGCTATTGGATGTCTGGTAAAGGCCACCAATTCATACGTTCCTATCCGTCCCGGCCTGGGACCACTTCCGTCCGGTTCAATGAGTTCCATAGTGGCAAACCCCGTACCTTCGATAGCATTGGGAAAATAATACATATCCACCGTCCCTCCGATTTGAAAGGGAATAATGGCATGGCCCACGTACTCATATTGTGGACCAAGAATTTTTTCCAATGCCTGACATTTGGCCTCGTAATGCTTGTCATATTCTTCATCCGTAAATTCCGGTTCGTTTTTCTTTTTGCCGAATAGTTTCTTTAAAAAATCAAACATGATATCTCCTTTTCCTCCTGATTAACCGGCCCTGCTTTGTGCTAACTCACTGCCTCTGATCAGCAGTCCTTCGGAGCTTTTATCGCTGATTTTTCGGGCGGGGATGCCGGCGATGGTGATGCCGGGTTCGGTAAAGTCGGTATTGACCACGGCGTTGGCGCCGATGGCGATGTTGTCGGCTATTTTTATGGCGCCATATATCTTGGCACCGGGGCCGATATAGACATTGTCACCGATTTGGGGTACTTCATCCGGCGCCCCGGCGGCGCAGCCGATATTTACGCACACGTGGACCCGGCAGTTGGCGCCGACCCGGACCCGGTCGTTGATGACAATCGTACCCGGATGCGGCAGGCTCAGGCCCGGACCAAAAACATTCAGCGGGATGCTAAAACCCAGTTTCAGGCCCAGCTTCTGCCAGTGCCGGAAAAGTACACGGCGATAGACTTTGTAAAAGAACGAATGTTTGCAGTTGTATAAATACTCCAGCCGGCGCATCAGGCGCTGATATTTCCATACGGGATCAAAGCACAGAAAGTTCCTGCGTGGCGGGCGGTTCAGAGAAAACCGGTCCGCCTCCAGATAGAATTTTAAATCTGTCCTGGATGTAATCATGGGACTGATATTACAGAGCGTAACACAAACAAGGACGATAAGCATGTCTAAGCTCCGCGTAGGCATGCCACCCAAAATATTCAGGATTTTATTTCCAGGACGACTTTTATCTGGTCGGGGTTTTTGGCTTTTTCGAAAGCCTGGATTCCGTCCTGGAGTTTATAGCTTGCGGTAATCAGGCCGTTGGTGACCACCTGTTGAGCGGCCAGGGCGTTGATCGCGTTGGGAAAGGGTCCGCAGCGCGAGCCGATCAGAGTTACTTCGTTAATAACCAGGGGGGACAAATCAACGGGTTTATCCGGCACAAAGGTGCTTTTCAGGATGAGCTTGCCTCTGGGCCGGACCAGCCGGCAGGCGGTCTGGAATCCGTCCGCTGTGCCGGTACAGTCCACCACTATATCCCATTCCGGCTTAATCAGCATATCCTCCAGTAAAACACCCTGAATACCACGCTTTTCGGCAAAGGTCAGTTTATTTTCATTTTTGCCCAGGAGTACTACATTCCCCTTGGCGCCGATACCGGCCAAGACCTGCACGACCAGCAGCCCCAGGCGCCCGTCCCCTACTACCACAACCTTATGGCGCTGTTCAATGGAGACCTGCTGGACAATCTGCTGCGCCGCGGCCAGAGGCTCCACGAAAATTGCGGTTTCGTTACTCACCGCCTCCGGCACAACCTGCACATTCCGGCGTGGTACGACGATGTATTCGGCGAACGCCCCGTCACGGCCGGAGATGCCGATGACCTGACGATTCCGGCAGTGGTTGCTCAGTCCCGAATGACACATATCGCATTTACCACACACACAGTTAATTTCCGCCACGACACGCTTGCCGGTCAGGTCACGCGGGCCTTTTTCCACGGCGCCTACAAATTCATGGCCCGGCACCCCGGTAAAATCCATATATCCTTTGATAATCTCCAGGTCCGTGGTACAGATACCGGCCAACTCTACAGCAATCAAAACCTCATCGTCGGCCGGTTTTGGCTGCGGATGTGAAAGGGTATATTCAAGTTTACCGTTGGCAAAAACTAATGCCTGCATCAGGTTATTCCTTTGATTTTAATCCTGGTTTGAACACCTATCATGAACTTATTGCGAACTGCAGTATCAGTTGAAATTTTTATCAATCCACTTTTTCCAGGCGCCCTGGTCGTAGCCGAAATCCTGGCCGGTAAGTTCTTTCAGTGATTCCCGGCTTTGATAGGAAACGCCGAATTCCAAATCGGTCAATCCGGCCAGCAACGTATAGACCACCTTGCGTGAATTATAGAATCGCAAGGCGGCGGCCACTTCGGTCCGGATTTCACTGGAAGTGTCGTTGTTTAACATATCCAGAAGGATGTCCTGGCCGGCCTCGTCATCGTGCCGGCTCAGAGGGAAGATACATTCCATACGCACTAAAGCACTGGTATCCGTGGACGCGGCTTTTAAGGTTTCCAGCAGGGCATTCCTGTCATCGTCTATCCGGCTGAGGACCCCTACCGCGGCAGCACGTACCTGGGGGTCCGGGTCCTGGATCGCCATAATACGCAGGATCCTGGGCGTTACCTCCATTTTAACATAATCCTTTTTTTCCAGCGACACCACACCCTCCCGGCGGATATCCGCGTCCGGGCTGAGCAGTTGCTTCTGGATTTTAGCCACCTTCTGCTCAGGCGATTCCGGCAGAAGTCTGGCAATCAGAGATACCACCGGAGACTGGTCTTCTTCCTGTATCTGGGACGGGCCTTCCTGACAGCCGGCCAAAAGGAAAATCATCAAAAACCCTGGTGCCGCCAGACAAAAGACTTTTCTTATAAGTCGTTGCATTTCAAATCCTTACAATTATCTTATTGATAAAACGGTTCAGTCAGTCAGATTTAGGCCATGTCTTTGGCAATTACCTAAGAGACCGTAATTTACGCGAAATATCCCCCTTGTGCAAGAGGCAAGTTAGTACTCCTGCCTTTTCGTAGCTGCCCCTCTGACGCCAGCGTCAAAAGTATGTTTAAGCTTTGATTCTGACTCATTAAACCTATTTTACGTTGGTAAAATTGACTTTTGACGGTAGCATCCCTCTTATATATTAAAAACCCTCCGTCAAAGCGAATTTAATTGACACATTTTATCCAATATGCCATCATAGAGATCGAAAAGTTTCCCGGGCGATTAGCTCAGTTGGCTAGAGCGCACGGATCACACCCGTGAGGCCACAGGTTCGAGTCCTGTATCGCCCATTGGTTTATTTTCCTTTTTTAAATTTCTGATAGAGGTAGAAGCCGCCGTCGGGGGTCAGGGTCTGGCCGGTGGTGAAATTGGCCTGGAGGAGATAGTTGATGGCGTGGGTTATGGGTTGTTCATGGCCCCATCGTTTCAGCAGGGTTTGCTCGACTATGGGTCGGGTTTCTTCTTCGGTTTTATCAGGCGGCGGCAGCATGGGGCCCGGGGCAATGGCGTTGACCCGGATGTTTTTGCCTTCCATGTCCAAGGCCAAGGTGCGGGTCAGGTAGGTAATATCCCGTTTGGATAGGGTGTAGGGGTTCACCTGCCGGGGCGGGGCAAGGCGTGCCAACTGTTCCAGGCCGCAGGTTTTGATAGCGTCCTGCGTGGCATTAACGATGCCCCCGATCTCTGCATACGGATCGGAGATATCCGCCTCCACATACAATAAACTGCGGGTATCAACAAAATTAATAATGCACACATCATCCAGGGTCTGATCCAGGGCCAGAACGGCCAGGGTGGCGTTACGGATAGGAATGACGTTGGAATCATAATATTTCCAATCATCGTCACTGACACCCTCACCTTTTTGCCAGCGCTGCCAGTCGGCTTCCGGCGGATACCAACTGGCGATGTTAATCAGGGCGTCCACGCGCCCGTATGTCTCCCAGGCAGTGCGGATAAACATCTCCGCCTCCTGTTTCCGGGAAATCTCGGCAGGGACACCCAGAACGTTTTCCGGGTTTTTGCGGATAATGTCCGCAACGGTTTTTTCCGAGGGGCGTCCGGTACGGTAACTGATTGCCACATTCCAGCCCCGGCACGCGAGCTCTTCGGCGGCGGGGATGCCTAACCGGCCTATACCTGCAAACAATACGGTTTTCATCTCATAATCCCTTATCGATTTTCGTCCTGATATCCTCCACGGCGTTTTTGACAAAATCGTATCTATAATAGTCCTCGTCCACTATCGCGCCATTGAAGACCACCACATCCAGGTCGATGGTGCGGGGTCCGTTTTTGTTAGAGGTTCTGATCCGGCCCAGCCGGGCCTCCACGTTTTTTAAATAACAGCGCAATGCTTCCAGTTCCATATCGGTTTGAATACAAAAAGCGCCGTTTAAAAAATCATCCTGGTCGGGAAAACCGCGGGGCGCGGTTTTAACAAAATCAGATCCGGCCAGAAATGTGTGTTCGATTTTGAGAATATCCTCGGCCCGGGCGATATTTTCTTCCGGGGCGATATTGGCTCCGACCGCTATGATCGCCTGGTTCATTTTCGCTCCCGGCTCAGAGTGACCGAAACCGAATCGGCAAAGCGCAGGGCATGGGGCTTGTCAATTTCCACGGTGGCCCGTTTGACTTTGGGGTGGGCCAGAACCTTTTCCAGGATAAAGCCGGCCAGCCGTTCGATAAGGAAAAACTCGGTGCTCTCCACTTCATCGACGATTCTGTGTTTTATCTCTTTATAATCGATACTGTCGTTGATATCATCGCTGACCACCGCGGTTTCATCATCCGATTCGATTTCCAGATATACCAGTACATCCTGCCTCTTATGACGCTCCCAGTCCTGCAGGCCGATAATGGTTCTGAGACGAAGATTTTTAATCTTGATAATCATGATATCCTAATTATAGGAATAATATCTGATATGGCAACCAGAAGTTTCAAGTCCAATGAGAAAGCCCTCAGGTATTCTCGTTTTTTGATTGTGTCAACTCCCTGAGTCTGGCGATAATTTTTCGATTCACGCGGGATAATGGGTACCGTTCCAGGCCTTTCAGGGTGGACCATTTAGCATGTTTCACGCTGGAATCCGGCAGTGAGCCCCCGCCATAGCGGCACTGGTACACCGACATCTCGATACGAAAATGTGAATAGGCATGTTTGACTTTAAACAGACAGCGCTGGGGAAGTATCTCCAGGCCGAGGTCCTTTAGTATGACTTGCGGCAATTGCCGTTGGGGGGATTTGCCGTTTTTGGTTTCGTAAGCAGGAAACTCCCATAGGCCATGAAGCAGGGCGCTTTGATTTCGTTGCGTGATAAGTAGTTTGCTGTCTTTCCAGATTAAGGCGACCGCCAGAGCTTGGATGGGGATCTGCCTGGACGGCTTCTTAACGGGCAGCAATTCCTGCTCCTGATGGCGCCGTCCCAGACACACCCTGCGCAGAGGACACTCTGGACAGTGTGGCTGGGTAACCGTGCACAGGCACGCGCCTAATTCCATTAGCGCCTGGTTAAACGTACCGGCCCTGCCTTTGGGTAATAAAGAAAGCGCCAGATCCCAGAGTTTTTTTTGTCCCGTGCTGGTAGTGGGATTGTCTTTTATCCGAAAGACCCGGCATAGCACGCGCATGACATTACCGTCCACCACCGGGACATCTTCATCAAAGGCGATACTGGCTATGGCATTGGCCGTGTAACGCCCGATGCCGGGCAGTTCCTGAAGCGACCGGGCGCTGTCAGGCAACCTGCCGTTAAACTCTTTGACCACCTGCCGGGCCGCGGTATGCAGGTTCCGCCCCCGCGTATAATAGCCCAGGCCCTCCCACATTTTTAATACCGTTCCCATACGCGCCCGCGCCAGGGTCTCTATATCCGGAAATCGCTGCATAAATCGCTCATAATAGGGGATCACGGTCCGGACCTGCGTCTGCTGGAGCATCACCTCTGATACCCAGATCGCGTAAGGGTCCGTCGTCCGACGCCAGGGCAAATCCCGGGCATGTGCCCCATACCACGTCAAAAGCCGACGCCGAATCAATGGAATAGTCTGTTTTAATGTTCTCATATAAATTTTGATGATTAAATGTCATCTTGGTACGTTTTATTATAGGTTCTCCGGCTGCCAGAGTTAAGCCGAAAACCTCTTTTTATCCTATCCCAACGGATCAACTCCCCCTAAAAATTATTGCTAAAATAATAAAACCGTAACAAAACAGTAATATAGATATTTATAATCAGGAAAATGATGTTTTATATTAATATTTATAAGGAGTAATTACAATGAATGCCAAAGCTAAAGTACCTGTTCTCTCGTCCATAGTGAATTTCCCCATCATCAAAATTTGTATTGCGTTATTTCTGGTTTATGTACCCACTTTTATCCTGAGGTCTATAGCCGAGTTCATCCTGTATCGGCTGGCCGTTCAGAATGAAGCGGTTATCGCTCTGGTGCTATTCGGGGTGAGTTCATTAACCGTCTATTTTATGTATGTGTTATTTGTCAATACTATTGAGAAACGACCGATGCATGAATTGAAACTGGATAGCTCAGCCCTCAAACAAACCGCAAGCGGCGGACTCTTGGGATTTCTAACTATTACCAGCGTCCTGGCCCTGTTATGGGTCACGGGTACTATTACCTCCGTAGGTATCAATCCGGACGCTACATTACTGCCCAGCGTTTTCCATCATCTGTTTTTTGCCTTCCTGCAGGACGTGGTCTATTTTGCGATCTTGTTCCGGATTCTGGAAAAATCCCTGGGTAGTTGGCCTGCCATTGCTATCGCGGCGCTGGCCTTCGGATTCAAGCATCTGTTACTTCCGGGATATACTCTTTGGACTGTAACAGCCCAGGCCATAGAGGCCGGACTATTATTTTCCGCGCTGTTCATACTGACCCGCAGAATATGGTGTATCTTAGGATTTCATTTTGCATGGAACTTCATTGTTTCAGGACTTATAGTATTTAACCAAAGTCGTAGTTTGCAGGATCTGTTCCTGGTAACGGTTACCGGGCCCGATTTCCTGACCGGACAACCCATAGGCTCGGAAGCATCGTTTATAACTTTTATCGTCAGAATGGGACTTGGACTATTTTCTTAAGAAAAGCGGGCGATAAAGGCCTTTTCATTAATCCGCCATGGATACATAAAATAGACTTGCTGGATATGACCCCATTCAGATCGGCATGCCGATGACCGTGCATTGAAAAGCCAGTTGGCCGTCAACCAGTCCCTGGCAGGCCACTTTATAGCGTCGAACGCGTTTTTCCAGAAACTTGCCAAGGATATATAATCGTTGGCCGGGCACTACCTGGTTGCGGAACTTGACATCCTCAATACCGCCAAACCCGATGAAACGCTCTTCGCCGCAGTCCATGACAGCGGCAAAACTGGATAATTGAGCCGCCGCCTCAATCATGAGCACACCCGGAAATAACGGCCGGCCGGGTATGTGGCCCCGAACCCAGAATTCATCCTCCGTGACATCCTTGAATCCTACAATCACGCCGGTGTCAGGATCCCAATAAACAATTCCATCCAGCATACGCATTTCATAACGATGGGGATTCACTTTCTCGATGGCAGGGACATCGTAAAGAACCCTGGTCAAATCTATCCCACTGAGGTCGATTAATAAGGGAGGGGGCATCAAAATTCCTTTTTAATATTCAACTTGTAGGAATATGTAAAAATCAAAAAGTGATTGAATCCAAAACGCTATAGAGCGTATCTATATTAACGTCCTGGAAAACCACAAGATATTGCTATTATCATTCTACTCAGTACGTGCTTCCAGAATTTTAGTCCGGACGGACTGTGCGATTTGTTTGATCTCCTGCATGGTCTTGCGGACCCGGGTGCCGGCAGCCTTATTTCCACCCTCAGCCTTGATGACATCATCCTCAACCGCCGCGATAACATCCTTTAATTGCTCGAATTCCTGCATTGAGATTTATCCTTTCCAAGAATTTACTAAGATATTTTATCCTGTGAAAGCTAGAGCTACATTTCATAATTAAGCTACTTAATCTAACCACTCCCGCCCTATTTGTCAAAAATAATCTTACCATATACTATTAAATGAAGCCATAAAATCTCACCGAAACCCTGTTTTTACGGAATATTCCCTGAAATAACAGCGAAAGATGTGTTGTTTTTATTAAACAGTCTGAATTTGTAAATACATTATTTAATTATCGCATTTTTCGGTCGGCCCAGTTTTTAAGATTACCTCCGTATGCTCATAATCATGTAGTATATAGCGAATACCGCGCCAATCAATGACTCGCGAAAAAGAGGCTGACAGCAGACACGTCAGGGTAAATAACCCTACGACAGGTTGTAAAAAAATGTCCACTAATCCAGGTATTAACAATCTCTTACGATCATCCGGCAGTATCTTCCGGATGGCAAACTGTCTGAAAACGCCCTTTATTACAGAACTTAGGTACAATACACCAGGCAGTATCGCGGCATACCCGGCATAGGACAAATTATTCATATATAAATACATACTCACCCCCATACCGAGCCAGAAGGCCAGCACAAAATGCCCCACTCCCAATACCGCCAGCATCCATAACTTAGGTACACAAACTCGTGTTATTATGAACTGACGCCGTGCAAACCAATAAAGATCGGACCAGTTTGTACTCTCATAACTGGCCACAAAACACCCCGGCACAAACGCGATAGACAGACCCGCCTGTCTAACCGTACGCGTGAGAGAATAATCATCCGTACAGGTATTCCGCCATACCTTATCCAGGCCGATACGATCAAAGACCTCATGTCGCAATGCCATAGCCCCACCCCATACACAGTTCCACGGATGAGGGCCCAACTGCGAGGCAAAAAAAGCGTTCATCGCACTAAGCACTATACTGCTGAACCGATAGTCGGTCGGCACAAACCACCGGTACCCGGTTGCAGCGCCCACCCGATCCCTTTTTAACGGATACACCAGGCCGGAGAGAAAATTGGGTTTCAAACACGCATCCGAATCAATAAAAGCCATTACTTCTATATCGTCCGACAGGGATTTATACACCGTAAGAAGATTATACACTTTCTGGGCACACGTTTGCGCCGGACCGGCAATTATAAGGTGCGCCTGGGGACAATCGGAATTCGAGCTTTTGGCTGATATGGTATTCTTAAGCCGTTCATACGCCGGATCGTCCGGACTTTCCACCACAAAAAATATCTCATAGTCCGGGTACTCCTGGTGAAAAAGAGAGTCGATATTTTTGTCGAATGTGGTATCCAGTCCTTTACACGGACAAATCAGCGCCGTACGCGGCAGATATTTGGTGGAGTTCCGCTGATATTTACGCAGATAAAAACTGAAATGCCGCCAGGCTTCAACCAAAAACAGAATGTGTAACAGTATTATCGCAGTCGCAAAGATTGTATATAAAATCATGTAATTCTTTTCATGAATAAAGTTGTCCCAGTTTCGCCATGGATCCCACCTGACCGGTGACAATCATAACATCTTCTTCCTGCAGTTCGGTGTCCGGGTCAGGATTAAATACCGTCTTGTCGTCCTTACGCTTGAGGGCAATGACCAGAACACCGACTTCACGCGGTAGATTCGCCTGGCGTAAGGTCTTGCCCACCAGCTGACTTCCGGAGGAAATTTTAAACTGCTCTGCCTCCAGTTCCAGGCCCTGGGCCGCAAAATCGAGAAATTCCACGACTCCCGGCCGGGTCAGAATATTCGCCATGCGTGTTGCACCAATCACCTGCGGACAAATGGCATTATCAGCTCCGGCCCGTATCAGGCGGGAGATACTTTCGGTTTTTTCCGCGCGTGCGGTTATAAAAATATCAGGATTCAGATCGCGGGCGACCAGCGTGGTAAAGACATTGGCCGCATCGGAACCCAGCGCTGCCACCAGTCCCCGAGCCCGCTGGATTCCGGCATCCTGCAGGATTGTTTCTTCGGTGGCGTCACCCAGGATATAAAGCAATCCGTCCTGTTCGGCCAGGGCGGTTAGATTATCATCCTGTTCAATAACCACCAGTTCGGATTTACGATCCTTCAGATTCTCACACAGGCTCCGGCCCATACGACCGTACCCGCAAACGATAATATGACTGGTTAAGGAGGAAATTTTCATATCCACTTTACGTCTCCCTAATACGCTGCGTATATGACCTTCCACCACCGTAGAGACAATGGTGGTCAGCGCGATCATGCCCGCGCCGATACCTACAACAATCAGGAACATGATTAATAACTGGCCTGACGGCCCCAAAGCATAACCCGAATCCGCCATCATACCCAAAGTACTGATAGTAATAAGGGTTATATACAGACCTTTCAGTATCGAGACATCTTCCAACAGCACAAATCCCATTGTGCCAATGGCCACCACCAGCACCAGAAAACCTACAGCCAGAGATACCTGTGTCAAAGGAGAAAAATGTTTCGTTGTACTACGCATTAATTAGTACTCTCCATAGGGCAAATCCATTTGCCGGAGGCCATTATAGCAGCCTTGCCCAATCCATTCAAGTATCTGGATTTACAAGTTCACCCGACCTAAAGGTTGACTTTTACGAGCAAAGTCGTTACAATGCCTTTTTTGAGAGACCCAGGATATATGATAAGAGAGCACTGTCGATCCGCGTCATTCTGCCGGCTCAACCCGCGACACACTGTAACGGACCTGCCGCCGGATTATGACGCTAAGGAAAAATGCGGACTTTTTGGTATTTATGGCGACCCGGCCGCGGTCGAAAAGTGTTATTTCGGGCTGCATGCCCTCCAGCATAGAGGCCAGGAATCGGCCGGAATGGCCGTTAGTGACGGGGAAACCCTTAATGGTCATACCGGAATGGGACTGGTGGGAGAAGTGTTTCCCACGTCCGTCTTAAGGACCATGACCCCTATGGGCCATAGCGCCATTGGACACGTCCGATACTCCACCTCAGGCTCATCCCGCCTGGAAAACGCCCAGCCACTCCTGGTGGAATATTCCCGCGGCCAGATTGCCGTTGCCCACAATGGCAACTTAATTAATGCCATGCTCTTACGAGACGAATACGAAGCTCACGGTCATATCTTCAAGGGCACTTCAGACAGTGAAATCATCATCCATCTGCTGGCCAAACCGACCCATATCACCAAGCCGGATCCTATGGCCCATGTACTCGGCCACCTGCAGGGTTCGTACTGTCTTTTGTTCTTGTTGCCGGACCGGATCGTCGCCGCACGCGACCCGCATGGCGTTCGGCCGTTATGTATCGGTAAAACACCCAACGGCGCCTATGTTGTGGCCTCGGAAACCTGCGCCCTGGATATCATTGACGCTGAATTTATCCGGGAGGCCGAGCCCGGCGAAATTATCACCCTGGACGATAACGGCCTGCACAGCCGATTCTTCGATACTCCCGGTACCACGAAACCGTCCTACTGCATCTTCGAGCAGGTCTATTTCTCCGACCCCTCCAGTACCGTCTTTGGGGAAAATGTCCACCTGGTCCGCCACGAAATGGGCAAACAACTGGCCCGCGAAGCGCCGGTCGAAGCAGATATTGTTACCCCGGTCCCCAACTGTGCCCGTTGCGCCGCCGGCGGGTATGCCGAAGAAATAGGCATCCCCTACGAACGCGGCTTTACCGTCAGTCACTACGCCGGACGCAGCTTTATTGAGCCGGAACAGCCCACTCGTGACCTGGCCGTTAAAATGAAATTAAATGTCATAAAAGAAGTGGTCAAGGACAAGCGCCTGATCGTTATTGAAGATTCCATCGTGCGCGGCACCACTACCCGCGGCAAAATGGGCGCCCTGCGCCGGGCCGGGGCCAAAGAAATCCATCTGCGCGTGGCTTCGCCGCCCATCCGGCACCCCTGCTTCTACGGCATCGATTTCCCCAGCCATGACGAACTCATCGCCAATAAACGAACCGTGGACGAAATCCGCGATTATCTCGAAGTCGACTCGCTGGCCTACCTGACCCTCGAGGGCATGCTCAGTTGTGTCAAACACCCGCCGGACCACTACTGCAACGCCTGCTGGTCCGGAAAATACCCCATCCCCGTGGACCAGGCCGTCAGTAAATACGCCTTCGAACGATTCCAGAAAAAACTGTTCGAATAAACTGGCAGACGCAATGAATATATGCGATCAAACTCTTGAGGAGATAGTACAAACGAACCTATAAAAATTACTATTAAAGTAATATGAGCAAAAAAGTCACTTATCAACAGGCAGGAGTGGATATTGACGCCAATGATCAGATGGTGAACCTGATCAGCGCCAATGTACGCAGTACGCACAGCCCCCGCGTGATTCATCTGCATAACGCCTTTGCCGGGCTGTTCCGGCTGGATTACGACGATAAGCTATTCAAGAAAAACTACCGCGATCCCGTACTGGTCGCCTGTACTGACGGCGTGGGTACCAAAATCAAGATAGCCGCGCAGATGAACCGGTTCGATACGGTCGGCATCGACCTGGTGGCCATGAGCGTCAACGATATGCTGGTCCAGGGTGCTGAACCGCTGTTTTTCCTGGACTATATCGCGGTCAATAAACTCCTGCCGGAGCAGATCAACCAGATGGTCTCCGGCATTTGTGAAGGCTGCCGACAAGGAGACTGCGCCCTGCTCGGCGGAGAAACCGCCGAAATGCCGGACCTGTATCGCAAGGGCGAATTCGACCTGGCCGGATTTGCCGTAGGCGTAGTGGAAAGAAAAAAACTTATTAACGGCCGGTTCGTCGAGCCGGGTGACTCGGTCATCGGACTGGCGTCCAGCGGTCTCCATTCCAACGGCTATTCCCTGGTGCGCCAAATCTGCTTCGAACAGGCCGGCCTTAACGTAAACGACCCCGTCGAAGAACTCGGAGAACCGCTTGGCGAAGCATTGCTGCGCCCGACCCGTATCTATGTCAAATCCATCGTGGCCCTCCTGAAAAAATACCGCGTCAAAAAAGTCGTAAAAGCCATGGCCCATATCACCGGCAGCGGACTCGTCGGTAATATCCCCCGCGTCATCGGCAAAGAGTGCGATGTGGTCATCAACAAAAAATGGGACATCCCGCCCATCTTCAACTTCCTGCAGAAACTCGGACCCGTCGATGACCACGAAATGTTCCGCGTATTCAATATGGGCATCGGCTACATTCTCATCGTACGCCCGAAATTCACCCGCTCCATCATGAGCCACCTCCGCCAACTGGGCGAAACCCCTTATTTCCTCGGCAAAGTCAAACGCGGCTCCGGCAACGTCATCATCAAAGACAAAGACGCCTGAAAAATTCCCTCCGCTATAGCTTAAAATCCACCCAGGGGTGAATCCGATAGATTGATTACGTGATATCTCCGGAGAGACGATTACCGCACTTCTTACCAAAATACTGGAATATCTTTACCGGATTCTGGTTCATGGTCAGGGCGGGAAGAAATTTCGTTGAGATTTTCTCAAATGGCCGCAGCAACGTTTCAATCCAATCCATGGAGTGGTGCCGCACAACACCGCCGTCGGGCAGTTCAAAGACTCCAAACACGCCATACTGCCGGGCGTAATCACGGTATCTTGCCTGATTTCTCTCATCCTCCTGGAGGGGAAGGTCGCTTACGTAAAGGATGCCGCCGAAACGAAGAACACGATAAATATCCCTTATGATCTCCTGCTGTGCCACGTCACCGGGCACGCATGTCAACACGGCAAACAGAACCACGGCATCAAAATATTCATCTTCGTATCGCAAAATATTATCATTCAGCAGAGTAAATTCGATTTGTGGATAACGTCTGGACGCCTGTTCAATCATTTTTTCAGAAACATCGATACCAAAGATTTCTTTATATCCTGACCCGAGCAGTTGATCGCCTATCCGACCGTAACCGCAGCCATAATCCAGAATTCGCCCATCCGAAGGTACGAGACTCTGAAAATGCTTACTGTCAAACGGATGCGCAAATTCTTTTTTTGAGGCAACCCTGTTCCAGTAATCCACTTGACGATCGAGATTTCTCATGTATCCTGGTACCAGCATCGGGGATAACCGGTTGATAAGAGGCTATGATGGTATGCAAACATATAAATCATGCCCGCAGACAAAGTAAGTCCCGGATTGAACTATGTTTATTTTCCCGCCAGTTGATCGGCGGCCAGGATGGTGAACATATACATGCAGGCGCCGTTGACGATGTATTCGCGTTCCTGCCATAAAAACGGCCAGACCTTGTCTTCCGGCAGATCCGGGCGCACCAGATTGAACGCGTTCCAGAACGTGCCGCCCGGCACGTAACTCCAGTCCGCCCGGTTGAATCCATAGGCAATCACCGGCGAATTGGCGCCAATGCCGGATACCAGAGAATTGGTGGTCACCCCCGGATGACAGCCTAAGAGAAAGTTAACTACGGCATACAGGTTGTCTGTACTGAATATCTCCGGCCAGCCCTTACAGTAAAAATACTGGGTAAAGCCAATGATTTCCATGTTATCCAGCGGACAGCCAAAGGGATTTTCCGTGAGCATCCGGGCCAACTGCTCCTGATGCGCGCGCGCGGCCTGTGTTACCCTCTCCTGAAATTCCTTATTATCAATAAGCGGCATAACCCGGCCCAGACTCCAACCCACGAACATGAAATTTGTTTCAATTACATCTACCATGCCGCAGAGTTCCTTTTTATAGGATTCCTTGCCCGTGGTCAGAATCAGTTCTGCCAGTACCTGAACTTTGACGCCGCCCATGCGCCGGCCCTCGATTTTGGCCTCTTTATTTTCTTCCCAGAGCGCTTCGGCTACGGTCAGACATTCCCCGGCCAGTTCATCATTGTATCCTTTCAAGACCCGGGCCGCGGCCGCCAGGGCCGCTACCCCGAAAATCTGGCGCCCGGGATTGTCTTCATTGAATACCAGCCGATCATCCAGGTCAGGGATATACGCCTCAATCTCGTCCAGGTTCATCTCCGGATCAAACACTTTGGAATAGCGGTTCGCGACCTTCTTATACCAGAGTTCGTCAATCGCCGCGGCCTTTGCTTTTTGTGCTTCATCGTCAAACACCTTATTGTCGGTCATTACGGACCCGTCTCCCAGCATCACGTACTGGCGCAGGCTGGGACAGATAATACCCCGATACAACCGGCCCATCTGACGATAGCCGCCCAGAATCGTAATCACCCCATGCTCCACCTGCTGGAGAATATCCGGCTTGCCGTCGGGCTGATGAATCTCCACGTGTTTATGTTCCTGATCGATAAATGTCTGATCGTCCTGAATATCAAACGCTTCGTACGCCAGTGCCAGAATCAATGTGGTATGAGACTGCGTCTCGATACGCAAATCATAGTCCCCGGCATCATGCCAGCCCCCGGCATCCAGTTCAGGAACATGCTCGAGCGGCTTGAAAGAACACAGCGTGGACGCTTCCTTCGTATTATTGTACCCGTCAAAATGATTGATATTAAGCGGCGCCATCAGGGCATCGTCCAAATGACAGGCCCCGTGCCAGATACGATATTTCTGATTCACCCGCATATGACACATCTGCACCGGCAAAAAATACTCCAGGGTCGGCTGCCACACGTGACGCTTATAAATATCGTTTTTAATCTGAAACGCCGCGGTGGTGAAGTCGCCGTATTTCAATACGTAAATGCCGGGCTCCCTGACATCGGAAAAATCAAACTGCCCATATTGATAACGCATGAACTGCCCCCACGGCTTGGGCGGTTCATCGCGTACGGTTTTATACTCGCCGGCCGGCGTGACCTTTTGCAGGATAATGTTCTGAAACTCGGTATCCTGTTTATCCTGTTCGATAACGGCCATCTTGGGCTGATTCGGATGATAGCCCACCTGCGAGACATGCACTACCGGCGGGTATTTCCAGTTGGGTATAACATGGGGTGTAATATGCCATACCACCGCATCCTTTGTCGCCCCGGCCGGAATTAACGACCGCACCACAAACCACCCGTTATTGTGCTTTAAACTGCCGTCCAGTAATTTGAGCTTGGCGCCCTTGCTCTCGATGGTCATGCGAAACAGTTCACTCTCCGGCGCCACTACCAGTTTCATGCCTTCGGCCAGCGGCTCAGCTTCCGCTTCGCCCTCCTCATTCAAATACGTGGGCCCCTCGGCCTGGCGCGGGAATATGCCCGTCTGACCATCCATGGCATACATCTTGCCGTATAAATTCGCCGGGAACAATTCCAGGTTATAACTGACGCGCCCAACCCATTCCGCCGGCAGCGGCTCGTCCAGATCCACCGAAATCGTAAATGACGGACCATCGGCTTTGACCCGCACGCTGTATTTAAGATCCAGATCAGGATAAATAATAGGGTTGAATCCTTTACGCGCGCGGCTCTCATCCGGATAGCTGCACGGCATGGTGATTTCATTTTTTTCGCGATCCACCTTGCGGCTTTCAAACGAAACCGTCAGGGGACTGGGCCCTCTTTTTTGAAATCCTTCCCCCAGTTTCGGCACCGGCTGCCACTGTCCGGGCGCCGCCGACAAACGCACTTCACCGCAGGTGGCCACCCGGTCGCCATGCTGAATGATCTCCACCCCGCCCTGATGGCCCTCAGGATACGTATTGTGATACACCAGCACATTCAGGCCCGGCATCTCAAAATAATCCTGATCATTAATCACCAGCCCCTCCGCCGCCTGTGCCTGTGCCGTCATTAAACAGGCCGCGATAAATAATACGATCAAAAGGTGATTCCGTTCGTTTATCCACAAATCGATACGTTTCATAACAACTCCTCATTTAAATGATAACGGCGTCTGTATTTTAAATATCTAAACACACAAGTGATTCTCTTCTACTTTTCCCGTCCTGTTAAAAGGTCGATATGATGACCTATATGCTCGTTTAGGAAATAATAGTGTTTTTCCTCGTTTTGGGCAAGTGTTTTCATAAATTCGTCTCGGAAGAGATATTCTCCGTTTGCCTGCCCGGAAAGCACGGACCCATAGGTGATATGGAATAACTGCCGGGCGGCATTCTGGTCCAAGAGAGACGGCAGTTCATTATCCCTGAGACTATGTGGATCAGAAATCAGGCCCAGATCCGTCGTGACATGATAGGTGGCCCGGTCCCGGCCGAAACGCTCCAGCGCGAAGGCATGGATTCTTCGGAACAGTTCCGGATTAACCTCGGCGATCACCTTCACGGCCTCCAGGTAACTCGTGCCCGAGGTCTTTACGTGATAGCGATTATCCGTGTATTTACTGAACACCGGATATATTTTAAATTTATCCGATCCCGAATGAAGGGAAAGCTTGTAAGGGCCAAACGCTTTAGCAATAGCCGCATGCGCTTTCAGCGTGTCCTCAAATTCCTCCACATCGCCGATATAATCGATTCCCTTTTGAAAATCCCCCACAAACCGCAGGGCCAGGCTGACAAACTCCACATTTTGTCGCTGGAGTTCATGGATAATAAACAGGTGTTCCAGTGGACTGGTGGGATCGCCCGTCTCGTCCACGGAAATTTCGTAATCAAAGGCACCACCTGCTTCTTCTTTCAGCCACTCACACATCTGCCCGGCAAACTCAATGGCCCGATAGTATTTAACCGCGGCCCGCATAAGCTCTTCCGGTCCAAACCGGCCCTCATACCCAAATCCCAAAGCAGAAAGCTCCGCTTTAAATGTCTTATCCACGTAACGGGCCATCAGTTCCTGCCAGTGGTCCAACTGCGAAAAGGCGTCCTTAAGGTCATTACCCTGCAGGGCGGCGGCCCCTTCGCGCACATGATCGCTGGGATCGCAGGTAAACATGGTAAAGCCGGCCCCGGCCGTTCTCCTGACATGCTCACGCGTCTTGAGATGGTCGGCATCCGCCAAAAAACCACCTTGATACCCTTCCTGAAATACACCCCAGGTCGCTGTATTAATCACATCCTCAGGCGACCGCCCGGTCCGTTCCATCTCGCGAATCGACTGCTGAGCCAGCGCCGGCACAATACCCCGGCCCTTGATTGCC